>NZ_BAAAMJ010000002.1:0-132874 GCF_039529215.1 Streptomyces sodiiphilus | reverse complement strand
GGCCGAGGGCTTGTCCTCAGATGCTCGCGTCCACTGTGTGGTTCCCGGATAGCAAACAGTCATTCCGGTTGAACCAGTTCTTCAATTGAAGAGTGTGCTTGTTCGCTAGACCGATAGTGTTTCGGTGGTCATGGCGAGAGGGAAACGCCCGGTTACATTCCGAACCCGGAAGCTAAGCCTTTCAGCGCCGATGGTACTGCATGGGGGACCGTGTGGGAGAGTAGGACGCCGCCGAACAAATTTTGACAAGGGCCCCTGGTCCCAGCGTTCATGCTGGGACCAGGGGCCCTTGTCGTTTTTTCACGCAGTACCCGAGGCACACGCAGTACCCGAGACAGGAGTCACGTCGATGTCGAACTCACCAGAGGAACGCCCGCACAGCCGGGACGGCTCCGACCGCGGGGATCGCGGGAGCAGCGGTGGCCGGGACGGGGCCCGCCGTGAGTACCGGCGCGACGGCGACCGTCCGGGGGAGCGGCGAGACCACCGGCGTGACGACCGTGGAGGCGATCGACGGGACGGGTTCCGGCGTGACGGCGACCGTGGTGGCCGGTCGCCGTACGGTCAGGGTCGTGATCGGAATGACCGGGGACGTGAGGCGGGGCGTTCCTACGGGGAGCGGGGCGCATCGCGGCCGTATGACCGGGACCGCTCCCGTGACGACCGCCCCCGCCGGGACGGGGAGCGGGACAGCAGACGTCCCTACGGTCAGGGGCGGCCGGACGGTGACCGAGCCCGGAGCTACCGGCCGCGCGGAGAGAGCCGTGATCGGGACGACCGCGGCCGTGAGGGGCGTTCCTACGGGGAGCGGGGTGCTTCCCGGCCGTATGACCGGGATCGTTCCGGTGACGACCGGCCGCGCCGTGACGGGGACCGCGGAGGGCGGCCGCCGTACGACCGGGATCGTTCCCGTGATGACCGGCCGCGCCGTGAGGGGGAGCGTGGTGGCCGGCCGCCGTACGGTCAGGGCCGGTCCCGTGACGACCGGCCGCGCCGTGACGGGGAGCGGGACGGGAGGCGGCCCTACGGTCAGGGGCGGCCGGACGGTGACCGAGCCCGGAGCTATCGGCCGCGCGGAGAGGGTCGTGGTCGGGATGACCGGGGGCGTGAGGGGCGTCCGTTCGGGGAGCGGGGCGCTTCGCGGCTGTATGACCGGGATCGTTCCCGTGATGACCGGCCGCGCCGTGAGGGGGAGCGTGGTGGCCGGCCGCCGTACGGTCAGGGCCGGGACCGTGACGACCGGGGACGGCCCGGAGGCGGACCTCGCGACCGCCGGGACGACCGTGGGCACTCCTACGGCCGTCGCGACGGAGAGGGAAGCGGTTCGTTCCGCCGCGATCGGGAGCGGGACCGTCCGCCGATCAAGCGGCTGCCCATCCCCGATGACATCACCGGCGAGGAGATCGACAAGAGCGTGCGGCAGGAGCTCATGAGCCTGCCCAAGACTCTGGCGGAGGACGTCGCCCGCAACCTCGTCATGGTGGCGAGGCTGCTGGACGACGAGCCGGAGCAGGCGTACGGTTACGCGCGCACCGCTCTGCGACTGGCTTCCCGGGTCCCGGCAGTCAGAGAAGCGGCGGGTTTCGCTGCCTACGGAGTGGAGAAGTACGGAGAGGCTCTGGCCGAGTTCCGTGCGGCGCGTCGTATGACAGGCTCGGTGGAGCTGTGGCCGGTGATGGCCGACTGCGAGCGCGGACTGGGACGCCCTGAACGGGCCCTGGCGATGGCCGGCGAACCGGAGGTGCGCAAGCTCGACAAGGCAGGCCAGGTCGAGATGCGGCTCGTGGCCGCTGGTGCCCGGCGGGACATGGGCCAGGCCGAGGCGGCCGTGGTCACCCTGCAGAGCCCGGAACTCGCCTCCGGCTCCTCCCAGCCGTGGGCCGCCCGGCTGCGTTACGCCTACGCCGACGCCCTGCTGGCCGTCGGCCGGGAGGAAGAGGCCAGGGAGTGGTTCGCGCGGGCCCTGGAGGTGGACCAGAGCGGCACCACCAATGCTTCGGACCGGCTGGCGGAGCTGGACGGAGTGGAGTTCACCGACGCCCTCGATCCGGAGGCGGAGTCGGCCTTCGATGACGAAGCGGATCGCGAGACCGAAGCCCGGCCCGGGGACTGACAACCGGGCTCGGCAGGACGAAGGCGACGGAGCACGAACGTGACTGCGGGGTGCCGCGGCCGGGACCGGCCGCGGCACCCCGCAGCCACGTGTGTTGTAGCGCTGATCAGGCGAAGCGGGCGATCGGGTTCTCCAGGGAGCCGGCCAGCCGTATCGCCGAGGTGGGGTCCTGCAGGTCGACCATCTGGCGGTTGTTGCGCAACTGAAGCCGGTTCAGGCAGGAGAGGGGAAAGGTCTCGGCGAACAGGTCGTACCGGTCGAAGCGGTCGGCCAGGTGCGGCGCGGAGCGCTGGTAGTCACGGACGCAGCCGGCGACGGTCGCCCAGAAGTCGTCCTCCGCGAGGACTCCGGCCTCGTCGAGGGTCGCGCCGAGGAACCGGAAGAAGCAGTCGAAGACATCGGTGAACAGGGACAGCGGCTTGATCTCGTCCGGGACGACGGCGCGCACCCGTTCGACCTCCGAGGGGAGCGGCCGCTTGTCGTCCAGGACCGCTATCTCCTCGGCGATGTCCTTCATCACCGCCCTGCTGGGGACACCGTCCTCCAGTACCAGGATGACGTTCTCACCGTGCGGCATGAAGACCAGGTCGTGAGCGAAGAAGCAGTGCAGCAGGGGCGTCAGGTAGGCGTCGAGGTACCGTCGCAGCCAGAGGGTCGGCTCCAGGCCCGATTCCCTCACGAGCGCCGCCGCGAGGGACCGGCCCTCGCGGTCGGTGTGCAGGAGTGAGGCCATGGTGGCCAGTCGCTGGCCCGGTTCCAGCAGCGGGACCGGGCTTTCCCGCCACAGGGCGGCGAACATCTTCAGGTAGGGGGATCCGGCCGGGGCCGCCTCGGCGTAGTGACGCGGGTGGTAGCCGATCGCGGCGCGCTCCCGTATGACCGTGAAGCCCGCCTCCCGCAGCACCGGGTCGTCGGCGAGCAGGCCGGCGAGCCAGTCGTTGATGGCCGGGGTCGCCTTCATGTACTCCGTGGACAGGCCTCTCACGAACCCCATGTTGAGCACGGACAGCGCCGTCTTGACGTAGTGCCGGGAAGGCGAGTCCGAGTTGAAGAAGGTGCGGACCGACTGCTGCGGCAGGTAACGGTCCTTCCCGTACCCGAGGCATACGACGTCACGCCGCGCGATGTCCGCGGCGAAGGTGACAGACAGTCTGTTCCACCACTGCCAGGGATGGGCCGGGAAGTAGTAGTACTCGGCCGGGTCCAGCCCGAGATCCGTCAGCCTCCCGGCGAAACCGGAGAGGGTGCCGGGATCCAGTTCGCCGCTGATCAGCTGCTCATGGTCCAGGTCCGCGGACGAGCTGAAGGTGCAGCAGTCGCGTCGGACCGCGAGCCACACCAGCCGGACGGGCCGGGCGGCTTCGGGGGCGTAGGCGAGGTAGTCGTCCGAACCGAAGCCGAGCCGTCCGTTGTTGGCGACGAAACAGGGGTGGCCCTCCGCCATGCCTGCCTCGATGTCCTGGAAGCCGGACCGGGCGAGTTCCTCGGCGGGCAGCTCGGGGCGGGCCAGTCTGAAGGCGGTCCCGGCCAGCGTGCTGCTGATCTCCTCCAGGTAGACGGGCAGGATCTCCTCCGTCAGTCCCAGGGTGTCCCGCAGCTCCAGGAAGAATTCGAGGGCGTCCAGCGGCAGCGCTTCGCCGCCGCGCCCTCGGCTGATGCTGTCCGCGTCGATCTGCCAGTGGTCCAGCGCGAGGAGACGGGCGGTGAAGGCGTAGGTGACGCTCTTGTCGTCGCTGTGAACGGTGTACCGGCCGCCGGGCAGGGAGCGCGGGCTGAGCAGGCGCTCGTGCGAGAACTCGGCGAGCGCCTTGCGTATGAGCAGCCGGTTGGCGCGGTCCCAGTGCCCGGGGGACAGGTGGGCGACCGCAGACGCGGGATCGCCGGTGTGCGCGGTCATCGGTTCGCACCTCGCTCCGCGGCGGAACCTTCCGGGGCGTGACCGGCGGCGGCCGCGAACTGCGCACGGGTGCAGGTGCTCAGCAGGGCGTCCTTCCCCGGCAGCGAGACTGTCCGCAGGGCACGGAAACCGACGGCCTCGTTGAGCACGTGGACGGCGCGGTTGCGGACATCGGGTTCGACCACCACACGGCGGACCCACGGGTCGGCGAAGAGCAGTTCCATGACGGTGCCGATCACCGCGCGGGTGAATCCGTGCAGGGGAGTGTCCGTCGGTGCCACCAGGAAGTGCATGCCCACGTCGCCGGGTTCGCTCCGGTGCACCTGAGCCAGGTCCTCCGCGGGGTCGTAGCGTTCGACGAGGAACGCCGGCCGGCCCCGGTGGAGTCCGATGAACGCGGCCCGGGAGGGTGCCGCGGCGATCTCCCGGAACTCCCGTTCCACTTGCTCGGGCGTGGCCTCCTGCATGAGCCAGAAAGCGGATTTGGGGTGGGTGAGCCAGCCGTGCAGCAGGGCGGTGTCCTCGGCCGGCCGTACCGGGCGCACGGCGAACTCGCCGAGGCGTTCATCGGTCCGGGTGAACAGGATGTCACTCATGGATGTTTAGGTTAGCCTCACCTAACTGTGTGCGGCAATGCGGGTCCGCGGGGGACGTCCTCACCCGGGATCCAGGGTGCGAAGAACCAGCCCTGTCGCCGGCTTGGGGCCGAAGGAGGTGGACTTGCGCGGCATCGTGATGCCCTGTTCGGCGAGTTCGCGCACGGTGTCCTCGGTCACCGCCCGCATGAGCACCGCCGTGCCGCCGTGCCGCCGCGCCTGGTCGACGGCGGCGTCCGCGTCGTGCAGGTAGCCGATGTCCTCGGGGTGGTCCGGTACCTTCCAGACGGCGTCCAGCAGTACGGAGTGCAGGACGGTGGCGTCCAGCCGACGCCAGGCCTCGGGGCGGTCGGTCCGCACCGTGCGTTCCAGCAGAACGCCGTCCGGGCGGTCCAGCAGCAGGAAGGGCCCCCGGCCCGCCAGGACGAAAGCGGTGCCGGCCGTTTCCTCCAGCGCGGCCAGGGCCTGTGCCGTCGTGGCGTCCGGCAGCGTCCGGACTCGGAACGCACCGGCCAGCTGCTCCACGGCGACGGCCGGGGAGAGCCGGGGGAGCAACCGGTGGATCGCCTGCACCCGCAGGGGATACCGCGCGCTGTCCACCAGAAGCACCAGTCCCCGGTCCCACGGCGGCGCCCCACCCGTTTCCCGGGACAGCCGCAGACAGGTCGCCCAGCGGTGATGGCCGTCGCTGATCAGGGCCCGCCGCCGGGACAGATCCGCCACGGCCTCCGCGATGTGTGCCTCCTCGGTGACGGCCCACAGGCGGTGCCGGAAGCCGTCCTCGGTGGTGATGGCCAGCAGCGGCCTGCGCCGAGCGGTGCGCTCGATGACCGCCGCGGCCCCCGTTTCCGTGTCGGCTCCGCCGCGGTAGGACAGCAGCAGCGGTTCCAGATTGGCGGCGGTCTCCCGCATCAGCGCCGTCCGGTCCGCCACGATTTCCGGGACCACGTCCTCGTGCGGCAGCACCACTCCGTCCTCCGGCGGGGTCAGTCGCAGGGCCCCGATCAGGCCGCGCTGCAGGACGCCCGGGCGGCTCTGTTCGTAGACATAGAGGGCGGGGCGGGGGTCCTGGGCCAGCACGCCCTTCTCCCGCCAGCGGTGCAGTGTCTCGGCCGCTTTCCGGTGGCCCGCGGCCGGCTCCGTGGCCTGCGGGAGGATCAGCCGGACGATGTTGTGGGGGTCGGCGACCTCCAGATGGTGCAGGCCGTCCGGCCGGACCACCACGTCGTACGGCGGTGAGGTGACGGAGGCCAGGTCGCCGACGCGTTCGGGAACGTAGCGCAGGCCGGAGAAGGGGGCGAGATCGAGACCGTCCGCATGCATCCGAGCATCGTAAGCCGGGCCCGGCCGGCGGCGGGGCCCGGCCGGTGAGCGATGATCGGGAGGGAGACAGGGAGGGCGTCATGACCGAACAGGCCAGGAGCCGCGCGGACGGCACCCCGCCGGTGCGTACCGCGCCGGTGGGGTGCCCGAGTCCGCTCAGCCGCGCCTACGACACCGCGCTGCTGGATCTGGACGGGGTCGTGTACGCCGGCGGCCGGGCCGTGGGCCACGCGGTGGAGTCGCTGCTCGCCGCCCGCGACGGCGGGATGCGGCTCGCCTATGTGACGAACAATGCCGCCCGTACGCCACAGGCGGTGGCCGGGCACCTGACGCGGCTGGGAATCCGGGCCGCCCCCGAGGAGGTGGTGACCTCCGCGCAGGCGGTGGCGCGGCTGATCGCCGGGCAGGTGCCCGCCGGGGCGAAGGTGCTGTGTGCGGGAGGCGAAGGGCTCGAGGTGGCGCTGCGGGAGCGGGGGCTCTGCCCGGTCCGTTCGGCCGACGACGACCCGCAGGCCGTCGTACAGGGTTACGGCGGACCCGGGCTCCCCTGGGGGTTGCTGACCGAGGCCGCCCTGGCGGTGAACCGGGGGGTGCCGTGGTTCGCCTCCAACACCGATCTCACGATTCCGTCCGGACGCGGTATCGCTCCGGGCAACGGGGCAGCGGTGGAGGTGGTGCGGATCGCCACCGGCGGCCGGGCCGTACCGCAGGTCGCGGGCAAGCCTCAGCCGCCGATGCACCGGGAGACGGTGCTGCGCACCGGAGCCCGGCGGCCACTGGTGGTGGGGGACCGGCTCGACACCGACATCGAGGGCGCGCACGCCGGCGGCGTGGATTCGCTGCTGGTCCTCACCGGGGTGACCGACGCGGCCGGGCTGCTGGCCGCTCCGCCGGAGCACCGGCCGACGTATGTGGCGGCGGACCTGCGGGGTCTGCTGCGGCCGCAGCCCGAGGTCACCGTGGACGGTGACGGGTTCGGCTGCGGTGGCTGGCGGGCCGCGGTACGGGACGGAGAACTGCGGCTGACCGGTGCCGGTGGCCCGGTCGACGGGCTGCGGGCGCTGTGCGCGGCGGCCTGGACCCGGGCGGGCGGCGGCCGCGCGGAGCTGTCCGCGGAGGCCGCTCTGGCCCGGGCGGGGCTGTGAGGTGCCGCGGCCCGGCCGTTGCCGGGCCGCGGGTGGCCCGCCAGGGCCGAAGCGAAGCGGTCAGCTGACCTTCCTGGCGTCCCGGATGGCCTCCGCGAGCTCCTCCAGCAGCGGGGCGCAGCCGGCCCACGAGTAGCGCGGCTCGCTGTGCCAGGGCACGATCTGGCCGGCTTCCACGGCGGCGAGCCTGCCCCAGGTCGGCTTGTCGCCCAGGTCCGAGGGCTGCAGGGCGCTGCTGCGGTTGTCCAGAAGGATGACGTCGGCGTCGTAGCGGTCGGCGTTCTCCCAGCTCAGACTCTCGAAGTAGCCGCCCTCGACGTCCTCGGGAGTGATGATGTCCACGCCCAGTTCGGTGAAGTAGGTGAGGTCGGCGGAGGCGGCCGGGTCGGAGGCGTAGAACAGGTCGGGCGAGGCCGAGGCGGCCAGCACGGTGATGCCGGGGTTGTCCCTGGCCGCCCGGCGCAGGTTCTCCGAGGCCTCCTCGAAGCGCTGTCGGGCCTCCGTGACCGGGCCGGCCGACAGGTCGGCGCCCAGTGACTCGGCCAGCTCCGCGTAACGCTGGATGGGGGCGGTCAGTGTGGTGGAGGCGACGCCGATGCCCACGGAAGGCGCCTGGGCCAGGATCTTCTCCGCGCTGTCCTCGGGGACGTACCACAGCGACTGGGGGTCGAACATGTTGGTGACCAGCAGGTCCGGCTCCAGCAGAACGTACTCCTCGACGTTGAACTCGCCCCAGGCGTTGCCCAGTACGGTCACCTTGTCGACATCGATGTCCCCGGCCTGGACATCGGGCTCGCCGTCGCCCCGCACGGTGGGCCCGAACACCCCGGCGCATTCGATGCCGAAGTCGTGAAGCACGGCCGCCGAGCCGACGAAGGCGACGATGGTGCTCGGCACCGAGTCGGCCGAGGCGGTCTCACCGCGGTCGTCGGTGAACGTCCAGGCATCCGTCGTGTCGGCGGCGGCGCCATCGTCCGGGGAGGAACCGGATCCGCTCCCGCAGGCGGTGAGCAGGGCGCCGGCGCCCAGGGCTCCCCCCGCGGCCAGGAAGCCACGCCGTGAAGTGGGCAGGATGCGGGAGCTGTTCATGGGTTTGCGACCTTTCGACCAACCGGGATTGAAGGTTAGGCTAACCTAACCTCATGCCGCATGACAGTACTACCGGGGGGCGGAGCACGTGAAGGCGACAGTGGACCCCGGCCCCCTGACCACCGGCGTCGAGGCGACCGGCCGGACAGCCGCCGCGCCGCGCCGCGCCGCAGCCCGGGCGGCCGGACTGCTGGCCGCCGGAGCGCTGCTGGCACTGGTCACCGCTGCCTCCCTGGCCTACGGAGCCAAGCCGATTCCGCTGGACCAGGTCTGGCAGGGGCTGGTCCACTACTCCGGCACCGACACCGACGTGGTGGTCCGCGACGTGCGGCTGCCGCGCACCCTGCTCGGGCTGCTGGCGGGCTGCGCCCTGGGCCTGGCGGGCGCGGTCATGCAGGCACTGACCCGCAACCCGCTGGCCGACCCGGGACTGCTGGGCGTCAACGCGGGCGCTTCCGCGGCCGTCGTCTCCGCCATCAGCTTCCTGGGCATCACCACCTTGAGCGGATACATCTGGTTCGCGTTCCTCGGTGCCGCCGCGGTGTCCGTGGTGGTCTACGCGATCGGCGGCAGCCGGGCGGCGACACCGGTCCGCCTGGCCCTGGCCGGCACGGCGGTCAGCGCCGCACTGTACGGCTACGTCAACACCGTGCAGATCCTCGACACCGCGGCGCTGGACCGGATGCGCTTCTGGACCGTCGGCTCGCTCGCCCCCGCCACGCCCACCGCGGCCGGCCAGATCCTGCCGTTCGTCGCGGCAGGCATCCTCCTGGCACTCGCCCTCGCCCGCCCGCTGAACGCCATGGCCCTCGGCGACGACACCGCCCGCTCGCTCGGATCGAGCCTGAACCGGACCCGGCTGGGAGCCATGGTCTGCGTCACACTGCTGTGCGGAGCCGCAACGGCGGCCTGCGGGCCCATCATCTTCGTCGGCCTGATGGTGCCTCACGTGGTGCGTGCCATCACCGGCCCCGACATGCGCTGGGTGCTGCCCTACGCGGCGGTGCTCTCGCCCGTGCTGCTGCTCGGCGCCGACGTACTGGGCCGCGTCATGGCCCGGCCCGGAGAGGTCCAGGTCGGCATCGTCACCGCCCTGGTCGGCGGGCCCGTCTTCATCTACCTCGTCCGCCGCACCAGGATGGCCCGGCTGTGAACCGGGAGACCGTCCTGCGCACCCGCGGCGGCCTGTCGCTGCGGGTGGACCTCCGTACCGTGCTGGTGGCCGTGCTGCTCGCCGCCGCCTCGCTGGCCGTCGCCGTGGCGCTGATCGGCACCGGGGACTACCCGGTTGCCGCGCCGGACGTGCTGCGCGCCCTGGCAGGGCGGGGCAGCGCGGCACACGAGTTCATCGTCCTGGAACTGCGGCTGCCCAGGGCCCTGGTCGCCCTGGTGGTGGGCATCGCGCTCGGACTGGCCGGCGCGGTCTTCCAGTCCGTCTCGCGCAACCCGCTGGGCAGCCCGGACTTCATCGGATTCACCCAGGGGTCGGCGGCGGGCGCCCTCGCCGTCATCGTGCTGTTCCGGGGCAGCACCGTCGCCGCCGGCGCGGTGGCCGGCGGGCTGCTCACCGGAGCCGCGATCTACCTGCTCGCCTGGCGGCGGGGCGTCCAGGGCTACCGGCTCATCCTGGTCGGCATCGGCGCCTCCGCGGTGCTCGCCGCGGTCAACGGATACCTGCTCGTCAAGGCGGATCTCGTCGACGCGGCCCGCGCGGTCATCTGGCTCACCGGTTCGCTCAACGGCCGGGACTGGGCCCAGCTGTGGCCGCTGCTGGCGATGTGCGCGGCCGTGCTGCCGGTCCTGGCGCTGCAGTCACGCCCGCTGCGCGTGCTGGAGATGGGCGACGACATGGCGAGGGCCCTGGGCGTGCGGCCGGAGCGCAGCAGGCTGCTGGTGATGCTGGCGGCCGTCCTGCTGACCGCCGGGGCCACCGCGGCCGTCGGGCCGGTCGCCTTCGTCGCCCTGACCGCACCGCAGCTGGCCCGCCGCCTCACCCGGGCAGCCGGACCCAACCTGCTCGCGTCGGCCTGCATGGGCGCGTTCCTGCTGGTGCTGGCCGACCTTGTCGCGCAGCGCGCCTTCGGAGCCGGCCAGCTGCCGGTGGGCGCCGTGACCGGGATGCTGGGAGGGTGCTATCTGCTGTGGCTGCTGTTCACCGAACGCAAGGCGGGACGGATATGACTATCACCGGAAGGGACACCGACACCGTGACCAGCACCTCCGGCGCGCAGCCCGGCCGGCTCGCGGCCGAGGACGTCACGCTCGCCTACGACGACCGGATCATCGCCGACGGTCTGTCCGTCCGCATACCGGAGCGGTCCTTCACCGTCATCGTGGGGCCGAACGCCTGCGGCAAGTCCACGTTGCTGCGGGCGCTGTCCCGGATGCTCGCCCCGTCCGCCGGCGCCGTGCTTCTCGACGGCCGCTCCCTGTCCGACTGGCCGGCCAGAAAGCTGGCCCGGGTCCTCGGCCTGCTTCCGCAGACGCCGCTGGCCCCCGACGGCATCACCGTCGCCGATCTCGTCGCCCGCGGACGCTATCCGCACCAGGGGCTGCTGCGTCAGTGGTCCCGGGAGGACGAGCGGATCACCCGGGAGTCGATGGCCGCCACCGGCGTCCTGGAGCTGGCCGGGCGGCGCGTGGACGAGCTCTCCGGTGGCCAGCGGCAACGGGTATGGATCGCGATGGCCCTGGCGCAGCAGACCCAGCTGCTGCTCCTGGACGAGCCCACCACCTACCTCGACATCGCCCATCAGATGGAGGTACTGGACCTGTGCGCCGGCCTGCACGAGGCGCAGGGGCGCACCCTGGTGGCGGTACTGCACGATCTGAACCAGGCCGCCCGGTACGCCACCCACCTGATCGCCATGCGGGACGGGCGCGTCGTGGCGCAGGGGCCGCCAGGCGGCATCGTCACCGCCGAACTCGTCGAGGAGGTTTTCGGGCTGGCCTGCCGGGTGATGGAGGACCCCGAGACCGGCACCCCGCTGGTGGTCCCGGCGGCGCGTCGGCGCCCGGTGGTGGTCACGGGGTAGCGTCTGGCCCATGGAGCAGACCGCCGCCCCCGGACCCCCGCACGTGCCCGGCCCCGACGTACCGCGGGAGCCGGTACCCGGACCGCACGACGCGCCGCCCGCCGGCGACGGCCCCGGGGAGGGGCCCCGGGCTCTGGGTATCGGCATCCGGCCCACCGGGCACCCCGGCGTGGACGCAGTCCTGCGGCGCCTGACGGACGCCGACCACCTCGCCGTACCGGGCCATCCGGAGGTGTACGAGGATGTGCACCGGGGCCTCACCGACACGCTGGCCTCGCTCGACCAGCCGTCCGGCCCGCCCGCGCCGGGCCGTTCGCACGACCCCAGGAGCTGACCGCCGTGGCCGCAGCGACCCGTCGCCGACTGAGCCGCCTCGACGCCGAGCTGGTACGCCGCAAGCTGGCCCGTTCCAGGGAGCACGCCAGAGCGCTGATCACCGACGGCCGTGTCACGGTCGACGGGACGACGGCTGCCAAGCCCGCCACCCAGGTCGCCACCAGCGCCGCCGTCGTGGTGCGTGCCGACGCCACCGACCCGGACTACGTCTCGCGCGGCGGGCACAAGCTCGCCGGCGCCCTGGCGGCCTTCGCGCCGCGGGGACTGCGGGTGCAGGGCCGTCGCGCCCTGGACGCGGGTGCCTCCACCGGAGGTTTCACCGATGTCCTGCTGCGGGCCGGTGCCGCCGCGGTGATCGCCGTGGACGTCGGCTACGGCCAGCTGGCCTGGTCCCTGCGGGCGGACGACCGGGTGACCGTACTGGACCGCACGAACGTCCGTGACCTCACCGTGGACCTCATCGGCGGCGAGCCGGTGGATCTGGTGGTCGGCGACCTGTCGTTCATCCCGCTCGGGCTGGTGCTGCCCGCCCTGGTGGGCTGCGCGGCTCCCGGCGCCGACCTGGTGCTCATGGTGAAACCGCAGTTCGAGGTCGGCCGGGAACGGCTGGGAAGCGGCGGAGTGGTCCGCAGCCCGCAGTTGCGGGCCGAGGCGGTCACCGCGGTGGCCGGCCGGGCCGCCGGGCTGGGCCTGGGGGTTCTCGGTGTCACCGCGAGCCCGCTGCCGGGGCCCTCCGGCAATGTCGAGTACTTTCTGTGGCTGCGTGCCGGGGCGCCCGAACTGGACCCGGCCGATGTCGACCGAGCCGTGACGGAGGGCCCCCAGTGACGGACACCGAGGCACGCACCGTCTTCCTGCTCGCCCACACCGGCCGCCCCGCCGCGGTGCGCAGCGCCGAGCTGCTCGTCCAGGGCCTCCTTGCCCATTCCATCGGGGTGCGGGTGCTCGCCGGCGAGGCCCAGGACCTCCCGCTGCCGCCGAGCGTGCAGCGGGTGCAGGCGGGGCCCGGGGCCGTGGAGGGCTGCGAGCTGCTGCTCGTGCTCGGTGGCGACGGGACATTGCTGCGCGGCGCGGAGTTCGCCCGGGCCTCCGGAGTGCCGATGCTGGGCGTCAACCTCGGCCGGGTGGGCTTCCTCGCCGAAGCCGAGCGCGACGACCTCGACCAGGTCGTCGAACGCGTCGCCTCGCGCGCCTACGAGGTCGAGGAACGGATGACCCTGGACATCCTGGTGCGCTCCGACGGCAGCGTGGTGCACACGGACTGGGCCTGGAACGAGGCATCGGTGGAGAAGGCCGCGCGGGAACGGATGCTGGAGGTGGTCATCGAGGTGGACGGCCGCCCGGTCTCCGCGTTCGGCGGGGACGGTGTGGTGTGCGCCACCCCGACCGGTTCCACCGCGTATGCCTTCTCCGCCGGCGGGCCGGTGGTGTGGCCGGATGTCGAGGCCCTGCTGATGGTGCCGATCAGCGCGCACGCGCTGTTCGCCAAACCGCTTGTCACCGCCCCCGGTTCGGTGCTCGCCGTCGAGGTGCGGCCGCACACCCCCAAGGGGGTGCTGTGGTGCGACGGGCGGCGCACGATCGACCTCCCGGACGGGGCCCGCGTCGAGGTGCGGCGAGGCGCGGTTCCCGTACGGCTCGCCCGGCTGCACCGCGCTCCCTTCACCGACCGGCTGGTGGCCAAGTTCGCGCTGCCGGTGACCGGTTGGCGCGGAGGCCCGCACTGAGTCCCGCCGCTTCGCGGAACCGCCCGCGGTACCCGGAAGGGGGAGAACGTCGCGGAGCCCCCGGCTCACCTCGTATGGTCGTATCCGTGTTGGAGGAGATGCGGATCAAGGACCTGGGCGTGATCGACGACGCCGTGGTGGAGCTGTCCACCGGTTTCACGGCGGTGACCGGTGAGACCGGGGCGGGCAAGACCATGGTCGTCACCAGCCTTGGCCTGCTGCTCGGCGGCCGGGCCGACCCCGCTCTGGTACGGGTGGGAGCCAAGTCGGCCGTGGTGGAGGGGCGTGTCGTCCTGCCGCCCGGTGCCCCCGCCGCCCGGCGGGCGGCCGAGGCCGGTGCCGAGCTGGACGACGGGGCGTTGCTGATCGGCCGGACGGTGTCCGCCGAGGGGCGGTCCCGGGCCTTCCTCGGCGGCCGGTCGGTCCCGGTGGGGCTGCTGGCCGAACTCGGCAGCGAACTGGTCGCCGTGCACGGTCAGATGGACCAGCAGGGGCTGTTGCGCCCGGCCCGCCAGCGGGAGGCGCTCGACCGCTACGCCGGCCCTGCGGTGGCCGAGCCGGTGGCCGCCTACCGCAAGGCCTACGGGGAACTGCGCGCGGTGAGCGAGCAGCTGGCCGAACTCACCGAACGGGCACGGGAGCGGGCGCAGGAAGCGGACCTGCTGCGCTTCGGGCTGGACGAGATCGCCGCCGCCGAGCCACGGCCCGGGGAGGACGAGGAGCTCGCGGCCGAGGCAGAGCGTCTCCGCCACGCCGAGGACCTGGCCACCGCCGCCGCGGCGGCGCACGGGGCGCTGGCCGGGGACCCGGCCGACCCGGAGGGCGTGGACGCCGCCACGCTCATCGCCGGTGCGCACCAGGCCCTGGAAGCGGTGCGGTCGCACGACCCGGTGCTGGCCGCCCTCGCCGACCGGCTCGGCGAGGTCAGCATTCTCGTTCCCGACGTCGCCGGCGAACTGGCCGGCTACGCCGACGGGCTGGACGCCGACCCGCTGCGGCTGGCCGCGGTCGAGGAGCGCCGGGCCACGCTCGGCCAGCTCACCCGGAAGTACGGCGAGGACATCGGGGCGGTCCTCGCCTGGTCGGAGGAGGCGGCTGTCAGGCTCGCCGAACTCGAGGGCGACGACGACCGGATCGGGGAACTCACCGCCCGGCGTGACGCCCTGCGGAGCGAGCTGTCCGGACTGGCCGAAGCCCTCACCGACGCCCGGGAGGAGGCCGCCGCGCGGTTCTCGGAGGCGGTCACCGCGGAACTCGCACAGCTCGCCATGCCGCACGCCCGGGTGGAGGTGGACCTCCGCCGGCACGAGGCGGCCGCGGGCGAGGACACCATCGAGCACCGTGGCCGGGCCGTCGTCTTCGGGCCGCACGGTGCCGATGAGATCGAGCTGCTGCTGGCCCCGCACCCCGGCTCCCAGCCCCGCCCCATCTCCAAGGGCGCCTCGGGCGGTGAACTCTCCCGGGTGATGCTCGCGGTGGAGGTGGTCTTCGCCGGGGCGGCCCCGGTGCCCACCTACCTCTTCGACGAGGTGGATGCCGGTGTCGGCGGCAAGGCCGCCGTGGAGATCGGACGCCGCCTGGCCAAGCTCGCCGATTCCGCGCAGGTCGTGGTCGTCACGCACCTCCCGCAGGTCGCGGCGTTCGCCGACCGCCACCTGGTGGTGGAGAAGACCCACGACGGATCGGTCACCCGCAGCGGTGTGCAGTCGGTGCACGGCGAGGGCCGGGTGCGGGAGCTGTCACGGATGCTGGCCGGACAGGAGGACTCGCAGCTGGCCCGTGCCCACGCCGAGGAGCTGCTGGCCACCGCGGCCCGGCGGGAGCGGTGACGGCGGGCCCGGCCGGCCCTCGTCACGGCTCCGGTGGCGTCCGGCGCGGGGGCCCGGCCGGCAGGGCGGGCGCGTTGCTGCGGTGGCAGTCCGGTCACGGCGGTGAGGACTCCCCCGGGAGCGGCGGGTGCGTCCCGCGCGCCCGGGCGCCGCTGCATGTCGTCCAGCTGCTCGGCGGCCCCGGCGCCGTCACCGGGGCCCACGTGCACTCCCTGGCCGCGGGTCTGGTCGCCCGTGGCGTGCGGGTCACCGTCTGCGCCCCCCGCGGCGCCGGGCGGCGGTACGACTTCGCCGCGGCCGGCGCGCGGTTCGTCCCCCTGCCGCGGGCAGTGCCGGAGTCGCTGGCCCTGCTCCGGGCGGTGCACGCGGACGCGGACCTGCTGCACGCCCACGGGCTGCCGGCCGGCCTGCTGGCCACCGCGACCGTGCGCCGCTCCACCCCGCTGGTGGTCACCTGGCACCCGACGGCCGGCCGCCCCGCCGGCGTCCCCGGCTGGCTGCGGTCCGCCGCGGAACGCTGGGTCGCCGAAGCGGCCACCGTCGTCCTTGCCCCCGGCTTCGAGCAGGTGGCACGGGCCAGGCGCCGGGGGGCGCGGGACGCCCGGCTGGCGCCGGTGGCGCTGCCGTCGCCACGGACCGGCCCGGAGGGCCCGGCGGCCCACCCGGACGGGCACAAGGTGCGCGCGGAGCTCGGAGCGGTGGACCGGCCCCTGTTCCTGGCTGCCGGGCCGCTCGTCCGGGACCAGGGGCACGATCTGCTGCTCACGGCTTCCCGGGTCTGGCGCGAGGTGGTTCCGCAGCCGCTTCTCGTGATCGCCGGCCAGGGACCGAGGCGGGCCGCGCTCGCGCACCGGATCACGGAGGAGGACCTTCCGGTCCGCCTGCTCGGGCGGCGCGAGGATCTGCCGTCACTGCTCGCGGAGGCCGACGCCGTGCTGCTCGCGGCGCGTCGGGCCGGGTACGCGCGGATGGCACGAGAGGCACTGCGCGAAGGTGTTCCGCTGGTGGCGACCGCCGTCCCCGGTCTCGCCGAAGTGGTCCGCGACGCCGCCGTGCTGGTGCCGCCCGGTGATGGTCACGCCCTGGGGGCGGCGGCGCAGGGGCTGCTGTCCGACCCGGAACGCCGGGCCGCCGTGGTGGCGGCGGGCCGCCTGCGCGCCGCCGGATGGCCGACCGTGGACCGGACGGTCGCCCAGGTGCTCAGCGTCTACGACGAGTTCACCGCGGGGCCCTGACCCGCCGCCCGCCGTACCGGGCACGTCGTCTGCCCGGAAGCCGGGCTGCGCCGGCGAGGGACGTCGTCGCACCGGAAACGTCCCCCCGGACCTGCCGTGGGAACCACCCGCTCTCCGGAGGACCGGGCTCCCTTGTCCTCCTGGCCACACGCTGCTCAGAAGGACAAGGGCCGGAAAACCGTGCGCCGTCAGCCGGCGTAGGCGCCGGAGGCGGTGAGCCGCAGCGCCGTGTCGATCAGCGGCACATGGCTGAACGCCTGGGGGAAGTTGCCCACCATCCGCTGCAGCCGGGGGTCCCATTCCTCGGCCAGCAGGCCCAGGTCGTTGCGGAGGGCCAGCAGCTTCTCGAAGAGCTTGCGGGCGTCCTCCACACGGCCGATCATCGCCAGGTCGTCGGCCAGCCAGAAGGAACAGGCCAGGAAGGCGCCTTCGTCTCCCTCCAGGCCGTCGACACCGGCCTCGTCCCCGGCGGTCGGGTAGCGCAGGATGAAGCCGTCCTCGGTGGACAGCTCCCGCTGGATGGCCTCCACGGTTCCGATCACCCGCTTGTCGTCGGGCGGCAGGAAGCCCATCTGGGGGATGAGCAGCAGCGAGGCGTCCAGCTCCTTGGAGCCGTAGGACTGGGTGAAGGTGTTGCGTTCCTTGTCGTAGCCGTGCTCGCACACTGTCCGGTGGATCTCGTCGCGCAGCTCCCGCCAGCGCTCCAGCGGGCCGTCCACCTCTCCGGACTCGATCAGCTTCACCGTCCGGTCGACGGCCACCCAGGCCATCACCTTGGAGTGCACGAACTGCCGCCGTGGTCCGCGGACTTCCCAGATGCCCTCGTCCGGCTCGTCCCAGTGCTCCTCGAGGTAGCGGATGAGCTTCAGCTGGAGCAGATTGGCGTGATCGTTTCGGGCCAGCCCGGTCATGTGCGCCAGATGAAGCGCCTCGGTCACCTCGCCGTAGACGTCCAGCTGCAGCTGGCCTGCCGCGCCGTTACCGATGCGGACCGGCTGCGAACCCTCGTAGCCCGGCAGCCAGCTCAGCTCCGCCTCGGCCAGCTCCCGCTCCCCGGCGATGCCGTACATGATCTGGAGGTTCTGGGGGTCGCCGGCCACGGCGCGCAGCAGCCATTCGCGCCACGCGCGGGCTTCCTCGTGGTAGCCGGTGCGCAGCAGGGACGACAGGGTGATGGCGGCGTCCCGCAGCCAGGTGAAGCGGTAGTCCCAGTTGCGCGAGCCGCCGATCTCCTCCGGCAGCGAGGTGGTGGGCGCCGCGACGATGCCACCGGTGGGCGCGTAGGTGAGCGCCTTGAGGGTGATGAGCGAGCGGACCACTGCCTCCCGATAGGGGCCGTGGTAGGTGCAGTGACCCACCCACTCGCGCCAGAACGCCTCGGTGGACGCCAGTTCGGCCTCGGGCTCCGGGTGCGGCGGCGGCTCCTTGTGGGAGGGCTGCCAGCTGATGGTGAGCGAGACCCGCTCCCCGGGACCGACAGTGAAGTCCGAGTACGTGGTCAGATCCCGGCCGTAGGTCTCGGCGTCGGTGTCCAGCCAGACGGAGTCCGGGCCCGACACGGCGACGGTCCGGTCCTCGACCCGGTGCACCCAGGGCACCACCCAGCCGAAGGAGAAGCGCATCCGCAGGGCGGAGCGCATCGGGACCCGCCCGCTGACCCCTTCCACGATGCGCACCAGCTGCGGGGAGCTCTCCCCCCGCGGCGGCATGAAATCGGTCACCCGCACGGTCCCCCGGGCGGTGTCCCATTCGGACTCCAGGATCAGGGAGTCCCCGCGGTACCGCCGCCGGGTGGCCGGCGGCGGAGCCACGTCCTTGCCATGGGCGGGTCCCAGCCGCCAGAACCCGTGTTCCTCCGTGCCGAGCAGGCCGGCGAACACGGCGTGGGAATCGAAGCGCGGCAGACACAGCCAATCGGCTGAGCCGTCCCGGTTGATGAGAGCGGCGGTCTGCATGTCGCCGATGAGTGCGTAATCCTCGATGCGCCCGGCCACCTGCGTCTCCAGTCGAACTGTGGTGCGCCCCCGTGGGACGTGCGATTTTACGGTCAAGCCCGTGCGGGCGTCCGAGCAATATACGTCGATGATCCGCGGTGTGCTGGCCACTGGCCGAAGAACGATCGGAGGGTTCGCGGGAACCTCCTCCGATACCGGGAATGTCGTGGCATGTCCCTCTCGCGGGCCATCGGTTTCCGGAGGGCGTCCGGCCCGCTGTCCTCCCGCGGCACTGATACGCTGGTGGTCCGTGGAGCGGAGGGCCACAGCACCCCCGAACCGCAGCGACGGCACCCCGGCAGCAGGTCGGCGGGACGCCGCAGTGCATCCGACCTCGCGACCACGGGAGCCTTCTCTTGGCCATGCCGTCCAGCAGTACGACGACCAAGCACATCTTCGTCACCGGCGGGGTCGCCTCCTCGCTCGGCAAAGGGCTGACCGCCTCGAGCCTCGGTGCCCTGCTCAAGGCCCGCGGGCTGCGGGTCACCATGCAGAAGCTCGATCCCTACCTCAACGTCGACCCCGGCACCATGAACCCGTTCCAGCACGGCGAGGTCTTCGTCACCAACGACGGTGCCGAGACGGACCTCGACATCGGGCACTACGAACGGTTCCTGGACGTCGATCTGGACGGCTCGGCCAACGTCACCACCGGCCAGGTCTACTCCTCGGTGATCGCGAAGGAGCGGCGCGGCGAGTACCTCGGGGACACCGTCCAGGTGATCCCGCACATCACCAACGAGATCAAGCACCGCATCCGGCGGATGGCCACCGAGGACGTCGACGTGGTGATCACCGAGGTCGGCGGAACGGTCGGTGACATCGAGTCGCTGCCTTTCCTGGAGGCCGTGCGCCAGGTCCGGCACGAGGTCGGCCGCGACAACGTCTTCGTGGTGCACATCTCGCTGCTGCCCTACATCGGGCCCTCCGGGGAGCTGAAGACCAAGCCGACCCAGCACTCGGTCGCCGCACTGCGCAGCATCGGCGTCCAGCCGGACGCCATCGTGCTCCGGGCGGACCGGGAGGTGCCCGTCGCCATCAAGCGGAAGATCTCGCTGATGTGCGACGTGGACGACGCGGCGGTGGTGGCCGCGATCGACGCCAAGTCGATCTACGACATTCCCAAGGTGCTGCACGGCGAGGGCCTGGACGCCTACGTCGTGCGCCGACTGGACCTTCCCTTCCGCGATGTGGACTGGACGCAGTGGGGCGACCTGCTGCGCCGCGTGCACCAGCCCGATCACGAGGTCACCGTCGCCCTGGTCGGCAAGTACATCGACCTGCCCGATGCCTACCTGTCGGTCACCGAGGCCCTGCGCGCCGGAGGCTTCGCCAACCACGCCCGGGTCAGGATCAAGTGGGTCACCTCCGACGACTGCCGCACCGCCGCCGGCGCCCGGGAGCAGCTGGCGGACTGTGACGCGATCTGCGTGCCGGGCGGCTTCGGGGACCGCGGGGTGGAGGGGAAGCTGCAGGCGATCACCTATGCCCGGGAGAACCGGGTCCCGTTGCTGGGTCTGTGCCTGGGTCTGCAGTGCATCGTCATCGAGGCCGCCCGCAACCTCGCCGGCATCGAGGGAGCGGACTCCACGGAGTTCGACCAGGGCGCGGCGCATCCGGTGATCTCCACCATGGAGGAACAGCTGGACATCGTCGCCGGCGAGGGAGACATGGGCGGGACCATGCGGCTGGGCCTGTACCCCGCCAAGCTGGCCGAGGGCTCCCTCGTGCGCGAGGTGTACGGGGGCGAGCCCTACGTCGAGGAGCGGCACCGCCACCGCTACGAGGTCAACAACGCCTACCGCGGTGAGCTGGAGAAGAAGGCGGGCCTGGTCTTCTCCGGCACGTCGCCGGACAACAAGCTGGTGGAGTTCGTCGAGTACCCGCGGGAGGTCCACCCCTACCTGGTCGCCACCCAGGCACACCCGGAACTGCGCTCCCGGCCGACCCGGCCGCACCCGCTGTTCGCGGGGCTGGTCAAGGCCGCTGTGGAACGCCGGACCGCGGCCCGGAAGGACGCCTGAGCCGTGGTGCAGCAGTTTCGCGACACGCCGGCCGACTTGCCGGTGCTGGCCACGGCCACGCCCTTCGCGGGGAACAAGACCAGCGTGCGCACCGACGACATTCGGTTCCCGGACGGCTCGGTGGCGCGGCGGGACTACCAGGTCCATCCCGGCTCCGTGGCGGTTCTGGCCCTCGACGAGCGGGATCGCGTCGCGGTCCTCTCCCAGTACCGGCACCCGGTGCGCCACAAACTGTGGGAGATCCCGGCCGGACTGCTGGACATCCCCGGTGAGAACCCGCTGCACGCGGCGCAGCGCGAGCTCTACGAGGAGGCGCATCTGAAGGCGGAGGACTGGCGGGTCCTCGCCGACGTGTACACCACCCCGGGCGGTTGTGACGAGGCGGTCCGGATCTTCCTGGCCCGTGAGGTCTCCGCCGCGGACGGCGAGCGGTACGCCGTGACCGGAGAGGAGGCCGACATGCAGCACGCCCTGGTGCCGCTGGCGGATCTGGTGCGCGGTGTCCTGGCCGGTGAACTGCACAACAACTGCCTGGTGGTCGGGGTCCTGGCCCTGCAGGCGGCGCGTGCCGGGGACGGCCTGGACGCGCTTCGCCCGGCCGACGCCCCCTGGCCCGCCCGGCCGTATCCGGCCTGACGGCCCTGGCGGGCTCCTGCCGTGCACTACCCTCGGGCCGTGGCGGAACGGGCGGTGAACAGCCAGGGCCCGGGAACGGGCCGGGCCGCGGGACCGGGGCCCGCCGCGGCGGCTCCCTTCCTCGGGAGGCGCGGCGAGCTGGCCGGTCTCCGCGCGGATGTCGGCCGTGCCGGGCTCGACACGCTGGCCGGCCATGCCTCCGCGCGCTGCCGGGTGCTGCTGATCGCGGGACGCCCCGGCACCGGCCGCACCGCACTGGCAGAGGAGTTCGCCAAGGAGTGGGCGGCGGCGGGGGAGTGCCCGGACGGCGTGCTGCGGGCCAGGCTCACCGGCCCCGGGCGTGAACCCGCGGACACCGGCCGGGTCGCCCGTGACCTGCTGGGCGCCGTGGGGCGGCAGCCGCCGCCGGGCGCCCCCGACGAGGATCTGACCGCGCTGCTGCGCGACTGTCTGCACGGCCGCCGGGCGCTGCTGCTGCTGGACGACGTCCACTCGGCCGGGCAGCTCGCCGAGTTCGTCCCCGACGGCCGCGGCTGCCTGGTGCTGGCCGTTTCCGGGGGCCCGCTCACCGGCGTGAGCGACGTGCGTCCCTGCACGCTGGGCGGCCTGGACCAGCCCGCCGCCGTCCGGATGCTCGCCAGGGGAGCCGGCGGGACACGGATCACCGTCGATCCCCGGGCCGCCGAGAGCCTCGCGGAAGCGTGCGGACATCTGCCCGCCGCACTGGCCCTGGCCGCCGGATGGCTGTGGGCCCGGCCGGAGGCCGCGGTCGCGCACGCCCTGCGCGCGCTGCGTGAATCCGGCCCCGAGGGCCCGGGGGACGTCGCCGAGCCGCTGCGGCGGGCCTTTCGGCTGGCGTGCTCGGCGCTCACGGGCACGGCCCTGCGGACCCTTCGTCTGCTCGCCCTGGCACCGGCCGGGCTGGCCGACGCCCACACGGCGGCCGCGCTGTCCGGCTGTCCGGTACCGTCCGCGGCCGCGGTGCTGGAGGAACTGGCGGCACGCGGCCTGCTGCACGTGGTGCCGGAGGGGCCCGCCGGCCGCCCGGGCCGCGGGTCCGCCCCGTGGTACGCCGTGCCCGGTTGCCTGGAGCCCCTGCTGCTCGGGCTGCTCCGGGACGGCGAACGCCCCGCCGAGGCGCGGCTGGCCCGGGCCCGGACGCTGGAGCGGACGGTGAGGCGGCTGCGGTCGTGCCGGGCCGAGGCCGAGCCCTGCGGTTCCCCGGGCCGGGAGTGGCTGGACACGGTTCCGGCCTCGCTGCGGTTCACCGACCGGGCTGCTGCCGCGCACTGGCTGGAGACCGCCCTGCCCGTTCTGCGGGCCGCGGCGGACGACGCCGCGGTGGGCGGGGACCTCGACACTCTCACCCAGCGGCTGGCGGACGCGCTGATCGGCGCCCTGGAGGCGCATCGCGGGCGGGAGCGGGCAGCGGCGGAGGTCTACCCCCTGTACGAGCTGATCGCGCGGACCGCCGGGCGCCGGGGGCTGCCCCGTCGGGCCGCCGCGGCACTGCTGTCCCTGGGAGATCTCGATGCGGGCGCCGGCCGCCGGGACCGGGCGCTGACCAGGTACCGGGGCGCTCTGGAGACGGCGGGGGCGGAGGGGGACCGCGCGGACCCCGTGACCCTCGGGCGGGCCGCCGAATCCATCGGCGCCACCTACGCGGAGCTGGAGGACTGGCAGCGGGCCGCCGACTGGTACGGCAGGGCCCTGGCCCGGTGCCTGTCGAGGGACGACCGGGAAGGGTCCGCCCGCCTGCACGGGCGGATCGGTGCGGCCCTGACCCGTGCCGGACAGTGGGAGGAGGCGCTGCGTGCCTGGCGGGCGGCCGCAGCGGCGCATCGCAGGCTCGGCGACGAGGCGCGGTACGTGCGGGCGCTGAGCGAGATGGCCGGGGTACTGGAGCTCGCCGGGCGTCCGGGTGAGGCCCGCCGCACGGCGCGGGAAGCTCTCCGCAGGGCGGAGCGGTGCGGCGACCCGCGGTCGCAGTCGGCGCTGCGGAGTCTGCTGGAGAGGGCCGCTCCGGAAACAGAATCCTCTGCTGTCACTGAGCAAGCCTCCTGCGAAACGCAGAGTCATCGTGACTGAAGTTGATGGTTTGCAAGGCTGGACAGCGAGGAATCCTTCATTAGACTGGCTGGACTGCAGGCGATCCGGCTGCTTCCGGCATTCATCCCATATCCTGAAGCCCCGGATGTGTCCCTTATGTCCGGCAATCCCCAGCTGCCACCGTCAACGCAAGGACCGTGATCGACGTGAAGGTCGGCATCCCCCGCGAAGTCAAGAACAACGAGTTCCGCGTGGCCATCACCCCGGCCGGAGTGCAGGAGCTCGTCGCAGGAGGCCACCAGGTCTATGTGGAGCAGGCCGCTGGCCTCGGCTCCGCCATTCCCGACTCCGAGTACACCGCCGCCGGAGCCGCCGTGCTGGACAGTGCGGACGAGGTCTGGGCCGTCGCCGACCTGTTGCTGAAGGTCAAGGAGCCGGTCGCCGAGGAGTACCACCGGCTGCGCAAGGACCAGGTCCTGTTCACCTACCTCCATCTGGCTGCCTCCCGCGCCTGCACCGATGCCCTGCTCGAATCGGGCGCGACGGCCATCGCCTACGAAACGGTCGAGGCGGCGGACGGCGGCTTGCCGCTGCTCGCCCCGATGTCCGAGGTGGCCGGGCGGATCGCGCCACAGGTCGGCGCCTACCACCTGATGAGCCCGGCCGGGGGGCGAGGTGTACTGCCCGGCGGCGTCCCCGGTACCGCGGCCGGGGAAGCCGTTGTGATCGGCGGTGGCGTCTCCGGCTGGAACGCGACGCAGATCGCCGTGGGCATGGGGTTCCGGGTGACCCTGCTGGACAAGGACATCAGCAAGCTCAGGGAGGCGGAGAAGGTCTTCGGCGGGCGGGTGCAGACCATCGCCTCCAACGCGATGGAGCTCGAACGGGCGGTCCTGTCCGCCGACCTGGTCATCGGTGCGGTGCTGATCCCCGGTGCCCGTGCGCCCAAGCTGGTCACCAACGAGCTGGTCTCCCGGATGAAGCCGGGAAGTGTCCTTGTCGACATCGCGATCGATCAGGGCGGCTGCTTCGAGGACTCCCGGCCCACCACCCATGCCGAGCCCGTCTTCACCGTTCACGACTCGGTGTTCTACTGCGTGGCCAACATGCCCGGCGCCGTGCCCCACACCTCGACGTACGCCCTGACCAACGCCACGATGCCGTACGTCGCCGAACTGGCCGGCCGTGGCTGGCGCGAAGCGCTGCGCAGGGACCCGGTGCTGACCCCGGGGCTGAACGTGCACGACGGCCGGGTCGTGTACCGCCCGGTGGCCGAGGCGCACGGCCTGCCGTACACCGAGCCGGCCGCCGTGCTGAGCTGAGTGCCGGTCAACTCCCGGCGTCAACCGGACGTGTTCCGGATACCCCGGGTCCGGGGCCGGCTCCGCGCGGCGGAGTCCGGCCCCGTGCCGCGCCTGCCGGGCCTCGCGGCCCGGGGCGACACGCGGCGAACGTTCCCCTTCGGGCGCTTCATCCCCCCGGCCGGGTGTCCGGCCGGCGGTGCCCGCACCCTTGACAACCGGAGGTGCGAGGACCGACACATCCGGGCCGGAACGGCGGATTGTGTTGCTGTGGACCGCCGACACGCCATAGAGTCGCCAATCGTCGGCATGGTGCCACGCTGACTTAGTCCAGAAGTTTCCTGGTCCCCAAGGAGGTAGGACGACTTGTGAATGAGTCGACAATTACTCCCGGGGGAGGACGACCAGGAGTGCCGGGGCCTCAACACGGCCTGCCGGGCCTGACGGACGTCGGCTCCGTCGCTGTCCATACCTTCGCAACCCACCAGAACCAGCCCACTATGACAGCGCATCAGAGCACGGACGGTCATGAGACGAGTGCCATGACCTCGGACCGCACGGACGGCGAGCCAGGCCGTCTGCCCGATTACGAGGAGATCCCGGACGGGCATTTCTACGACCCGGACGCGGAGTACGAACCCGACCCCGAGTACGCCGCCACCATCGCGCCCGATGCGGCCAGGCAGCGCCGGGAGCGCATCGGCCCCACCGGCCGGCCGTTGCCGTACTTCCCGATCCCCGGCCCGCTGAACGAGCGGGGACCGGCAAAGATCATCGCGATGTGCAACCAGAAGGGCGGGGTCGGCAAGACCACCTCGACCATCAACCTGGGGGCCGCGCTCGCCGAGTACGGACGCCGTGTCCTGCTGGTCGACTTCGACCCGCAGGGAGCCCTGTCCGTCGGGCTGGGCGTCAACCCGATGGAGCTCGAACTCACCGTCTACAACCTGCTCATGGAGCGGGGCATGGCCCCCGACGAGGTGCTGCTCAAGACCGCTGTGGCGGGCATGGACCTGCTGCCGAGCAACATCGACCTGTCGGCCGCCGAGGTACAGCTGGTCAGCGAGGTCGCCCGGGAGTCGACGCTGCAGCGTGCTCTTCAGCCGCTGCTGCCCGACTACGACTTCATCGTCATCGACTGCCAGCCCTCGCTCGGCCTGCTCACCGTCAACGCGCTCACCGCGGCGCACAAGGTGATCGTCCCGCTGGAGTGCGAGTTCTTCGCCCTCCGGGGCGTGGCGCTGCTGACCGAGACGATCGAGAAGGTCCAGGAGCGGCTCAATCCCGAACTGCACCTGGACGGCATCCTCGCGACGATGTACGACTCCCGTACCGTGCACAGCAGGGAGGTCCTCGCGCGCGTCGTCGAGGCGTTCGACGACAACGTGTACCACACGGTGATCGGACGCACCGTGCGTTTTCCGGAGACCACGGTCGCCGGTGAGCCCATCACCACCTACGCCTCCAACTCCGTCGGAGCCGCTGCCTACCGCCAGCTCGCCAGGGAGGTGCTCGCCCGGTGCCACGCCGAGTGAGTCTGCCGGCAGCCGACGAACTGTTCCGAACCACCGGAGGGGCCGGGGTGCAGCCCTCGGCCCCCTCTCCCGAGCCCTCCCCGTCCGACGGTCCCGCGGGGCACGGCGGGACGGGCGGACGGGCGAGCGTGCCGCCAGGCCAGGGTGAGCCCCGGCCGCCCGCTTCCGCGGGCAGCGGTGACCCCGTCCCGAACGGAAGTGCTGTCCGCCGCGAGGGCGCGGCCGAGGGCGCGGCAGCCGAAGAGGCGCCCGTCCCCGGGCAGGGCCGCCGTCCGGCCGCGGGCAGGGCACCGGTGCCGGCCGCCCCGGACAGGACCGGATCGGGGCGCAACGGCGCGGCGGGGCCCAGGAACGGCCAGCCCTCCGCGAAGGCGGCTCCCCGCCGGGGCAGGGCGGCACGCCGCCCAAGCGGCCGGGAGCGGCACGACGAGAAGATCACGGTCTATGTCTCCGCCGAGGAGCTGATGGACCTGGAGCACGCCCGGCTGGTGCTGCGGGGCGAGCACGGCCTGGCCGTGGACCGCGGACGGATCGTCCGGGAAGCGGTCGCGGTGGTCCTGGCGGATCTGGAGTCCCGGGGGGACGCGAGCATCCTGGTCCGCCGCCTGCGCGGACGCTGATCCGCCGTTGCCGTGGCGGAGCCCGCCCAGGCCACCCCGGGGCGGTAATCTGCCCCGGGATGGCCGCCTCCGACGATTCCGTACCCGGTGTCCGTTCCGCGCGCCGGCCGCTGGGACGGGGGCCGGGGGTGCCGCCGGGTCCCGCTGCCGGGCCGCCCGCAACGGCGGGTGGCGGGTGTGAGAGCGGATCTGCGGAGCCCGGGCCGCCCGCTCCCGGGGAGAGGGGGAAGGCGGCGGGCGAGGAGAGGGCCGGGGAGCAGGCCCGGGCGGAGCACGCCGGTGCCGAGCCGGACGACGGCCGCTTCACGGTGGTACTGGACAACTTCGAGGGCCCCTTCGATCTGCTCCTCCAGTTGATCTCCCGGCACAAACTCGACGTCACCGAGATCGCTCTGTCGAAGGTGACCGACGAGTTCATGGCCCACATCCGTGCCATGGGCCCGGACTGGGACCTGGACCGCACGACGGAGTTCCTGGTGGTCGCCGCGACCCTGCTCGATCTGAAGGCGGCGCGCCTGCTGCCCGCCGCCGAGGTGGAGGACGAGGCGGACCTCGCGCTGCTGGAGGCACGCGACCTGCTTTTCGCGAGGCTCCTGCAGTACCGGGCCTACAAGCAGGTGGCCGGCATCTTCGCCGACCGGCTGGCCGCGGAGGCCCACCGCCATCCGCGCACCGTCGGTCTGGAACCCCACCACGCCGGACTGCTGCCCGACGTGATCCTCACCATCGGCCCCGAAGGGCTCGCCCGGCTCGCGGTGAAGGCCATGCAGCCCAAGCCGAAACCGCAGGTCTACGTCGATCACATCCACGCCCCCCTGGTGAGCGTGCGGGAGCAGGCCCAGGTGGTGATCGCCCGGCTGCGGGAACGGGGGGAGGCGACCTTCGCCGAGATCGTCCGGGACGCCCCCGACACCCTCACCGTGGTCGCCCGGTTCCTGGCCCTGCTGGAGCTCTACCGCGAGCGGGCCGTCATCCTCGACCAGGAGGAAGCCCTCGGCTCCCTGGTCGTGCGGTGGTGCGGCGGGGACGCGGGGCAGCCCCTGGTGACGGACGAATTCGATCAGGAGCCGGTGGCCGGCGAGGAGGAGAGCCAGTGAGCGAGCAGAACCGCCGGGATGCCCCGGCCGTCCCCGGCTCCGGGGAGGAGGCCGCCCGGCCCGCGCTGCGTCCCGCCCTGGAGGCGGTCCTCATGGTGGTGGACGAGCCCGCCACCGAGGAGCACCTGGCCAGGGTGCTCGGCCGGACCCGCCGGGAGGTGTCCACGGCACTGCGCGAACTGGCCGAGGAGTACACGCGGCAGGAACGCGGCTTCGAGCTGAGGCTGGTGGCAGGGGGCTGGCGGTTCTACACCCGTCCCGAATACGCCGACGCGGTGGAGAGCTTCGTCCTGGACGGGCAGCACGCCCGGCTGACCCAGGCAGCCCTGGAGACGCTGGCCGTGGTCGCCTACCGGCAGCCGGTCAGCCGGTCCAGGGTCTCCGCCGTCCGGGGAGTGAACTGCGACGGGGTCATGCGCACCCTCCTGCAGCGCGGTCTGCTGGAGGAGGCGGGCACCGAACCCGAAACAGGTGCGATCCTGTACGTGACGACGCACTACTTCCTGGAGCGGATGGGCCTGCGGGGCCTGGACGAGCTGCCGGAGCTCGCGCCCTTCCTCCCCGAGGCGGACGCGGTCGAAGGCGAGAGCCTGGAGGGGGTGCCGTCGTTCCAGGTGGACGACAGCGGCGACTCATAGACGGATCACTGATGCGAAGCAGCGGCAGTAACAGCAACCGGAACTACCGGGGCGCGGGCAATGGCCGCGACGACAAGCAGAAGAGGACGGGCCGTCCCCGGCCCGAGGAGCGCCGGTACGGCAAGGACGGCGCACCTGCCTCCCCGGCCGGCCGGGGAGGCAGGCCGGGCGGGAAGCGGCCCGGTCCCGAGCGGCCCCGGGAGTACGAGGCACAGATCGAGGAGCGGAACCGCAGCCGGCACGGCAAGCCGGCCGTCCGGCTGCCCAAGACCTTCGGCGAACCGGAGGGGGAGCGGCTGCAGAAGGTTCTGGCCCGGGCCGGGATGGGTTCGCGCCGCGCCTGCGAGGAACTGATCGGCCAGGCCAGGGTCGAGGTCAACGGCTCGGTCGTGAGGGAGCAGGGCACCCGGGTCGACCCGGAGAAGGACGAGATCAAGGTGGACGGCCTGACGGTCGCGACCCAGGCCCACCTGTTCTTCGCCCTCAACAAGCCGGTCGGGGTCGTCTCCGCGATGGAGGACCCGGAGGGCCGCCCGTGTCTGGGCGACTACGTGCAGAACCGCGAGACCCGGCTGTTCCACGTCGGCAGGCTCGACACCGAGACCGAGGGCCTGATCCTGCTGACCAATCACGGGGAACTGGCCCACCGGCTGACGCATCCCCGGTACGGGGTCGTCAAGACCTACCTCGCCGCCATCCAGGGCCCGCTCCCGCGCGACCTGGGCAAGCAGCTGAAGAGCGGCGTGCGTCTGGAGGACGGCTATGCCCGCGCCGACCACTTCCGTGTCGTGGAGAACACCGGCAAGAACTACCTGGTCGAGGTCTCGCTGCACGAGGGGCGCAAGCACATCGTCCGCCGCATGCTGGCCGAGGCCGGCTTCCCGGTGGACAAGCTGGTGCGCACCCGCTTCGGACCCATCGCGCTGGGCGACCAGAAGTCCGGCTGGCTGCGCCGGATGACCAACACCGAGGTCGGGAGGCTGATGAAGGAGGTCGGTCTGTGATGCGCAGTGCGCTGGTGATCGGCAGTGGCCTGATCGGCACGTCGATCGCACTCGCCCTGTCCGGACGCGGTGTCCGGGTGCATCTGGACGATGACGACGCCGACCGGCGGCGCACCGCGGCGGCCCTGGGCGCGGGCACCGAGACCCCGCCGGACGGTCCGGTCGACCTCGCCGTGATCGCCGTCCCGCCCGCCCGCATCGCGGCGGCTCTGGCCGCCGCGCAGCACCGCGGCGCCGCGCGCGGCTACGTGGACGTCGGCAGCGTGAAGGGCGGGCCGCGCCGTGAGCTGGCCGCCCTCGGCGGCGATCTCACCTGGTACCTGGGCAGTCACCCGATGGCCGGGCGGGAACGCTCCGGGCCGCTGGCGGCCACCGCCGACCTCTTCGAGGGGCGGCCGTGGGTGCTCACGCCGACTGCCGAGACCGACACCGAGGTGCTCAACCTCGCCCTGGAGCTGGTGGCGCTGTGCCGGGCGGTTCCGGTGGTCATGGACGCCGACGCCCATGACCGCGCCGTGGCCCTGGTCTCCCACGCTCCTCAGCTGCTGTCCAGCCTGCTGGCCGCCCGCCTGGAGAGGGCCGACGAGGCGGCGGTGCGGCTGTGCGGGCAGGGCATCCGCGATGTCACCCGGCTCGCCGCCTCCGATCCCGGCATGTGGATCGACATCCTGTCGGCGAATCCGGGACCGGTCGCCGATGTCCTGGCCGAGGTCGCCACCGACCTGGAACGCACGGTGCACGCCCTGCGCTCCCTGGAGTCCGCGGACGAGGCGAAACGGGAAACCGGCACCGCCGGCGTGGAAACCGTCCTGCGGCGCGGGAACGCGGGCCGCGACCGGGTCCCGGGCAAGCACGGGACGGCTCCCGCCCGGTACGAGACGATCGCGGTGTTCGTCAGCGACCGGCCCGGGGAGCTGGCCCGCATCTTCGCCGACGCCGGCCGGGCCGGGGTCAACATCGAGGATGTCCGCATGGAGCACGCCACGGGGCAGCAGGCGGGTCTTGTGCAGTTGATGGTCGAGCCCGCCGCCACCGCGGTGCTCACCGCGGCGCTGCGGGAACGAGGCTGGTCACTGCGCTCTCCCTGAGCATCCGGGGGCGGGAGAGCGGCCGTGGCGGATGCCGGTAGCCTTGCCCCGGGCCGCCGTGCCCCTTTTCCTTCTGTTCTCCCGTGCTGTGAGAGAGGTTCGATCCACCGTGGCTGCAACCACCCAGGAGGCCCACCCCGTCGTCATCGCCATCGACGGGCCCTCCGGCACCGGGAAGTCCAGCACCTCCAAGGCCGTCGCGGCGCGCCTGGGGCTGGACTACCTGGACACCGGGGCACAGTACCGGGCGATCACCTGGTGGATGCTGAGCGGGGGCATCGACATTCACGACCCCGCCGCGGTGGCCGCGGCGGCCTCCAAGCCGGAGATCGTCTCCGGCACCGACCCCCTGGCCCCGGCCATCACCGTCGACGGCACCGATGTCTCCGGGCCCATCCGCGGCCAGGACGTCACCGCGGCGGTCAGCGCGGTCAGCGCCGTTCCGGAGGTACGGTCCCGGATCACCCGGCTCCAGCGCACGCTGGCCGCCGGAGCGCCGCGCGGCATCGTCGCCGAGGGACGGGACATCGGCACCACGGTCCTGCCGGACGCCGACCTGAAGATCTTCCTGACCGCTTCGCCCGAGGCCCGTGCCGCCCGCCGGAGCAACGAGCTGAAGGGAAACGGCGGGACTCCCGGCGTGGCGGCGACCCGCGAGGCTCTGCTGAAGCGTGACGCCGCCGACTCCGGACGGACTACGTCCCCGCTGGCGAAGGCGGGCGACGCCATAGAGGTCGACACCACAGAACTGACGCTGGAACAGGTCATCGAGCGCGTGATCGGCCTCGTCGAGGAGCGGAAGCAGCGGGTCCGGTGAGCGCACCCCGAGCGCGCGGGGCCGCGGTCGGACGCCGCATCGGCATCGGCCTGATGCGCGGGCTGTGGCGCCCGCGGGTGCTGGGCTCCTGGCGCGTTCCTCCCACCGGTCCCGCCATCCTGGCGGTGAATCATTCGCACATCGTCGACGGTCCCATGCTCATGGGGACCGCGCCCCGGCCGGTGCACTTCCTGATCAAGAAGGAAGCCTTCGTCGGGCCGCTCGACCCGTTCCTGCGCGGCATCGGGCAGCTGAAGGTGGACCGCGACGGTACCGACCGGGCCGCGGTCACCGGCGCGCTCGACGTGCTCGCCGGCGGCGGCGTCCTGGGAATCTTCCCCGAGGGCACCCGCGGGGAGGGCGACTTCGCGGCTCTGCGCGCCGGGCTGGCCTACTTCGCGCTGCGCTCGGGCGCACCGGTGGTGCCCGTGGCGGTGCTCGGCAGCGCCGAGCGCCCGGGAAGGCTGATCCGCGGCCTGCCGCCCCTGCGCAGCCGCGTCGACGTGGTCTTCGGCGAGCCCTTCACGGCCGACGACGGCACGGGCCGGCGGACCCGGGCGGCCCTGGACGAGGCCACCGTCCGGATCCAGGAGCGGCTGAGCGCGCACCTGGCCGACGCCCGGCGCCGTACCGGCCGCCCGGGCTGATCCGCCAGGAACAGGACGGTCCTTGGGGGACACTGGACCGCAAACGGACCACGAGGAAACAGGACTGCATGAACGACCAGAACCACACCGGCGGCACCGGCGGGTCCGGCCCGCTGGGCGAGGCCGAGTACGCGGAGTTCATGGAGCTCGCCGCGGAGGAGGGCTTCGACGCCGAGGAGATCGAGGGCGAGCTGGCGGCCGCGGGGCCCCTGCCGGTCCTCGCCGTGGTGGGCCGCCCGAACGTCGGCAAGTCGACACTCGTGAACCGGATCCTGGGCCGCCGCGAGGCGGTCGTGGAGGACCGCCCGGGGGTCACCCGGGACCGCGTGACGTACGAGGCGGAGTGGGCCGGCCGCCGGTTCAAGGTGGTGGACACCGGGGGCTGGGAGCAGGACGTGCTCGGTATCGACGCGTCGGTGGCCGCACAGGCCGAGTTCGCCATCGAGGCGGCCGACGCCGTGGTCTTCGTGGTGGACGCCACCGTGGGGGCCACGGACACCGACGAGGCGGTCGTCAAGCTGCTGCGGCGAGCGGGCAAGCCCGTGGTGCTGTGCGCCAACAAGGTGGACGGGCCCTCCGCCGAGGCCGATGCCGCCTACCTGTGGGGGCTGGGGATCGGGGAGCCGCACCCGGTCTCCGCGCTGCACGGCCGGGGGACCGGCGACATGCTGGACGCCGTTCTGGAGGCGATGCCCGAGGCACCCGCCGAGACGTTCGGGGCCGCGCCCGGAGGCCCTCGCCGCATCGCGCTGATCGGCCGCCCGAATGTCGGCAAGTCGTCCTTGCTGAACAAGCTGGCGGGGGAGGAGCGGGTGGTCGTCAACGAGGTCGCCGGCACCACCCGGGACCCGGTCGACGAGCTCATCGAGCTCGGCGGGAAGACGTGGATGTTCGTCGACACCGCCGGCATCCGGCGCCGCGTCCACCTCCAGGAGGGAGCCGACTACTACGCCTCGCTGCGCACCGCGGCGGCCCTGGAGAAGGCCGAGGTCGCGGTGGTGCTCATCGATGTGAACGAGCCCATCAGCGTGCAGGACACCCGCATCATCTCGATGGCGGTGGACGCCGGACGCGCGCTGGTGATCGCCTACAACAAGTGGGACGCCCTCGACGAGGAGCGCCGCTTCTATCTGGAGCGCGAGATCGAGCGGGACCTGGTGCAGGTCCAGTGGGCGCCGAGGGTGAACATCTCCGCCCGCACCGGACGGCACATGGAGAAGCTGGTGCCGGCGGTGGAGACGGCTCTGGCCGGCTGGGAGACCCGGGTGCCCACCGGCAGGCTCAACGCCTTCCTGGGGGAACTGGTCGCCTCTCACCCGCACCCCGTCCGCGGTGGCAAGCAGCCGCGGATTCTCTTCGGGACCCAGGCAGGGACCCGGCCGCCGCGCTTCGTCCTGTTCGCCTCGGGTTTCCTCGAGGCGGGCTACCGGCGCTTCGTGGAGCGCCGCCTGCGTGAGGAGTTCGGCTTCGCCGGTTCCCCGATCCACATGTCGGTGCGGGTCAGGGAGAAGCGCGGCCGGAAGAAGTGAGGCGGCGGCCGNCCCCCCGGCGTCCCGGCGGCCGGGAGGCAGCGCGGCGGGCAGGTGCCCGCCGGGCTGCCTCCGGTGACTGCCCCAGGACCCGGTGCCCCGGCCGCGGACAGTACCGAACCCCTCGAACCGGAACTCCTCCTCACCGGTGCGGTCGCCGGGCAGCGCCCGGAACAGCCGGCGGTACTCGGCGTAGAGCGCGTCGTAGATCGGTGTGGCCGACCGTCCGGGCGAGGGGTCGTAGGACGGACGCATGCCCGGGATTCCGGCCATCCGGCCGTGCCGGGGGGGACGCTGCTGTCGGGATGGTTCGTAAGGCTGCACGACCAACCAACGAGCAGGCACGCCGACGGATGCGGTCCCGCGCGGCGGTGCACCTGATCGTCCCATTGCCCGGGCGGCCGGTGCGGTCAGGTACCGGCCAGCGGCATCGCCGCGGCCACCAGCACACCACCGGCCACGGCCTTCTCCAGGGCCTCGCGCAGCAGGTCCTCCCGCGGCTGCTTGCCGATCGAGCCCACCGGGGCGGCGTACACCAGCACCGTGTTGTGCTGAGTGGCACTGGCCCGCCAGCCCTCCGTGACCGGCAGCGCCTCGTGCGCGCGCCACCAGGCCGCCGGCCGGCCGTCGTCGGGCGAGGGCTGCAGGATGGCGTGCAGCCGCCCCACGGCCATCAGGACCGACCAGCCCGGCACCGCGGGGGGGAGCTCGGTGAGATCGCCGACCGGTGCGAAGCCGTGCTCGGTCAGCAGCGGGAGGAAGTCGTCCCCGGGGCCGCTGGAGCCGGGGCGGGCGATGGGCGCGCTGGGCTCCACCACGAGTGCGGGATAGAGATGGTCGCCGACGAGAATCTGCCCGCAGGTCACACCGAGCACCGCGTGGCCGGTTTCTGTCTCCGGCACGGCGCCCGCGCCCGTGGTCGGCTGGGACGCGGGTTCCTCCGGCCGGCCGGTGATCGACCGGACGGCCCCCTGCAACTGCTCCTCGGACACCGGGACGACCTGGGAGGGGATGCAGGTGGCGTGGGCGAAGGCGAGGACAGCGGTCTCCTCACCGACGAAGAGGACGGTGCTGGTCCGCTCCTGCTGGGTGTCGCCCGGGGTGCGGCAGGAGGTGCAGTCGTAGGTGCCCGGCGCGTTCTCTCCGGCCAGCAGCCGGTCGGCCTCCTCTTCACCGATCTCGGCGCGTACGTCGTCGCTCACATCGAGCAAGGGGGACACAGTTGCTCCTTGGGTCAGGTCCCGCCCCCATCGGCGGGGTGCCCCGTGCTCAACGGCGGGAACGTCCCCAGGTCACGCCCCGTTGCGTGAGGAATCGGCAGCGGGGTGCCCCGGCCCGTGCCGGGGCCCGGGGGCACCCCGGGTGAAATCCGGTGTCACCTGTTCACCCGCGGCCTTTTCCCATTCATTCCGCCGCTTCGGAGGAGGTCCTTACCGAATTGGCCCGGAGAGGATTCAGCCGCCGGTTCCGGGGAATCGGAGAATGCGCCCGGCGGGAGGAGGACCGGCGGAGCGGGTGGGGCCGCGGGCCGCCCGGAGCTGTGACAGAAGTGTGACAGCACATGGATCCCGGCGGTACTTCCGGGTGGGCGGGGCCAGGCCGTACGGTGGCGCCATGGCATCTGGATCTTCCGAAGGACCGGGCGGACCGGGCACCCCCGGGGACGCTTCCCAGGACACCACCGAGAGCTATCTGGGCCTGCCGGCCGACTCGGCCGAGCAGTTGGCGCGCGACCGGGGGTGGCGCACCGTCCGCCGCCTCGCCCCGGACGCGATCATCACCATGGAGTACCAGGAGGGACGGCTCAACCTCGCCGTCCGGGACGACGAGGTCGTCCGCTGCTGGCAGGGCTGAGAGGGGGTCAGCCGCCGCCGCGGCTGCCGACCGGGCGCACCGGCTGCGGGTGCTCGGCTCGTCCGTGCGGTCTGGCCGGCTGGCGCAGCCGGACCTCCGTCAGCCGGGGAGCGCCGCCGGCCCGGGCGCCCGCCACGGGCTCGCCGAGCGGCTGGACCGGCTCCTCCACCCGGGCGGCGAGCCCGGTGGGGCGCGGGGCGACCGGCGGCAGCACCGGTTCCACGGGCGGCGTCCGGGCGGCGCGCAGTCGGCCCCACAGGCCCGTCAGCCAGGTCTCGGCCCGGGCGATCAGCGGCTCGCACCAGGGCAGGGCCAGCAGAATCAGGAGACCCGCGGCCCACCCGAGAAGGACATCGCTCACCCAGTGCGTACCGATGTAGACGGTGGTGGCGCCGACACCCAGTGCGAAGACCGCCGCGATGACCGACAGTATGCGGCGGGCCCGGGGGGTGGTGGCGAGATAGGCCAGGATGCCCCAGGCGACCACGGCGTTGGCGGTGTGGCCGGAGGGAAATATATCCCCGGTCCCGAACATCTCGTTGGAGCCGACCGCCGTGGCGTAGTGCGGTCCTTCGCGGCCCATGCCCAGCTTGGCCGCACCGACGGTGACGTTCAGCAGCAGCAGCGCGGTCGCCATGACAAGCAGCGGCCGCAGGGTGCGCTGCCGCCAGGAGCGCCAGCCCAGCCAGGCGGCGATCAGTACCGCGGTGGGGCCGCGCTGGCCCAGCACGACGAAGTAGTCCAGGAAGGCGTGCAGGCCGGGCCATTGCTTGTACGGCCGGAACAGCATCACCTGCCAGTCCAGCCGGACCAGCCAGGAGGTGCTCAGGACGGCGGCCACGATGGCCGCGTAGAAGCCGAGCGTGGCCCCCAGCAGCGTTCTGCGGGTGCGGCTCATACCGGGAGGCGCGGCGTCGGGGCGCTGCGGCTCCTGCTCCAGGCGGGCAAGGATTCGGTCGGTACGCACTCTCTCGAGATTACAGGGGGTGATAGCAGTGCTTCGACTCGAGGCTGCTTTTGTGATGCCGATGTGATGTATGAGCGCCGCTATTCGGCGCACTCCCGCACGCATTTCCCGGCCCTTCCGGGCTGCTGATTAACTGTTCATGGACTTTCTGTGCTGCCGTTCGGGTTGTTTTCGTTATCTCTGCTCCACTCAGGTGAACGAGCGGGATCCGCGGCGCTTCGGACGGCGAGGGCGGCCGGCGGCGCCGCCGCGTGCCGGGTCGTGCGACGGGACGGACGAGATGCACGGACGGCCCAAGGGCTGACGTACTCTTCTGATCGTCCACCTCTGCACCGCGCCCGGGGCGTATCGCGCCCACGGGGTCCCCGACGGTGGCGGACGAGGTGTGAGCGTGCGTGACAGGGAGGTGTGGAGATGTCCGGGACGACCCCGCCCGGTACAGCCGGCACGGGCGCCCCCCGGCGTGCCGCGGGCCCGTTCACCTCCGGCGGGAAGAACCGCTGGACCGTGCTCGTCGTCCTGTGTGTCAGCCTCCTGCTGGTGGCGATCGACGCCACGGTGCTGCACGTGGCTCTGCCGGCGGTGACCGCGGATCTGCGGCCCGGGCCGATCGAGCTGCTGTGGATCGTGGACACCTACCCGCTGATCTGCGCCTCCTTGCTGATTCTTTTCGGCACGCTCGGGGACCGGATCGGCAGGCGCCGGGTCCTGATGCTGGGCTATGCCTGTTTCGGGCTGGCCTCCGCGCTGGCGGCACTGGCCGCCACTCCCTATCTCCTCATCGCGGCCCGGGCACTGCTCGGCGTCGGCGGTGCCATGATCATGCCCGCCACGCTGTCGATCCTGCGGCAGGTCTTCCCCGAACGCCGCGAACGGGCGCTGGCCATCGGCATCTGGAGCGCTGTGGCCGCCGTCGGAGCGGCGATCGGCCCGCTGGTCGGGGGAGCCCTGCTGGAGTACTTCTGGTGGGGCTCGGTCTTTCTGATCAACATCCCCATCATGGTGGTCTGCCTGCCGGTCGGCTACTGGCTGCTCCCGGAGTCCACGGGGGACCGGGCCGGCCCCTGGGATGTCCTGGGAGCGCTGATGGCCGCGACCGGCCTGTTCAGCGTCATCCTGGCGGTCAAGAGGATCGGCAGCGGGGACATCTTCGGGCCGGGCACGGTGCTGGCGGCCGGGCTGGGGGCTCTGCTGATGGCGCTCTTCGTCCGGCGGCAGCGCAGGCGCAGGTACCCGCTGATCGACCTCACGGCGTTCTCCCGGCCCGCGTTCGGCACCTCGGTGGGCTGCATCGTCCTGACCGTGCTGGCGCTGGTCGGCCTGGCCCTGATCGCCGCCCAGTACCTGCAGCTCGTCCTCGGGCTCAGTCCGCTCCAGACGGGCCTGCGACTGCTGCCGCTGAGCCTGGCCGCGATCGCCGCCGGGCTTCTGGGGTCACGGATGCTCCAACGGCTGGGTCCGCGGACGATGGTCGCCTCGGGCTTCGTGCTGACCGCGGTGGCGGTGCTGACGCTGACCACGATGGGGGACACCGACCGGCCCGCCGTGCTGATCGGCGGGTTCGTGATGCTGGGCTTCGGTCTGGAGACGACCCTCTTCGGTTCCTACGAGTCGATGCTGAGCGATGTGCCCGCCCGGCAGGCCGGCGGTGCCGCGGCGATCGGGGAGACCGCCTACCAGTTCGGGGCCGGTATCGGCATCGCGCTGCTCGGCAGCATCATGAACGCCGTGTACGCGCCGGCGGTCCGGGGGGTGGAGGGACTGTCACCGGGAGACGCCTCGGCGGCCGGTCACTCCCTGGGAGAGGCGTATGTCGTCGCCGGACGGCTCGGCGAGGCCGGGGAGGTGCTGCGCGAGGCCGCCCGCACCGCCTTCGTCCACGGCATGCGCCTGACGCTGGCCGTCAGCGCCGTGCTTCTGCTGCTGGGCGCCCTGGCGGCGCTGCGGCTGCCCCGTGGCATCGTGAAGGCGCACCGGCCCGCGCCGCAGCCGGAGAAGCGGGAGGACGCGCCCCGGCCGCTCTTGCCCACCGGGGTTACCCGGCCGTAACGTCGGGCCGCACTCGTATCCCGCTCGCCCGGAGGATCTCCATGACCGCCACGCCCCCGCTCGACCCCGCCGATCTGCTGGGCCTGGACGACCTGCTCGGTGACGAGGACCGGGAGGTCCGGCGGACGGTGCGGGCGTGGGCGGCCGACCGGGTGCTGCCGCACATCGCCGGGTGGTACGAGCGCGGCGAACTGCCCCAGGTCCGCGAGCTGGCCCGGGAGCTGGGGGCGCTGGGAGCCCTGGGCATGTCCCTGGAGGGCTACGGCTGCGCCGGTGCCTCCGCGGTCCAGTACGGCCTGGCGTGCATGGAACTGGAGGCCGCGGATTCGGGCATCCGGTCCCTGGTGTCGGTGCAGGGCTCGCTCGCGATGTACGCGATCCACCGCTACGGCTCCGAGGAGCAGAAGCAGCAGTGGCTGCCGCGGATGGCCGCCGGCGAGATCATCGGCTGTTTCGGACTGACCGAACCCGACCACGGCTCCGACCCGGCCGGCATGCGGACGCGCGCGGAGCGGGACGGCAGCGACTGGGTGCTCACCGGACGCAAGATGTGGATCACCAACGGCTCGGTCGCCGGGGTGGCGGTCGTGTGGGCCAGGACGGAGGAGGGGATCCGGGGCTTCGTGGTTCCCACCGGCAGTCCGGGATTCTCCGCTCCCGAGATCCACCACAAGTGGTCGCTGCGGGCCTCGGTGACCAGCGAGCTCGTCATGGACGGGGTCCGGCTCCCGGCAGAGGCGGTGCTGCCCGGTGCCCGCGGCCTGCGCGGGCCGCTGAGCTGCCTGACGCACGCCCGGTACGGCATCGTGTGGGGGGCGATGGGCGCGGCCCGGAGCTGCCTGGAGACGGCGGTGGAGTACTCCCGGACCCGGGAGCAGTTCGGCAGGCCGATCGGGGGGTTCCAGCTCACCCAGGCGAAGCTCGCCGACATGGCGGTGGAACTGCACAAGGGAGTGCTGCTGGCCCACCACCTCGGGCGGAGGATGGACGCCGGGCGGCTGCGCCCCGAGCAGGTCAGCTTCGGCAAGCTCAACAATGTCCGCGAGGCTCTGGAGATCTGCCGGACGGCGCGCACCGTCCTGGGGGCCAACGGCATCTCCCTGGAGTACCCGGTGATGCGGCACGCCACCAACCTGGAGTCGGTGCTCACCTACGAGGGCACCAGCGAGATGCATCAGCTGGTGCTCGGCAAGGCGCTGACCGGCCTGGAGGCGTTCCGCTGAGCGGCCGCCGTCCGGTCCTCCCCCGCTCGTGGGGCGGGGACCGGACGGCGCGTCAGCTCTGGTTGAAGAAGTCCCCCCGGGGGCCGCGGGCGGCGTTGCCGCTGAGGACCTGGTAGTCCGCGGGGGTCAGCAGGAAGACCCGGTTGGCCACCCGCTCGATGGTCCCCCGCAGGCCGAAGGTCAGCCCGGCGGCGAAGTCCACCACGCGCTTGGCGTCGGCGGCCTCCAGCGCGGTGAGGTTCACCACGACGGGGACTCCGTCCCGGAACAGCTCGCCGATGTGCCGGGCGTCCCCGAAGCCGTCCGGGGTCACCGTGGCGATCCGGCCGCCCTGGCCCTGCGCCGCCTCGGCCGTTCCCCTGACCCGGGGGTCGGTCGTCCAGGCCTCGGCGCTCTCCCCGGGCTCCGGCCCCTCGGCGTACTCGTCGTCGTAGTAGCGCATCTCCCGGTCGTCGACGAGGCCCAGCCAGGCACTCGCCTTGCGCACCGATCCCATGGACGCCTCCTCTCTCCTCCGCGGCCCACTGATTCCGTCAGCGATCCGCCGCGGGCCGTCCACTTCCCTATCGTCGTTGATGATGCGGACATTCCGCCAAGCGATCGGCCATATGAGCCGGGATTCGTGACGGTTCTGGTGCACGTGCCATGGCGCCCCATCAGCAGGATTGTCGTATTGATCCGCTGACAGAGCGTAAGTTCTGCGCCTGCCGCCGACCGGGTGAGCGGAGAGGTGGAAGGGCTCCTCGGCTTCCGCCGTGTCATGACATCCGAACGCCGGAGGGCGCTCAGCGGACCCGGACGGGGGATTTTCGGACAGGTCTAGTCCTCACCCTGTGGGGCGTGCCGCGTGCGCGGAGTGCCGGTGGTGGCCGCGATCCCCCGGGCGGTGGGACCGCACGGCCTGTTCGCGCGATTGTGCGGGGGTCGTACGGCCATGTGCGCGAGGCGTGATCTCGTCCTTGTGTCTGACCTGATGAGATCGGAATACTCACACCACCGCTTGGCATGGACGTGACCGGAGACGGTCGATCCGTGCTCTCTCCGGAGCCCGATGACTGATGACGGCTCCAACCCCCACAGGAGGAAACGAGCGTGACTCACCGACGTACCATCAACCGGCGCGTGCTCATCGCCGCCACCGGCGTCGCGGCCCTCATGGCCGGAACCTTCGCCGCGGCGCAGGCAAGTGCCAACCCCACCCCCACGAATGCTCCTGCGACCCTGTCCTCGGAGGCGGCCGGCGAACTGGCCACCACCCTGGCCGAGGACATGAAGGTCGATCAGGAGAGCATGTACTACGACGCCGAGACCCAGCGGCTCGTGGTGAATGTCGCCGACGAGATCATGGCTGCCGGCGTCGAGGCGAGCGGTGTCGAGATCCGGCAGGTCGACCACAGCCTGGCCGAGCTCAACGAGGTCAAGGCCGGCCTGGAGGATGTCGCGATCCCCGGCACCGCCTGGGCCATCGACCCCGTGACGAACAAGGTCCAGGTCTCCGTGGACTCCACCGTCACCGGTGACGACCTCGCCGCGGTCGAGGCCAAGGTCGCTGAGTTCGGTGACATGGCCTCGCTGGAGAACGACCCCGGCACGTTCGAGGCGTTCATCGCCGGCGGCGACGCCATCTACTCCTCCGGCGCACGCTGCTCGCTCGGCTTCAACGTCACCGCCGGCAACGGGGCCCGGGCCTTCCTGACCGCGGGCCACTGCGGCAACGTGGGCAGCAACTGGTCGGCCACCTCGGGCGGCGCGTCGATCGGCCAGATGACCAGGAGCACCTTCCCCGGTCAGGACAACGCGCTGGTGATGGCCACCGGCGCCGCCAGCCACCCCAGCGCCGTCAACCTGTACAACGGCAGCCAGCAGCAGATCACCGGTGCCGGCAACGCCACCGTCGGTCAGAGCGTGCAGCGCAGCGGCAGCACCACCGGCCGGCACAGCGGCTCGGTGACGGCCCTGAACGCCACGGTGAACTACGCGCAGGGCAGCGTGACGGGCATGATCCGCACCAGCGTCTGCGCCGAGCCCGGCGACAGCGGTGGCGCGCTCTTCGCGGGGTCGACCGCGCTGGGCCTGACCTCCGGCGGCAGCGGCAACTGCTCCTCCGGCGGCACGACCTTCTTCGAGCCGGTCACCCGCGCGCTGAGCGCCACCGGCGCCCGGCTTCCGTGAGGACCGTAACGAAGAGGTGAAAAGGCGCCCACCGTCGTGAACACGCGGCGGACGCGGTGANGGGCCCCCCGCGCCGGGGGCGGGGGGGCTCCGTCGGTGCGGTCACTTCGGAGAGGACCGCGGGGGGAGGCGCAGGGTGTTCGGGATCATCAGGCCGTGCCGTCACCGGTTGTCCGAAAATTTGCGCGTGGAGTGGACGGCGCACCTGTGCGGTCTCTGTCTCGCTCTGCGGCGCGCCCACGGACAGTCGGCCCGGCTCGCGACGAACTACGACGGGCTGCTGGTCTCCGTGCTGTACGACGCGCAGCGCGCGCCCGGGGAGAACGCCGGTGCCGGGGGGCGGCGCACGGCGGGGCCCTGCCCGCTGCGCGGCATGCGGACCGCTCCCGTGGCATGCGGAACCGGGGCCGATCTCGCGGCGGTGGTGTCGCTGGTGCTGGCCTCGGCGAAGATCCGCGATCACGTCCACGACCGGGACGGAGCCCTGGCCCGGCCGGCGCTGGCCGCCGCGGCACGCGGCGTCGCGCGACGCTGGGACCGGGCCGGTGCCCGGGGCGGTGCCCGGCTCGGGTTCGACACCGCTGTGCTGGTGGATGCCGTGGAACGGCAGCCGCGTCTGGAGGCGCTGGCCGGCCCGGGGAGTCCGGTGCTCGCGGTGACCGAGCCCGCCGAGGTGGCCACCGCTGCGGCCTTCGCCCACACCGCCCGGCTCGCCGGACGGCCCGCGAACGCGGCTCCGCTGGCCGGAGCGGGCCGGTTGTTCGGCCGGCTGGCCCACCTGCTGGACGCGGTGCAGGATCGGGCGGCCGACGAGGCGGCCGGGGGGTGGAACCCCCTGACCGCGACCGGCACCGGGACGGCGGAGGCGCGCAGACTGTGCGACGAGGCGGTGCGGGGGGTGGAGCGGGAGCTGGCGTCGGCGGAGTTCTCCGACGGCCGGCTGGTGCATGTCCTGCTGGTCCACGAACTGCGCCGGGCCGTGGACCGTACTTTCGGGGCGGCCTGCGCTCATACCGGACCCCCGGCTCCCGAGCCGCGCGGACGGGGACTGCTCGCCGGATGCGCGGTCTGGGCCGGGCTGCTGTGCACCTGCCGGATCTGCTGCCGGGAGACCTACCCGGACCCCTGGACCGGCAAGGAGCGGGAGGGCTGGTGCCACAAGGCCGACTGCTGCGATTGCTGTGACTGTTGCAACTGCGGGGGCAGCGATTCCTGCTGCGGGTGCGGCTGTGGGTGCAGCTGCTGCGACTGAGGCCGCGAGGGGCGACCGTGCGGCGGGCCGGGCGCCCGGCCCGCCGCACGGTGCCGCGGATCAGCCTTCCGAGCCGCGCTCGGCCGCCACCAGCTCCGCGATCTGCACGGCGTTGAGCGCCGCGCCCTTGCGGAGATTGTCGTTGGACACGAACAGCGCCAGGCCGTTCTCCGCCGTCTCGTCGCGGCGGATGCGCCCCACGTAACTGGCGTCCCGTCCGGCCGCCTGGAGGGGGGTGGGGATGTCGGACAGCTGCACGCCCTCCGCCCCGGCGAGCAGCTCACGCGCCCGCTGCGGGCTGAGGGGGCGCTCGAAGCGGGCGTTGATCTGCAGGGAGTGGCCCGAGAAGACGGGGACGCGCACACAGGTGCCCGAGACCTTCAGCTCCGGGATGCCGAGGATCTTGCGGCTCTCGTTGCGGAGCTTCTGCTCCTCGTCCGTCTCCTCCAGGCCGTCCTCGACGATGGAGCCGGCCATCGGCAGCACGTTGAACGCGATCGGCCGCACGTAGGTGGCGGGGGCAGGGAAGTCCACCGCCGTGCCGTCGTTCGCCAGCCGGGTGGCGTCCTGGCCGACGGCGCTGCGGGTCTGCTCGTCGAGCTCCCGGACGCCGGCCACCCCGCTGCCGGAGACCGCCTGATAGGTCGCGACGACCAGAGCGGTGAGCCCCGCTTCGGCGTGCAGCGGCCGGAGCACCGGCATGGCGGCCATGGTGGTGCAGTTCGGATTGGCGATGATGCCCTTCGGCCGCCGGGCGGCTGCCTGGGGGTTGACCTCCGAGACGACCAGCGGGACGTCCGGGTCGAGCCGCCAGGCGGAGGAGTTGTCGATCACCACGGGGCCGGCCTGCGCGACCTGCTCCGCCAGGGCCCGGGAGGTCGCGCCGCCCGCCGAGAACAGGACGATGTCCAGCCCGGAGTAGTCGGCCGCGGCCGCGTCCTCGACCGTGATCTCGCCGTCCTTCCAGGGCAGAGTGCGTCCCGCGGACCGGGCGGAAGCGAACAGGCGGAGCTGGTCGACCGGAAACTTCCGCTCGGCCAGAATCTCCCGCATCACACCGCCGACCTGGCCGGTGGCTCCGACGATCCCGATCTTCATGAGGCTCCTCGTTGTCGTGTCACTCGTTCTTGCGTCCCGCCCCTGCCCCCTACCCTGCCCCCCGCGGTCCAGCGGGGGCCACTTCTTTGACATCGGTCACACCGGGGGAACGGGCACTCCGAGAAGAAGCGCCTCTCCCCGGGTGACCTTCAGCCCTCCAACAGGGCCGGCAGTTTGCGCATGTCGTCGAACACGACGGTGCCGGGTCCCTCGAGCCAGGCGGCGGGCGTCAGGCCCCCGGCGTACCCGTAGGAGCGCATGCCGGCCGCCCGCGCGGCCCTCACGCCGTACTGGCTGTCCTCGACCACCGCGCAGCGCTCGGGGTCGACGCCCGACCGGGCGGCGGCGTGCAGGAAGAGGTCGGGGGCGGGCTTGCCGCGCGGCACCTCGGCCGCGCTGAAGATGCGGCCCGCGAAGCGGTCGTAGAGCCCGGTGCGTCCCAGGGTGCGCCGCATCTTGGCGTGGCTGCCGCTGGAGGCGATGCAGTGCGGGACGTTGAGGGCGTCCAGCGCCTCGGTGATCCCGGGCACCGCGGTCAGTCCGGCGTCGATCGCCTCGTTCAGCCGCCGCACGTACTGCTCGGCCCATACGGCGGCCGCGGCGTCGCCGAGGCGGGCGGCGATCTGCTCGCCGACCGCGCTCTCGGAGCGGCCGAGGAACCGGTCGATGATCTCCTCCTCGGTGAGCGGCCAGCCGAGTTCGCTCCCGAGGCCGGCGCAGACCCGCAGGGCCAGGGGCTCGCTGTCCACCAGCACGCCGTCGCAGTCAAAGATGATCAGTTCAAGGGGAGGAGCCACCCGGCCAGGCTAGCGCCGGGGATACGGCCTGCTGCCGCGGGGCTGCTCCTCTTCCTGGCCCGCCCCTCCTGGAGGGGAGCGATCGGATCCGGCCGCGGGGATGATCCTCCACCCGGGTGACCTGCCGTTCCCTGGGGTCGCACAGTTGTTCGATGGCTGGTTTATGGTGGGAGGCGGACAGTGGTGTGGTGGGGGATGCGGACGTGGCAGGAGGTGCGGATGTCCGGGTTTGTGCATCTGCACGTGGCCTCCGGGTTCTCCGTCCGGTACGGCGCCTCGCACCCCGAACGGCTGGCCGAGCGGGCCGCCGAGCGCGGCCTGGACGCCCTGGCCCTGACCGACCGGGACACCCTGGCCGGGGCCGTGCGCTTCGCCAAGGCGTGCGGCCGTTTCGGTGTGCGGCCGCTGTTCGGTGTGGAACTGGCCGTGGACGATCCGCTGGAGGAGGCGGGCCGCGGGCGCACCGTACGGCGCCGGACCCCGGTACGCGGCGGAGCCTTCACCGATGAACCGGCGCAGCGGGTGGTCTTCCTCGCCCGCGGCGGAGCGGAGGGCTGGGCCCAGCTGTGCCGGCTGGTCACCGCGGCCCACGCGGGGGGCGGGGAACGCCCGGTGCTTCCCTGGTCCGGTATCACGGAGAGCGCGGTGGACCGGCTGACCGTGCTGCTCGGGCCGCACTCCGGGCCCGGACGGGCCCTGGCGGCGGGCCGCCCCGACCGGGCGGCGCGGCTGCTCGGTCCCTGGCGGGACGTCTTCGGGGACGCCCTGCGGCTGGAGGCCGAGGCGGGCGGGCCGCTGCGGACGGCCGCCCGCACGCTCGGTCTCGCCGCGGAGGAGCGGATCGTGCCGGTCCTGACCAACGCGGTGCGCTACGCGGACCCCGGGCAGGGGCCGGTCGCCGACGTGCTGGACGCCGCCCGCCGGCTGGTCCCCATCGACCCGCGCGGGCAGAGGGACGGTGGGGAGCGATGGCTGAAGGGGGCGCCGGAGATGGCCGAGGCCGCCGCCCGTATCGCGGATGCGGCCGGTTACGGGCGCGCCGCCGCCCGCCGGCTGCTGGAGCACACCGCCGCGACGGCCGCCGGCAGCCGGGTCGACCCGGAGGACGACATCGGCATCGGCCGGGTGCACTTCCCCGAGCCGCACCTGGTGGGGGCGGACAGGCGCACCGCGGACCGGGTGCTGCGCTCACGGTGCACGGCCGGCCTGGTGGCCCGCCGCCTGGAGCGGGATCCGGTGCGCCGGGAGCGGCTGGACCGGGAGCTGGAGATCATCGGCCGGCTCGGCTACGCCTCCTACTTCCTGACCGTCGCCCGTGCGGTGGACGACATAAGGGAGCTGGACATCCGGGTCACCGCCCGGGGGTCCGGGGCGGGCTCGCTGGTCAACCATCTGCTCGGCATCGCGCATGCCGACCCCGTGGAGCACGGCCTGCTGATGGAGCGCTTCCTCTCCCCGCGCCGCGCGGTGCTCCCGGACATCGACATCGACGTGGAGTCCGCCCGCCGGCTGGAGGCCTACCGGGCGATCTTCGCCCGCTTCGGGGGGCAGCGGGTCGCGACCGTCGCGATGCCCGAGACCTACCGGGTCCGGCACGCGGTCCGGGACGTCGGCCTGGCGCTGGGGATGGATCCGGCCGAGGTGGACCGGCTGGCCAAGGCGTTCCCGCACATCCGGGCGCGGGACGCCCGCTCGGCACTGGCCGAACTTCCGGAACTGCGCGGTATCGGCGCCGGTGAGGGCGGGGAGCGGATGTGGGAGCTGGTGGAGGCCCTCGACGCGCTGCCCCGGGGCATCGCCATGCACCCGTGCGGAGTGCTGCTCTCCGATGCCTCGCTGCGCGACCGCACCCCGGTGGTGCCGACCAGCGGGGAGGGCTTTCCCATGTCCCAGTTCGACAAGGAGGACGTGGAGGATCTCGGGCTGCTCAAGCTCGACGTGCTGGGGGTGCGGATGCAGTCCGCCATGGCACACGCGGTCGCGGAGGTGGCCCGGGTCACCGGGGAGGGGCCGGATCTGGACCGGATCCCCGAGGGGGACCCGGAGACCTACCGGCTGATCCGCTCCGCGGAGACGCTCGGCTGCTTCCAGATCGAGTCGCCGGGCCAGCGGGACCTGGTGGGCCGGCTCCAGCCGTCCTGTTTCCACGACCTGGTTGTCGACATATCGCTGTTCCGGCCGGGTCCGGTCGCGGCGGACATGGTCCGCCCCTTCATCGAGGCGCGGCACGGCCGCAGGGCCCCGCGCTACCCGCATCCGGATCTGGAGCCCGTGCTGCGCGAGACGTGCGGGGTGGTGGTCTTCCACGAGCAGGTCATCGGGGTGCTGTCGGTCATGACCGGCTGTGACCCGGCGATGGCGGACGAGGCCCGGCGGGCGCTGTCCGACCGCGAGCGGCAGGGGCGGGTGCGGGCCTGGTTCGCCCGGGAGGCCGGCCGGCGCGGGTACTCGTCCGACGTCGTCGCCCGCACCTGGGAGATCGTCGAGGCCTTCGGCTCCTACGGTTTCTGCAAGGCGCACGCCGTCGCCTTCGCGGTCCCCACCTACCAGTCCGCCTGGCTGAAGGCGCATCACCCCGCAGCCTTCTACGCGGGCCTGCTGGAGCACGACCCGGGGATGTATCCCAAGCGGCTGCTGCTGGCGGACGCCCGGCGCCGGGGGGTGCCGGTGCTGCCGCTGGACGTGAACCGGTCGGACACCGGCTATCGAATCGAACTGGTGTGCGGGGGAGAGGGGAAGGGAGAGGACGAATGGGGTATCCGGCTGGCGCTGGGGGACATCCAGGGCATCAGGGCGGAGGAAGCACACCGGATCGCCGCCGGGCGTCCCTACGCGTCCCCGGCGGACCTGCTGGACCGGGCCCGGCCCTCCCGCCCGGTCTCCGAACGGCTCGCCCGCGTCGGGGCGCTGGACTCCTTCGGCGCCAACCGCCGCGACCTCCTGCTGCACCTCGCCGAACTGCACCGGCAGCAGCGGGGGAGGGGAGCCGGCGACCGGCTGCCGGTGCCCGGCGAGGGCCTCCCGCCGCGGGCCGGGCTGCCCGACCTGGACGCGGGGGAGCGGCTGGACGCCGAGCTGGGGATCCTCGGGATGGACGCCTCCGGGCACCTGATGACCGGGTACCGGGCCTTCCTGGAGGAGCTCGGTGTCCTGTCCGCCCGCCGGCTGCGCGACGCCCGGCACGGGGAGACGGTCCTGGTCGCCGGAGCCAAGGCCGCCACCCAGACGCCGCCCATCCGCTCCGGGAAGCGGGTCGTCTTCGTCACCCTGGACGACGACACCGGGCTGGCCGACTGCGCCTTCTTCGAGGAGAGCCATGCCGCCTGCGCACACACGGTCTTCCATTCCTGGCTGCTGCTGGTGCGGGGGGTGGTCCAGCGGCGCGGTCCGCGCAGCCTGAGCGTGGTCGGCGAGGCCGCCTGGGACCTCGCCGGACTGGCGGCACTGCGGGAGAGCGGCGGGCTGCCGGCGGGGGCCGCCGGGCTCGCCGCCCCTCCCGCCGCCGGGCCGGACGGAGGCGCCCCGCCGGAGAAGCGCGGGATCGAGCTGTCCACCGGCTACACCCTCCACCCCTGGGCCGATCTTCGTCCTGCCGGGGAGGCGCCCGGAAGCCGCAGACTGTGGCACGCCAGCCCCGGGAGCGCGGGATGAGCGCCACGGGCCCCGGCGCAGGGGAAGCGGGCGCCGGGAATGTGCTCTACGTGTGCTTCGAGGAGTGCCCGGAGGAGAGGTATCCGCTCCTGCTCGGCCTGCTGCGCGAGATCACCCCCGTCGTCCAGCCGCTGCCGCCCGACGCCGCTCTCGCCGATGTCCGCGGCGGTCTGCGGTACTTCGGGCTCGACGCCACCGGACTGGCCGGGATGATCCGGGTCCGGGCGCTGGCCAGGTACGGCACCGACTGCACCATCGGTGTGGCGGGCAACCCGCTCCTGGCACGGATGGCGGCCCGGGCCGGTGCCCCCGGCGCGGTTCGGGAGGTGCCCGGCGACCCCGCCGCCGTCGCCGCGTTCCTGGACGGCAGGCCGGCCGCCGCCCTGCACGGTGTCGGGCCGGCTGCCGCCCGCGCCCTGTGCTCCTACGGCCTGGACAGCGCGGGCCGGATCGCCGCGGCGCCTCCCGCCACCGTCCAGCGCATCCTCGGGGCGGCGGCCGGGCGCCGCGTCCACGAGCTCGCCCGCGGTATCGATCCCACCTCCGTCACCCCGGGGGACCTGCCCCGCTCGGCGGCCGCGGAGTACCGCTTCGGCCGTGACGAACTCGACGCCGGGCGCCGCCGCCGCGCCCTGCTGACGCTCGCCGACCGGCTCGGCCACCGGATGCGGGGGGAGGGCCGGGTCGCCCGTGCCCTGACCCTGACGGTGCGGTACGCCGACCGGTCGGTCACCACCCGCTCCAGGGCCCTGGCCGAACCCACCGCCCACACCCCGGCGCTGGCCGCCCTCGCCTATGCCCTGCACGACGGACTCGGCCTCCAGCGGGCCCGGGTCCGTTCGGTGGCGCTGCGGGCGGAGCGTCTGGCCGACGCGGCGGGAGCGGCGCGCCAGCTGTCCCTCGACCCCGGGGACGAGCGGCGGCGCCGGGCCGAGGCCGCCGCCGACCGGGCCCGGCGCCGTTTCGGGCCCCGGGCGGCCGGTCCGGCAGGAGCGCTGGACGAGGACGCGGCGTGAGACCTGCCGGCGTCGTCCGCGTCCCCGCCGGGCCGGCTGCCCGGGGGAGCCGGACCGGCGTCACTCGTACAGGCGACGGGCGTAGGCGGGACCGTAGTGCTGCTCCAGGACCTCCAGCGGGTCCCCGGGCCGCTCCAGTGCCTTGGAGATCCGGGCGCGCGAGGGCAGGGCCGAGGGCCGCCAGCTGTCCGGGTCCCAGGTCCCCGACCGCAGGAAGGCCTTCGAGCAGTGGTGGAAGACCTCCTCGACCTCCACCTGCAGCGCCAGCCGCGGACGGTGGCCCCGGACGGTCATCCGGTCGAAGAAGGGGGCCTCGCGCACGATCCGGGCCCGTCCGTTGACACGCAGGGTGTCCCCCCGGCCGGGCAGCAGGAAGATCAGCCCCACCTGGGGATTGGCCAGGATGTTGCGGAACCCGTCCATCCGCTTGTTGCCCGGCCGTTCCGGCAGCGCGATCGTGCGGTCGTCCAGCACGAGTGCGAAACCCGCCGGGTCGCCCTTCGGCGAGACGTCGCACGAGCCGTCCGCTCCCGCGGTGGCGACCAGGCACAGGGGGGAACGGGCCAGCCATTCGCGGTCCAGCGGGTGCAGCCGGTCGCGCACCTTGTCCCGGGCGTGGGGGGCGGGCTCACCGGCCACCTCCCGCAGTTCCTCCTCGGAGGTGATCTCCACCAGCTCACTCCCGCTCAACTCCCGCCCCTTCCAAGAGTGTTCTGCCCGGTTGCCGTGAACCGAGCCTACCGGCGCCGCCGGCGGACGAGGCGGTGCCGCCGCCTCCCTGAGGTGGGGGGAAGAAGGCGGCGGCACCGGGTGCGGGGGGACTCGTGGGGGGCGTGCGGGGGCGTGGAGGCGGTCAGGCGCGGTGGCGTCCGGCGGCACGGCGGCGGGTGGCGAACAGCACCACGGCTCCGGCGGCCAGGGCGCCGGCTCCGGCCAGGGCCGCCGGCGCGAGACCGCTGTCCGAGCCGGTCGCGGCGAGGCGGGCCTCCTGCGCCGTTCCGCCCTGCGGGACCGGACCGCCCGTCGCCCCGTTCTCCCCGGCCTGCCCGGTCTCCCCGGCGTCCGCGTCGCCCGGGGCTTCGCCGGCATCGGCGGGCTCCGGTGCTTCGGTGTCACCGCGCGTTCCCGTGTCCGGAGTGCCCCGGCTCGGCATGCCCGGAGTGCTCGGCCGGGCCTGAGTCCGCCTGGCCGTCCTGAGTCGTGTCCGTGGACCGAGGGGTGGCCGCGGAGCCGTCGAAGACGACGTCGGAGCAGGTGTAGAAGGCTTCCGGGGAGTCGGAGCGCTGCCAGACGCTGTAGATCAGGTGGCGGCCGGGTCCGCCTGGGAACCTCGGAGTCGATGACGTAGGCGCCGTTCTCCAGAGCCAATAGCAACCCGAAGGACCCCTACGCCGTGAACAACACCTTCTACGACGACCTCCACACCTACGTGGAGGATACGACCGGTGTCCCAGTGCCCGACCTGGCGGCTGGTGACTCCCCGGCCGACCGGCGTCTTGTCGCGGCCCTGGGCCGGGCCGCGACCGCCGCGGCGAAGATCACCAAGGGCAAGGTCGACCCGGCCGCCCCCACCGGACTGCGGTACGCCCGCATCCACACAGACGCCATCGTCCGGGAGACCGACCGGTGGATAGCCGACACCCTTGGCCACAAGGGCTTCGGCTCCGCCTGACACTGGAATGCCCGGCGACCGTGGGAGGCCGACACCGCTCCAGTCTCACCTCGCCGGCTGGGTCTTACTGGGCGCACGACGTGCGCCCGCGACCGTCTGGGGCGGTCCATCAAGGGCTCTGCTGCCGAAACCTACGCGGATGATGGCGTACTCCGCTGGCGGCCCGGCCCGGCCCGGCCTCAGGCCGGTAGGTGGTCACCACGACCGGCGGCGGCTGCGCGGCTGTCTGGAGGACCTGCGTGTGAACCGGGTGCTGCTCATCCTGGACACCACCACCCTGGGGCGGCTGAGAGCGAGACCTTCGGCCGTTGCCGTCAGGAGGCCCGCTGCTTGCGTTCCAGTCCCTTCGCTGAGGCGCGGCGTGCGGGGTCGAGCACGTCCACGGCCGAGCCCGCGCCGTGATCCGGCTCTTCACCCCATTCTCGGAGACGGGCCGCGACGCGGCCGAGGCACTCGTCTCCGGGCGGCACGTCGAGGTAGAACAGTGACTCGTCCGGGCGGCGGTCGTCTCCGCCCCAGCGCACGAGGCCGTCGAGCTCCGCGAGGATGTCCCGGACGACAGTCTGCTGCTGCGGGTGGCAGCCGCCCTTCAGGCCGGGCGGGTAGTGGCCGGGGCGGATCTGCACTGCTGTTCCTGATGCCTGGTTACTCTCCGGCAGCCCTTTGCGGACGGCCGCGGGGCTGCGCCAGCCGACCACGTCTCCGTCCCGCAGCTCCTCGATCTCGTTGTGGAAACGTCGGATCACGTGGACGAGGATGGCCTCCACGTCTCCGGTGCGCACAGCGACTCCTTCGAGCGGAGCCCCTGTGACCGGGCGGGTCCAGACGGACCCGCCGTCGTCGACGACCTTCTCCATCGGTCAGCTGTTGGGACTGTCGCCTCCCGCCAGTACACGTCTGGCGGTCTCTTCGGCCCTCGCCGTTTCTCTGGTCGAAGTGTTCCCTGAACGCCTCGTAGTCGAAGTTGTTGCCCGAGGCCGGTGCAGGTTGGCGGACGCCTGCCGTGAAGGCGTCCGGGATCACGAGTGAGCTGATACCCACAGCTCCGACGATGCCCGCGGAATACTGCAGAACCTTTCGCCGGGATACTCCCTGGCCATCCTCATTTCTTCCTCCTGAGGTGGATGGGCCATCCTGCGGTCTTCGTCTGTCGGTTTCCGAGCGCTAGGCCGGCGGACATCACTGCCGCCAACGCCAGGACCGCGACCACCGGATTGACATAGCCGGGTACGCCGGCGGTGTAGCTGGTGCCGTCGCTCATGGAACACACCAGGCGAAGCGGGATGTACTGGCCCTCGTAGCCGTCGACGGCTGTCATGCGGTCACGTCCCACGACCTCCATGCAGGCGTTGAAGGCGGAGTCGCCAGTGGTGAAGACCAGTTGGATGACGCCCCAGGTGTAGCAGGCGACGGATCCGGCTCCGCACAGGACGGCCAGGTCCCTCCACCGGGCGTCAGCCGTCTTTGGCGGTCCCCCTCGCTGGGCCCAGGAGGAGCAGAGGAACACCGCGCAGACAGCGACGGCGACTGGCCCGGCGAGGATGAGCCCCAGCAGTACGGCCGGACTATGCGTCGCGAAACGATCCGCTGACATTCGGAGTCACGCACCCCGGATGATGCTGTTGCACCGCTCGAAGATCTGGTAAAGCGCCATACGCTTCTGCGCGTGTTCCTCCGCTTCGTTTCCCCACCCCTGGGAGCGTCGCAGGACCTCGAATATCTCCCGGTCGGTGTAGTCCAGTCGCGGGCGGCGGATGATCGTCTCTCCGCCCGGCGGGTTGACGCCGCCCGGCTTGCCGTCGGCCCCCCACATATGGATCAGCGGGACCGTCGCGATACTGAAGTCGTTGTTCTGGTTGAGCTGGTGCCACATGACCCACAGGTCACTGTCAACGTCTGGGTCGAGGATCGGTCCTTCGGCAAGGGCATTGTTGATGCAGTGGTTCCAAGCAATGATGCCGACCGTGCCGCTGATCTGAGCGACCCCTGCACTGGAGTCACGCACGGGGGTGATGGTGCTGCCGCCGGTTGCGGTGTGGCAGTAGACCACAGCGGCATCAACAGTGAGATCCATCAGGTCATAGTGGCACATCTCCCAGTAGGCGGAGGTCTGGATGAGCGCCTTGCGCATCTGGTAGCGGTGGGAGATCTCCGTCATCAGCCGGCCCTCTGCCATGATCGACTCAAGGCACTCACTATGGGAATAGATCCTGTTGAGCGAGGATTCCGGGAAGCCGATCGACTCCATGTACGCGCCCACGTCGTGCTGGAGACTGAGATAGTAGGCGCCGTCGAAGTAGGTGTCCGGCAGTCCGATGCGCGGGGGGTTGAAGCTCCCCTGTCCGACATCGCGACCGGAGGCGATGTTGTTGTCGATGTTGATGTACCCGTCCCCAGAGCCGACGCTGATCGTTGCGATCTGGTCGTAGGCCCAGTCCCGCGGAAGGGAATAACCGTAGTTCCCCGAGAACCCGGCGGACATGTCGGAGACGAAACTGGCAGTGGAGAGCTCGGCGTCACCAACCCGCGTGCACACGTTGCGAGGCCGTAGACACCCACTTCGTAAGGGCTTCCGAAGACGGCCATGCCGTCCCGGATGCCGCGAAGTGCGGAATTATCCCCTCCGTCACCTGGTAGTCGAGTGCGTCGAAGTCGACGGCGAAGAAGATGCGCGTGCCGTACTTGAACCCGTAGTCGTGAGAGGCGTTGGCCTCGATTCGTCAGCGGTGATCACTGCGAGGCGAGGTGGTGAGTTCGCCCCGTTTGTTCCGCCGGTGGGCGGACGGGACCGTCGCGTGTCGCCGCGGGCTGCGCCGGGTTCCACGGGCCCGGGGACTGCGGGTGCTCTCCTTTCTGGTCCTTGTCGGGGCGGTTCTGTGCGGGTCAAGTGGGCTGTAGGCCGGCGAGCCGGTTCCAGGCGAGGGCGAAGGCGGCCGACCAGGGCCACGACGCGTCGAGGCGGAGGTGCCGGACGCGGGCATGTCGGGCGAGGCGGCCGGCCTGGTGGTAGATCCGCATCCGCATGGTCTGGGGCTCGGCGTCGGCCAGGTCCTCTTGGTCGTGCAGGGCGAGGAGGCGGAGCCAGGCGTCGAGGTCGGCCGCGACGTTCGCCGCGAGCATCCAACCGCGGTTCGAAGTCCACGACTTGGCGGGCAGGTTGTGCAGGCCCATCGCCTTGTTCGTGCGGACCCGGTCCTCCACGACGGCGTGATGACGGTGCAGGGCATCAAGCCATTGCCGTCTGGTGGGAGCCTGGGACGCCCCAGAACTTCGTGATGTTGGTGGCGATGATCGAGTACTTCCAGCCGGTCTTCTTCTCGAGGTCGGTGAGGTTCTCGGTGTGCCGGCCCGACGGGCGGACCCGGCGGGCTATCAGGCGCATGCCCTTCAGCCAGCCTTCCCGCTTGTTGAGGCCGGTCAGCTCCGCGAGGCCGCTGTGATCGCCGTCGTGCGGTTCGCCGTCCTGCTTCAGGCTGGACTCCCAAACAGATTCGGGGAGTTCGGCGATGGCGGTCTCGTCGGCGGGGGTGATGGTCCAGCCGGTGGTGAAACGGACCCGGCGTCGGGTGGTGGTCAGCTTCTCCATGTGTTCGTGCAGGCCGTGGGTGGCGCCGGCCCCGTCGAGGCGGATGAGGATCTTCGCGCTGGAAGAACCGGGGATCTGCTGCAGGGCCTGGTCGAGGATGCTGATGTGGTCCGCGGCGGTGTTCGATCCGGCGCTGCCGGTCCGCAGCAGCATGGCCAGGCACTCCTGCGTGTTTGCGTACCACGCGGCCAGCGGATGGAAGCCGAACGTGCGCTTGAACGTGGCCGAGGCGCCCTCTTTCTTGGAGGCGGCGGTGATGATCGTGGCGTCGATGTCGACGATCACCCAGCCATGGAGGCGTTTCCCGGCGACGGTCAGCCAGGGAAAGCCCTCCGGCCGCGGGGCCAGCCAGGTCCAGACGATCCGGCGGACCCTCGCGTGGGCGCGGGCCACAGCGGCCAACGTGGTGTCGTCGAGGCCGGCCAGCAGCCGGCGGATCGTGGAGGCCGAGGCGGACGGGCCGAACACCCGCTGCTGGTGGAGCGCGAGTTGCTCGGCCTCGAGCACGCTGCGGGCGCCGAGCGCGATCGATATCGCGAGGTGGACGAACACTGCGGCGCGGTCGCGCCATCCGCTCCCGCCCGCCGGGAACACCCTGGTCAGCGCGGTGATCAGCCCGCTTCGGTCCGCCAGACGACGCAGGAGCACGGCTCCGCTGTGGCCGACGATGCCCTTGCCGTCGGCCCCGACCCGCAGGCCGTGGTCCCACGCGGTAACGTTGCGCACCGGAAAGGTGTCCTGACTTCTGTACCGGATATGACTTCAGCAATCACATCCTTGCAGGTCACGGGCACCTTTCTACTGCCAGGGCGTCAGCTCACCCAATTCCGCTGAACAGTCGAGGTTGACGGCTGCCAGCGCGGCGGCCTTCCCCTGCTCGTAGCTGAAGTACTGCGCTCCGTTGCCATACGTCTGGTAGATCGGCAAGACCCGGAGTCCGTTCTCGGCGATGGTGGCCAACTCGCCAGGCTGGATCGCCATCTCGGGCAGGCCGGCGACGCTGGGGTTCGTCAGGTAGCGCCCGATGTAGCGGTATCCCTCAGCCTTCAGGGTGTCGGCCCTCGCCTGAGTAATCTTCGTGGCGCCGTCGCACGCCGTTCCGCGGCGGGTGGCATCCCCGGTGGAAACCGGCAGCGAGGCCCAGGTCTGGTAGTCGCCGATGCCGGATACAGGGAGGCGGCAGAAGCTCTGGAACTGCGAGACGGCGCTCGACATGGTGTTGTCGAAGACACTTGAGAAGGTGACATCGGGACGCTGGTCGAGAACCATCGCAGCGCTGAACAGGAGCGGCCAGGTACCCCTGGAGCCGAGATGGACGGTGTTCTGCCGCGGACCGGCCTGCGTACCGGGCCCGAAGACACCGTTGGCCGTGCCGTCCGCCATGCCCAATTCGTACTGGATGGCCAGCAGCATGGATCTGGCAACATCGCGCGAGTGGTGTCCGTCGCAGGGGATGATGAAGAAGTCCTGCCGGTTGGCATACCGCCACAAGACTGACGAAATGCGCTTGTGATGCGAAACTTGCCCCAATAGCTCAATTTCTGCCAATTCCAGGCGTGTGTGGGCCCGTCATGCGCGCCCTATGCGCGTTCCGAAAGTCGAAGGAACTGTGAAGCGTATCCGGATCGTCCTCATCTCCGTTGGCATCCTGCTCGGTGTGCTGGCGCTCGGCGGCATCGGCGTGGCAGCCGTCAACATCTACCAGCAGCTGAACGCGACGCCCGACCACCCGCCCGCGGCCCGCCCGATGATCCCGTCGGCGCCACCGGAAGCGGACGAGAAGAAAGCGGAGCAGTGGGGCGATATGCTCCGCACGCGCGCGGCGGGCGCCGACTATACGATGAACGACGCGGCCGACCTCGACGAGGGCTGACGCTCCGCTGCCGCGGAGGTCACCTCGATCTCCAGCAACGAGGTCGTGCGTCATGTCGTCATCCGCACCGCTCTGGAGCCTGACGACCGGGCGGCGGTCGGCCAGATTGCCACCGTCTTCTCGCTCTGGCAACAGAGCGGCGCGGACGTGGGGGAGCTCGCGCCCCCGGGAGCGGGCTGGGTCCAGCCGGGAACTGGAGGAGCCGTCTCGGTCTACGCCACCGACAGTTCCCTGCTACTGGCCAACGTGGAGTTCTGACCGGTGCCCCTCTGGTCCGGTGCGGCACCGATCCTGCCGCCGGTGACCCAGCCGGCTGGAAGCCGACTCACCCCCGCGGTCACCCAGGATCAGCGCTCAACCGGATCGACGAGTTCCGGGCCGAGCACGGTCACGATCCGGTGGTGGGGAATTGCTCGCTGGTCGCGCCAGGCCGATCGAAGCTGGGTGTAGCTCGGGGTCGCGGTGAGGGTGGGGTGAGCCTGACTTTCATGAAGCCTTTGCCGTCGACAATGACTATGAGGGGCGGGATGCACACGTTGAGTGTGGGCCGTTGAGGTAGGTCCCGGTGAGGATGCCGTCGTGGCCGGTGGCTCGGGCGGTGGCGTCCAGGTTGGGGTGATCGGTTCCGCCGGGGGCGGTGAGGGTGTCGAAGTCGACGGGGGTGAGTTCGGGTTCGCCCTGCCAACGTACGGCTCCTGGCTGAACTGGATCGAGGCCGAGTTCGCAGCCCTGCGCTACTTCGCACTCAACGGCACCGACCATCGCAGCCACGATGAACAGAACGCCGTCATCGCCGCCTACGTCGGCTGGCGCAATGCCCGCGCCGGGCAGAAGACAGCCTTCGCGCCCGACTCGCCGATCCGCTCATGGACCGCGGGGCATCAGGTTCAGCGGCCCGAACTCGTCGACACATATCACTCGACCGTCGGCGGGCGGAGTGTCGTACAACGCCAGGTTCCAGGTGGTGGTGGTCTTCCAGGAGACCTTGCCGGCGCGCAGGATCCGGCGCAGGGTCTCCCGGCTGATGGCCGCGGTCACCTTCTGCTTGCCCAGGTGCTCGGCAAGCTTGCTCAGGCTCCAGGCGGAGAACTGCAGTGATCTTCCAGTCAGCGGGGGACGTCCGGGCGATCAGGCAGATGTGCTCGCGCACCTCGTCACTGATCGTCTTGGGGCGTCCCTCGCTCCATGCCGGGTCCAGCGCGTCGAGCCCTCGTTCGTTGAAGGCGTGGATGACGTCGCGGACGTAGTCCTCGCCGACCTGCATCAGCGTGGTGATGTTCTTGACCGTCCGGCCCTGAGCGGACATCAGGACCACGATCGCCCGGCGGAGTCTCACCGGGTCCTTCGCGGTCCGGCTGATCCGCTGCAGCTTCCGGCCCTCCTCCATGGTCACCGGCCGCACGAACACACTCGGTCGACGTCCGACGATCACCTCCAAGATCAGGTCCTGGAGACAGTCTGCAGTCCGACGAGCAGCGGGCCGATTACCCGGCCAAGGCTGTGTGACGAACCGCCAACCCGGCCCGTCAAGGAAAACACGCTGGTGGAAGGCCTGCTGACGATCCTTATGGTGCGGTTGGGGACGGGCTCACAGGTGGTTAAGGATCCCCGTCGCCGTGCGGTGCGGGAGCCGCGGCGAGAGGGCACGGGCCTGACGGGCAGTGCCGGAAAGAGGGACACGGAGTTGACAAGGTTAGGCATGCCTAACCTAAATTGATCTGTGTGGACGGGCGGTCTCCGGCCCCCGCCGCGACGAAGGGCACCCGCATGCCGACTCCGGTTCTCCGCCGCTCCCCTCTGAGCGGCACCGCATCCGCGGCCACCGGCCGGCGCGCCCGTGCCCGGGCCGCTCCGGCCTGACGCACCCCCAGCCCTCCCCTCCCGGCCGGCCGCCCAGCCGACGGCCACGACACACGCAAGGGACACCAGACCCCCATGAGCATGCCCGGCCACGCTCCGCCCGTGCCCGCGCCACCCACCCTGCTGGAGCCCGACCTGCTGGCCGCCGACCCGGCCGGGCTCGCAGACGTCGGCCGGCTCGTCACCGAGCTGACCCGCGAGGCGGCCGGTGCGCTGCGCCGCCGCTCCGGCCCGCTGCCGGCCGTCACCCCGCAGGAGCTGGCCCGGTCGGTCGACCGGCAGCTGCCCGACGGCCCGCTGCCGCGCACCGGGGGAGGCAGGGCCGCGCTGCACGCCCTGGCCAGGGCCTGCGCGGCCGGCACCGTGGACCTCGCCGACCCGCGGGCGGCAGCGCACCTCCAGCCGCCCTCCCTCACGGTGGCGGCGGCCGCGGATGTCCTGGCCTCGGTGTTCAACGCCTCGGTCGACACCTGGGACAGCGGGCCCTACGCCGTCGAACTCGAACGCCGGGTCATCCGCGCACTCGCCGGTCTCACCGGATTCGGGGCCGGCTCGGACGGCGTGCTGACCCCCGGCGGCACCGCCTCCAACCTCCAGGCCCTTCTCATCGCCCGTGACACGGTGCTGCGCGACCGCCGCGACGTGCGCGGGCACGGGCTGACCCGGCTGCCCGTCCGGCCGGTGGTCCTGTGTTCCGAACTCGCCCACTTCTCCGTGTCGAGGGCCTGTGCTGTCCTCGGACTGGGCGAACACGCCGTGCGCCCCGTCCCGGCCGACTCCGCGTACCGGATGACTCCGGAGGCGCTGGACCTGGCCCTGCGCTCCCTGGCGGCGGACGAACTCCCCCTCGCCGTGGTCGCCACGGCGGGAACGACCGACTTCGGCTCCGTCGACCCCCTCCCCGGGATCGCCGCCGTCACCCGCGAACACGGGGTGCGCCTGCACGTGGACGCCGCCTACGGGGGAGGAGCGCTGTTCTCGGACCGGATGCGCCCCCTGCTGGCGGGCATCGAGGCCGCCGACACCGTCACGCTCGACCTGCACAAGACCGCCTGGCAGCCCGCCGCCGCGAGTGTGCTGCTGGTCCGCGACCGCGCCGGCCTGGAGGCCACCACCGGACTGCGGGTGGCCTACCTCAACCCGGACGACGACGGCGAGGCCGGCTACGACGGACTGCTCGGCCACTCCCTGCAGACCACCCGCCGCGCCGACGTCCTCAAGGTCGCCGCGACCTTCCTGGCACTCGGTCAGGAAGGCATCGGATCCATGCTGGAGGCCTGCCACGACCTGGCCCGGCACGCGGCCACGGCGGTGCGCTCCCACACCCGCCTGGAACTCGTCACCGAACCCGCCCTGACCACCGTGGTGTTCCGCTACCTGCCCGCCACCACCACGGACCCGGAAGCCTGCGACCGCATCAACGGCGCCCTGCGCAGACGGCTGCTGAGCGAGGGAACCGCGCTCATCGGCCGCACCGAGTCCGGCGGCGCGGTGCGCCTGAAACTCACCCTGCTCAACCCGCAGGCCCGCACCACGGACATCGACGAGCTGCTGGCCGCGGTGGTCGCGGCCGGCCGCGCGGTGGAGAGCGGGACCCCGCAGCCGACAGTGCCAGGGCCGGCGGAGCCGGCCGACCGGAAGGAAACCCCCCATGAGTGACACCGCCGCCCCCGCTCCCGCCGACGGGACGCCGGTGCTGGACCTGGCCGCGGTCGGCATCGGCCCGTTCAACCTGTCGCTGGCCGCTCTCGCCGACACCGCGGGTGGCTTCTCCTTCGAGGCATGGGACCGGCGCCCCGTCTACGACTGGCATCCCGGCCTGATGTTCGACTGGGCCAAGCTCCAGGTCAGCTTCCTGGCGGACCTGGTCTCCCTCGTTCGGCCCGACAGCCGCTGGTCCTTCCTGAGCTACCTGGCCGACCGGGACCGGATGTATCCGTTCTACATCGCCGAGCGTTTCCACATGCCGCGCCGCGAGTACGCCGACTACTGCGCCTGGGCCGCCCACCGGATGCCCGGCTGCACCTTCGGCACCGAGGTGGAGCGGGTCGAGTGGGACGCCGCCCGTGAACTGTGGGAGCTCACCCTGCGGGACACCACGAGCGGCGCGGAGCGCACCCGGCTGGCCCGCAACGTCGTCCTGGGTGTCGGCAGCGAGCCCGTCCTGCCGCCCGCGCTGCGCGATGCCGGCGAGCGGGTCATCCACTCCGCCGAGCACCTGCACCGCGTCGACGGCCTGATCGGCGACGGCGTGCGGGACATCACCGTCGTCGGCTCGGGCCAGTCCGGGGCCGAGGTCTTCCTCGATCTGATGCGGCGCCAGCGCGACACCGGCTGGGCGGTCACCTGGCTCACCCGCTCCTGGGGCTTCGCCCCCATGGACTACTCGAAGCTGGTGCTGGAGTACACCACCCCGGAGTACATGACGTACTTCCACGGCCTGGCCCCGGAGGTGCGGGACCGGCTGGCCGCCTCCCAGTGGCAGTTGCACAAGGGCATCAGCACCGAGACCATCGACCTCATCCACGACGAGTTGTACGACCACCTGCTCGACGGCGACCGGCCGCCGGTCCGGCTGCTCCCGGCCACCGCCGTCCGCGCCGCGGAGAAGACCGGGGACGGGGTCCGGCTCACCCTGTCGCACGCCGACACCGGTACCGAGGCCACGCACGAGACCGGTGCCGTCATCGCGGCCACCGGCTACGCCCCCCGCCGCCCGGAGTGCATCGCCCCGCTCGACACTCTTGTGCGGTGGGACGAGAAGGGCCGCTACGACGTCACGCCCGGGCACCGCGTCCGCACCGTCCCCGAGGTCACCGGAGGGCTGTTCGTGCAGAACGCCGAGCAGCACACGCACGGGGTCGCCTCCCCCGACCTCGGCATCGGCGCCTACCGCAGCGCGGTGATCCTCAACGCGGTGGCCGGACGGGAGGTCTTCCGCCTCCCGCGGCACACCGCCTTCCAGACCTTTTCCCCCCGCTGACACCTCCGCCGCCCGCCACCGGTCTGCGGGCGGCGGGCGGCGGGGGAGTGGGGCACAATCACCGGCGTGACTTTCACCATCGACCCGGGGGCGGCGACCCCGCCCTACGAACAGCTCCGCTCCCAGATCGCCGCCCGGGCGCGCAGCGGTGGCCTGCCCGCCGGGTACCGGCTGCCCACCGTGCGCGGGCTGGCCGGTGAACTCGGGCTGGCGGCCAACACCGTCGCCAAGGCCTACCGGACGCTGGAGGCGGACGGGGTGATCGAGACCCGGGGCCGCAACGGCACGTTCGTGGCGGCGTCCGGCGGCGCCGCGTCGCGGCAGGCGGCGGCCGCCGCACTGGAGTACGCGCAGCGCGCCCACCGTCTCGGCCTGGACCGGGAGGCCGCCCTGGAAGCGGCCGGGGAAGCGGTCCGGGCGGTCTACGACGGAACCTGACCGCGGCCGCTCCGCCACAGCCACACGGCCGTGTCGCCGGGCAGGTGCCCGTCCTCGATGCGGTCACTGGCCAGCAGCACGCCGCAGTCCGCGGGCAGCGGCAGCGGGGTGGACGAGAAGTTCACCGCGCACCGCAGATTCGGTCCACGCCCGAAGACCAGGGCCCCTTTCGGCGCGTCGAGCCACCGCAGCGGCCGGCCGGCGAACCCCGGCTGCTCGCGGCGCAGTCGCAGGGCCGCCCGGTAGAGCTCCAGCATCGAGCCGGGCGCTCCGGACTGGGCCTGTGCGGTGAGCTCGCGCCAGGCCGCCGGCTGCGGCAGCCAGGGCGCGCTGCCCGGCGGACCGAAGCCGAAGGGCGGGGCGCTGCCGGACCACGGCAGCGGGACGCGGCAGCCGTCCCGGCCGCGCACGGTGTGGCCCGAGCGTTCCCACTTCGGGTCCTGCAACAGTTCCTCGGGCAGGTCCTCCACCTCCCACAGGCCCAGCTCCTCGCCCTGGTACAGGTAGGCGCTGCCCGGGAGCGCCAGCATCAGCAGCGCCGCGGCCCGGGCCCGCCGGGTGCCCAGCGCCAGGTCGGTGGTGGGGGTCACGGTCTCGTCGGAGCCGACCGCGGTGTCGCTCCGGCCGTAGCGGGTGACGTGCCGGGGCACGTCGTGGTTGGACAGCACCCAGGTGGAGGGCACGCCGAGCGGGTCGAGCGCGCCGAGACTGCTGTCGATGACCTCGCGGAGCGCCGCCGGCTCCCAGGGCGAGCGCAGATAGGAGAAGTTGAACGCCGTGTGAAGTTCGTCCGGGCGCAGGTAGCCGGCCAGCCGTTCGTCGCGGACGTGGGCCTCGGCGACGAAGAGCCGGTCGCCGGCGTAGCCGTCGGCGATGGCGCGCCAGGAACGGTAGATGCCGTGGACACCGTCCCGGTCCCAGTGCGGGTGGTCCGCGGTACGCGGGTCCGGGCCGAAGACCGCCTCCTCCGGGAGGCCGATATCCGGCAGGTCCGGATGCTTGTCCAGGCCGTGGGCGACATCGATGCGGAACCCGTCCACCCCGCGGTCGAGCCAGAACCTCAGGATCGACTCGAACTCCTCCCGCACTTCCTGGCAGGCCCAGTTCAGGTCGGGCTGCTCGGGGGCGAACAGGTGGAGGTACCACTGGCCCGGGGAGCCGTCCGCGTTCGTGGTCCGGGTCCAGGCACGCCCGCCGAAGCGGCTGCGCCAGTCGTTCGGCGGCCGGGAGCCGTCCGGTCCGCGGCCGTCCCGGAAGATGTAACGCTCCCGGGCGGCCGACCCGGGCGGCGCGGTGAGCGCCTCGGTGAACCACGGATGCTCGTGGGAGGTGTGGTTCGGGACGAGATCGAGGACGACCCGGATGCCGAGCGCGTGGGCCTCGGCGATCATCTCCTCGGCCTCGGTGACGGTCCCGAAGGACGGGTCGATGCCGCGGTAGTCGGCCACGTCGTAGCCGCCGTCCGCCATGGGCGAGGGATACCAGGGGTTGATCCACACGGCGTCGGCGCCGAGCTCGGCGAGGTAGGGCAGGCGGCTGCGCAGCCCGGCGATGTCGCCCATGCCGTCGCCGTTGCCGTCGGCGAAGCTGCGGATGTAGATCTGGTAGATGACGGCGGTGCGCCACCACGGAGCGGCGGTGGGGGTGCGGTGGGGGTCGGAGTGCGGCACGGGAACTCACCTGCTCGTCGGGGGAAAGTCGGGGGAAAGTCGTCAGCGGTCGTCGGGGCGCCTCAGGGGGGCGTCAGGGCTTCGGGAGGGCGCCGGGAGGAGGGGCGGGCGGTGCGCACCGGACCGGTGGTGCCCCGGATCACCAGCCGGGTGGGCACCACGGTGTGGCCCGGTTCCTCCCCCCTTCCGGCCAGCGCGCCGATGATCTGGCGGGCGAGGAGTTCGCCCTGCCGGGCGACCGGCTGCCCGATGGTGGTCAGGTCCAGCAGCTCGGACGTCTCGTGGTCGTCGAAGCCGATCACGGACACGTCCGCCGGTGCCCGCAGGCCCATCCGGCGCAGGGTGCGCAGCGCGCCGAAGGCCATCTGGTCGGATTCGGCGAACACCGCGGTGGGCGGGTCGGGCAGGCTCAGCAGGCGCGCCATGGCGGCGGCACCCTCCTCGATACCGGCGTGTCCCCGGGCCTCCAGCTCGGAGTCGGGGACGATGCCCGCCTCGGTGAGTGTCGCGCGGTAGGCCTCCCGCCGGGCGATGGGGGTGGCGAACCCCCGGGGATCGTCGGGTGCCCCGGTGATCATTCCTATCCGCCGGTGGCCGAGGTTGATCAGGTGCCGGACGGCGGTGGCGGCGCCCGCCCGGTTGTCGATGCACACGCCGCCGAACCCCGGAATCCGGCTGCCGAGCACGGTGACCGGTACTCCCATCGACGCCAGCGCCTCGGTCTCCGGCGCGGACAGCGGCAGGTTCAGGACGATCAGGCCGTCCACCCTGCGCCGCAGCGGCATGCGGGTGAAGAACCGCCGGTGCACGCGTGCGTCACCCAGGTTGTGCAGCAGCAGGTCGAGGTCGTGGGCGCGCAGGACCGCGTCGATTCCGGCCAGCACCTGGCCGTAGAACCAGCGGTTGACGAACGGCAGCACGACGCCCACGGTGCCGGTCCGTCCCGAGGCGAGCCCGGCGGCGTGCGGGGACACCGAGTAGGAGAGCTCCTCCGCCGCGCGCAGGACCCGTTCCCGGGTCGCCTCCGACACGTGCGGCAGCCCTCGCAGGGCTCTGGAGACGGTGGCGGTGGAGACGCCGGCCCGGCCGGCGACATCGGTGATGCTGGCTCTCATCGGCGACGGTCCCTCCCCTCGGGCCGCAGCAACGTACTGCCGGGACGGCACCGGCCGCAATCGTTTTCACCGGACGATCCGGGTGGGACCGGCCGGCACTGTCGTGATCAGGACAGTTTCGGAGCGGGACGGCACGGATCCCCTGAGGCAGCCTGTGAGCAGTGATGCAATCGTTTACATCCGTCCCCGCCCGGCAGCCGGACCCGGCGGCGCCCCTCCGGGAGGGCGGCTAGGGTGCCCGGATGACCGGTTCTCGTCCCACCGCCCTTGTCCGCCGCCCCGGCCCTCGTCTCGCCGAGGGTCTTGTCACGCACATCGAACGCTCCTCGGTGGATCCGGCTGCGGCGCTGCGGCAGTGGCAGGGCTATGTCGCGGCGCTGGAACTGCACGGCTGGGAGATCCGCGAGGTGCCCTCGGCCGACGACTGCCCCGACGCCGTGTTCGTCGAGGACACCGTCGTCGTCCACCGCAACGTCGCGCTGATCACCCGCCCCGGCGCGGCCTCCCGGCGTCCGGAGACCGAGGCTGTGGAGGAAACGGTCGCCGCATTGGGCTGCGCGGTGGCCCGCGTCCGGGAACCGGGCACCCTGGACGGCGGGGACGTCCTGAAGGTCGGCGACACCGTCTACGTCGGCCGCAGCGGGCGGACGAATTCCGAGGGAATCCGGCAGCTGCGCGCGGTCTTCGGTCCGCTGGGTGCCACCGTGGTCCCGGTGCCGCTCGACCGGGTGCTGCATCTGAAGTCCGCGGTGACCGCTCTGCCCGACGGCACGGTGGTCGGCCACCGGGCGACGGTCGGCGACAGTGGCCTCTACCCCCGGTTCCTTCCGGTTCCCGAGGAGAGCGGTGCCCATGTGGTGCTGCTGGGCGGAAACGCCGTGCTGCTGGCGGCGAGTGCTCCGAGGACCGCCGAGCTGTACGCGGACCTGGGCTACACGCCCGTTCCCGTGGACATCGGCGAGTTCGAGAAGCTGGAGGGGTGTGTGACCTGCCTCTCGGTCCGTCTGCGGGAGCTCCCGGGTGTCTGAGAAGATCGTCTTCCGCCCTGCCGGCGGGGGTGCCGTGCCACCTGCGTGCGCCGGTGCGCCGTGGCGGGCTCCGGCCCACCTCGGTGTCGTCAACACCGTTGGCGGGCAAGGTGAATTACGGGACCGGGATACCCGCACGTCCTCGGGGCGCGTTAGGGTTGTCCTGCCCGGACCGGGTGCCCTCGTACGGGTGGGAGAGTCATGGATCAGATAACAGCGCGCAGCAGGCCGCGGGTGCCTGCCATCGATTGCGGGAGCGGTGCCGGCAGCTCGCGCCTGGACCGTCACCTGAGCGTGCTCTCCGGTCCTCCCGTGCCTCAGCGCGACACGGAAGAGGCGTTCACGCTGATGCGTGAGCTGACCCGGCGCGACGAGGAGTCGGTGCGGACCAGCCGCGGGGCGAAGGTTCTGCTGCTCGCCCCCCTGCGCCGGCTGCGCCGGACCCTGTTCGGCGGGCGCGGCTGACGTCATCCGGCCGCCGGCCGGTATCGCTCACTCGGGTGCGGCGTCGACCGTCACCGAGAAGGAGAACCGGTCACCCCGGTAGTGGATGCGTACCACATCCACGGCCTGGTCCTTCTCGTCGTAGGCAACGCCGGTGCAGTGCAGGATGGGGCTGAGCAGCGGCACGTCGAGCAGCTGGGCGGTCTGCGGGTCGGCCAGCCGGGCCTGGACGGTGTTGGCGATCCGGCTGACGGAGACCCCCGCCACGTCCCGCAGCACCTTGGTCATCGGCCACCGTTCCAGGTCGGCCGGGTCGATACGGCCCGCGACCTGGGGGTGAAGGAGGTTCTCCGCCCAGTTCGCCGGCTCGCCGCTTTCCCGGTCGCAGCGCAGCCGGCGGAAGCTGATGACCTCCGAGACGCCGGGGAAGTACGGCACCAGCTCGGTGGGGACCGGCACGGGCCCATGTCCCAGCAGGGTGGTGCGTTCACCGGACTGCTGGGCCACGATGGCGTCGACCGTACCGAGCAGCCGCACCGGGGCCGCCGGGCGGGCATCGGGTTCGATGAAGGTGCCGCGGCGCCGGTGGCGGCTGATGAGCCCCTCGTTCTCCAGTTCCTTGAGCGCCTGCCGCATGGTCAGCACGCTCACGCCGTAGTGGCCGGCGAGCTGCTCCTCGGTCGGCAGGCGCAGCGGAGCCTCAGGGGCCCGCCCCAGGATCGAGGCCCGCAGCGACTGGGAGACCTGGTACCACAGTGGCAGCTTCCGGTTCAGCGCGAGTGAATCGGGTGCGAATACGGTCACGGCGGGCGCTCCGGGAGGATGATGGTACGAGGTTATGAGAAGTGCCGCTCCAGACCCTGCCACACCTCGTCGTACCCGCGCTGCAGGTGTTCACCGCTGATCGCTTGTTCGGTGGCGGTTACCGGCCAGCGGGTCTCGAACATGAAGGCGAGACCGTTGTCCACCCGCTGGGGCGCCAGCTCCGCGGCGCTGGCACGGTCGAAGGTCTCCCGGTCCGGCCCGTGGGCCGACATCATGTTGTGCAGTGACCCCCCACCGGGCACGAACCCCTCGGCCTTCGCGTCGTAGGCCCCCTCGATGAGCCCCATGTACTCGCTCATCACATTGCGGTGGAAGTAGGGCGGCCGGAACGTGTCCTCGCCGACCAGCCAGCGCGGGGCGAAGACCACGAAGTCGGCGTTGGCCAGTCCGGGGGTGTCCGACGGCGAGGTCAGCACGGTGAAGATCGACGGATCCGGGTGGTCGTAGCTGATCGTGCCGATCACATTGAAGCGGCGCAGGTCGTAGCGGTAGGGCACCAGGTTTCCGTGCCAGGCCACCACGTCGAGGGGGGAGTGGTCGTAGACGGCGGCCCACAGGTTCCCGCAGTACTTGTTCACGACCTCCACCGGGCCCTCCGCGTCCTGCCAGGCGGCCACCGGTGCCTCGAAGTCGCGGGGGTTGGCCAGTCCATTGGCGCCGATGGGTCCCAGATCGGGGAGTACGAAGGGCCGTCCGTAGTTCTCGCACACATAGCCGCGGGCCGGCCCGGCGGGCAGCTCCACCGAGAAGCGCACGCCCCGCGGGATCAGTGCCATGTGTCCGGGTTCGGCGCGCAGCCGCCCGAACTCGGTGTGCAGCAGCAGCGCGCCGCTCTGCGGGACGATCAGCAGCTCGCCGTCCGAGTCGCTGAACACCCGGTCGGTCATCGAGGTGTCGGCGGCGTACAGATGGATGGCGATGCCCGCGCGCTGCCGTACGTCCCCGTTGCCGCCCAGCGTCCACAGGCCGGAGACGAAGTCCGTCCCCGCCGGAGGCTTCGGCAGCGGGTCCCACCGCAGCCGGTTGGGGTCGGGCACGGTTTCCTCGAACGGTGCGCTGCGCAGAGAGCCGTTGCCGGTCCGGGCGAACGGGGGATGCGCGGCGGAGGGCCGGATGCGGTAGAGCCAGGACCGGCGGTTGTGGGCGCGCGGCTCGGTGAAGGCGTTGCCGCTCAGCTGCTCGGCGTACAGGCCGAGGGGGGCGCGCTGCGGTGAGTTCCGCCCGATGGGCAGCGCGCCGGGGACGGCCTCGCTGCTGTGCTCGTTCCCGAAACCGGACAGATAGCTCAAGGCCTGCGCATCGCTCATGACAGCTCCCGCCGCTCCAATATTCCTGCATATGACCATAGGAATCTAGGGGATGTGCGTCAACGTTCCTCACCGGTAGGGATCGGCGCGGTCGGAGGGGGTCCCAAAAGATGAACAAGGCTCTACTCTTTCGGCTCATGCGGAGCCTCCGGAAGCTCGTCCCCGCCCTGATCGTCCCCGCCCTGGCCGCCGTGCTGCTGGGCGCCGGCACCGCCCTCGCCCACGAGGAGCGGGAGCTGGAGTTCCCCGACGGCAGCGGCAGCGTCCCCGAGTACCGGGAGGGGGAGCCGGACCTGCTGGTCTGCAAGACCGACCCGGACGATTTCGCCGAGCGCATCGCGGACTTCCCCGAGGAACTGCGCGAACGCAACCTCGAACTGTTCGACCGCTGCCTGCGGGAGGGCTACCGGCACCTCCAGGAAGCCGTCGACGCCGTCGAGGAACCGGGCACCTCCATCGCCATGCTCCCGGGCGTGTACGAGGAGGAGCCCTCACGCGCCGAACCGTCCGGCGAGTGCGCGGCGCTGGACGCCCCGTGGTCGCGGTTCGGGGTGACCGACTACCAGATCATGACCTTCGAACAGCATCTGCAGTGCCCGCACAACCAGAACCTGGTCGCGGTCCTCGGCATCGAGGGCCTGCAGATCGAGGGCACCGGGGCGAGCCCGGAGGACGTCGTCCTCGACGCCGGCTACACCCGGCTCAACGCCCTGCGGGCCGACCTGGCGAACGGCGTCTACCTGGCGAACTTCACCGCCCAGCGCACCCTCTTCAACGCCGTGTACGTGCTCGCCACCGACGGCTTCGTCATCGACCGCCTGGTGGGGCGGTGGAACGAGGAGTACGGGTTCCTCACCTTCGCCAGCGACCACGGCCTCTACACCGACTGCGAGGCGTACGGGAACGGCGACTCCGGGATCTACCCCGGCAGCGCCTCCGACATCAACGCCGGCGTCGATTCCTACGACGTCGACCGGTACGCCATCGAGATCACCGGCTGCCGGTCCCACCACAACATGGTGGGCTACTCGGGAACGGCCGGTAACTCGGTATGGGTGCACGGCAACGAGTTCCACCACAACCAGGCCGGCGCCTCGATGGACAGCGTCTTCCCCGACCACCCCGGCCTGCCGCAGAACCACGCCCTCTTCGAGAACAACCTGATCCACACCAACAACCAGAACTACTACCGGTATGTGAAGGACGGCACCTGCGCGCTGCCGGTCGCCGACCGAGGCTACGAGGACGGCGTCGTGTGCCCGGCGGTGTCCATGCCACCGGGCACCGGCATCATCACCGCCGGAGGAAACTGGAACCTCTTCCGCGACAACCATGTCTACGGCCACCAGCGGACCGGGTTCTACCTCACCTCCGCGCCCGCCTTCGTCCGCGGGGAGAACGCCCTGGGCAAGCAGGCCGACACCTCCCACCGCAACCGCTACGCCGGCAACGTCCTCGGGAAGAGCGAGACGGGCGAATCACGGCCCAACAAGCTCGACGTCTGGTGGGACGGCCAGGGCAAGGACAACTGCTGGCAGTCCGACGCCGCCCCCAGCAACCCGCCGGTGCTGCCCGAGTGCGGCGAGCAGGCCGGCGTGGTCTCCGGAGGCTCGCACCGGCTGGTCGGCGAGCCGGCCAAGATGGCACACCAGCTGGTCTGCGCCGAGTACGACATCGGCTCCGCCACCGTCCCCGGCGGCTGCGACTGGTACGGGGCCCGCGGCATCGAGCGGGTCGAGATGCAGCTCGCCCTGGCCGTCGCGGTGGTCCTCGCCCTGGTCGGCGGAGTCCTGTGGTGGCGCCATCTGAGAAGCAGCGTGCCGGCCACCGTCGCGGCGGCGCTGGGCGTGGCCGGTCTGGTCCTCGAGATCATGGGCGCCACCGGCTCCTACGCACACACCGTCGTGGTGCCGCTCGCCCTGCTCCTGCTGGGCCTGTGGTGGCTGGGAACCGGAGCCGCGCTGCGCGGCACCCACCCCGGGTTCGCCGCGGTCACCCTGCTGCTGGGCGGCGTGACCCTGCTGGACGCGGTGGACAAGTCGGTGCTGCTGATCCCCTGGCTGCCCCTCAGCCCGGGCTGGCTGCGCGGTCTGGTCGGACTGGTCTGGGTGGTGTGGGCCGTCGCGGTGGCCGCGCGCCGCCCGCAGGCCGCACCGGAACCCGCGGGCCGTCCCGCCCCCGGCCGGGCGAAGGCGGACGCGTGACCGGCCGGGAGCGCCGGGGCCGCCCCTGCGCCCGGAACGGCCGCCGCGCGGACGCCCTTCCGGCCGTGCTGCTCACCGCCGCCGTCCTCGCCGCCGGCGGCTGCCGGGAGGGAGGGCAGGAAGCCGACGGGCCACCCGGCACCGCCGGGGAGGTCGCGCTGTCCATCACCGTCACCGAAGGCACGGTGGACCCGCCGCCCGGACGCGCCGAGGTCCGCCGGGGCGACCGGATCACCCTCACCGTCACCAGCGACAGCGCCGACGAACTCCACGTCCACGGATACGACCGGCTGCTGGAACTGCGCCCGGACGAGCCCGCCACCCTCTCCTTCACCGCCGACCGCACCGGGCTGTTCGAGGTGGAGACCCACGGCGCCGGACTCGTCCTCACCCAGCTCGAAGTGCGGTGATATCCCTCGCTCATGGCCTGGGCGGCCGCCACGACCTCCCGGTGCCGGCGTTCTACGCCTTCGCCGGCGCCTTCGCGGCACTGCTGATCTCCTTCCTGGCACTGGGCCTGCTGTGGTCGCGCTCCAGGTTCCGCGGCGACCGGGCAGGGAAGCCGGTCCCGCACGCGGTGCAGCGGGCCGCCGACGCCCCGGTCACCCGGCGGCTGCTGCGCGCCGCCGGGCTCGGGGCCTTCCTGTTCACGCTGGCGGTGGCGCTGGCCGGAAACCCCGACCCCGCCCGCAATCCCGCACCCGGGCTGCTCTACGCCGTGCTGTGGACGGGACTCGTCCCGCTCTGTCTGCTCCTGGGCCCCGTCTGGCGCCTCGTCGACCCGCTGCGCACCCTGCACGCGCTGGGCTGCCGCCTGCGGGGCCGCGACCCGGCGGCCGGCGCCCGCGAGCTGCCGGCCCGGCTGGGGCACTGGCCGGCCGCCGCCGGACTGCTGGCGTTCGCCTGGACCGAACTGGCCTCCCCGCAGCCCGCCGCCCCCGCCACCGTCGCCGCCTTCATGCTCGGCTACAGCGCCGTCCAGCTCGCCGGCGCGGCCCGGTACGGCACGGCCTGGTTCGACCGCTGCGACCCCTTCACCGTCTACTCCGGGCTGATCGGCTCCCTCGCCCCGCTGGGCCGCCGCCGGGACGGCCGGCTGGTGCTGCGCCTGCCGTTCCACGGCCTGGACGCCGTGCCCGCCCTGCCCGGCCTGACGGCCACGGTCTGCGTCCTGCTGGGCAGCACCGGCTACGACGGCTTCACCACCCTCCCGCAGTGGGTGCGGCTGGTGCAGTCCGGCCCGCTGGACCCCACGCTCACCCGCACTCTCGGGCTGCTGACCACGATCGCCCTTGTCGCCGCGCTCTTCGCGGTCTGCGCCTCGGCCCGCTACGCGCACACCCTGATACCCATCGCCGTCGGCTACCTCATCGCCCACTACCTCACCCTGCTGCTGGCCGAGGGCCCGCGCACCTTCCTGCTCGTCGCGCACGTCCTGGGCGTGACCGACGGGCTCCCGGGCGCTGCCGTGCTGCCGGTGGACCCCGGAACGGTGGCCGCCGTGCAGGTACTGGCGGTCATCGCGGGGCACGTGGTCGGGGTGGTGGCGGCTCACGACCGCGCGGTGCGCCTGATGCCCCCGGAGCGGGCGGTGGCAGGCCAGGTCCCGCTGCTGATCCTGATGGTCTGCTACACCCTGGGCGGGCTGGGCCTGCTGTTCGCCGCGTGAGGGGAGAGGATGGTGGGGTGCATGCCCCTTCCCTGCGCCGGATCCCCGTCCAGCAGCGCAGCGCCGACCGGCTGGAACGGATCCTGGACGCCTGCGCCGCGCTGCTGGACGAGGCCGGGTACGACGCGCTGACCACCCGCGCCGTGGCCGACCGGGCCGAGGTGCCCATCGGATCGGTCTACCGGTTCTTCGCCGGCAAGCAGGCCATGGCCGAGGCGCTGGCGCACCGCAACCTGGACGCCTACACCGGCCGGGTGGCCGGCCGGCTGCGCGACCTTCCCGCCCCCGACGGCGCGGCGGTCCTGGACGCGGTGCTGGGCGAGTACGTCGCGATGAAGCGCTCGGTGCCCGGTTTCACCCTGATCGACTTCGGGACGCCGGAGACCAGCGCCTCGGGCAGCGCCGACCGCGAGGTGGCCGCGCGGCTGCGGGAACTGCTGGCCGACCGTCTGGGCCTGGATCCCGGGCAGCCCCGGCTGGCCGTCGCCTGCCTGGCCGCCGTGCGCGCCGCCGACGCCCTGGTCGGCCTCGCCTTCCGCACCGATCCGGCCGGCGACCCGGAGCTGATCGAGGAGACCCGGATCATGCTGCACGGCTACCTCGCGGATGTCATCGAGGGCGCGTGGCCGGTGGAGCCCGCCGGCGGCTGAGCCGGTTTGGGCGGGTGGCGCGGACGCAGGGCGCCGTGCTTGTCCTCGTGAGCTGAGCCACGGTGATGTCCGGGCTGCTGACACCTGGCCGACTGCTTAGTATGTTGACGGCATGCAGGCAACCGACGGTTCCCGGTCCGACATCCGCCCCGCTCGCAGCGTTCGCGCCGCGGTCCTGACCGCTGTGGGGGAGCCGCTGCGGCTCACCCGCATCGAGCTGCCCGACCCCGGCCCGGGGCAGGTCCGGGTCAGGCTCGCGGCCGCCGGGGTGTGCCACTCCGACCTCTCCCTGAGCAACGGCACGCTGCTCGCCCCCGTGCCGGCGGTGCTCGGCCACGAGGGCGCGGGCACCGTCGTGTCCGTAGGCGAGGGTGTGACCGGCGTGCGGCCGGGCCAGAAGGTGGTCCTCAACTGGGCGCCGGCATGCGGGGACTGCCCCTTCTGCCGGCTGGAGGAGCCCTGGCTGTGCGCGAACGCCAACGCGGCCACCACCACTCCCTACGCCCGCACCGAAGAAGGGCAGGAACTCTACCCGGCGCTCACCGCGGCGGCGTTCGCCGAGGAGACCGTGGTGCCCGAGCGGGCGGTCCTGCCGCTGCCGGAGGGAGTCCCGCTCACCGACGCGGCGCTGCTGGGCTGCGCGGTGCTGACCGGCTACGGCGCGATCCGGCACAGTGCCAAGGTGCGCCCGGGGGAGTCCGTCGCCGTTCTCGGCATCGGCGGCGTCGGCCTCGCGGTGCTCCAGTCCGCCCGGCTGGCCGGTGCCGGGCAGATCGTCGCCGTGGACATCTCCGAGGAGAAGGAGGAACTGGCGCGGGCCGCCGGGGCCACCGACTTCGTGGTGGCCTCCGAGGCCACGAGCAAGGAGGTCAAGCGCCTGACCGGCGGCCTGGGCGCGGACGTGGCCGTGGAGTGCGCCGGCCGTGCCGAGACCATCCGGGCCGCCTGGAGTTCCACCCGCCGCGGCGGACGCGTCACGGTCGTCGGTATCGGGGGCAAGGACCAGCGGGTCAGTTTCTCCGCGTTGGAGATCTTCCTGTCGGCGCGTACGCTGTCCGGCTGTGTGTACGGCAACTGCGACCCGTCCCGTGATCTTCCGGAGCTGGCCGAGCACGTCCGTGCCGGGCGCCTGGACCTGTCCGCGCTGGTGACCGGCCACATCGGACTGGAGGACATCCCGGAGGCGTTCGAGGCCATGCTCGCCGGCCGCGGCGGGAGGGCCCTGGTGGTCTTCGGTGACGGAGAGGACGGCGGCGGCCGGAACTAAGCGCTCGCTCAGCCATCCGGTGTAAGGTGTCAGGATGCCAGAAACAACGGGTGGACTGGTCGGGAGTCCGGCAGGGAGTGCCGCGCAGGACACGGCTCAGCGACTGATGCGGGCGGCCGTCGAGGCCTTCGCCGAGCGGGGGTTCCACGCCACGACGACGCGTGACATCGCGAGCCGCGCCGGGATGAGCCCTGCCGCGCTCTACATCCATTACCGGACGAAGGAGGAGCTGCTCTACCGGATCAGCCTGGTCGGCCACGAGCGGTCGGTGCGCATTCTCACCGAGGCCGCCGAGGGGCCCGGCGGCCCGGTGGAGCGGCTGACCGCCGCGGTCACCTCGTTCGTCCGCTGGCACGCGGAGCGGCACACCACCGCCCGGGTGGTGCAGTACGAGCTGTCGGCCCTCGCCGAGGAGCATCTGGCCGAGATCTCGGCCCTGCGGCGGCGCACCGGGGAGATCATGCGGGGCATCCTGGCGGAGGGGGTGGCGGCGGGCCAGTTCGAGATCCCCCACATCCGCAGCACCGCCCGCGCGATCCTCTCGCTGTGCATCGATGTGTCCCGCTGGTTCGACCCGTCCGGTCCGGACGGTCCGGACGTGCTCGCCGCCCGCTACGCCGCACTGGTTCTCAGGATGGCGGGAGCGGGCGGCGGTGCGGAGGCCGGCGGTGCGCCGGCCGGTACGGTCACAGGTAGTAGCGGCTGACGCTCTCGGCGACGCAGACGGGCTTCTGTCCGCCCTCGCGCTCGACGGTCACCAGGGCCGTCAGCTGGACGCCGCCGGCGACGTCGGACACGTCCGTGATCCGGGCGCCGGCGCGCAGCCGTGAGCCGACCGGCACCGGGGACGGGAAGCGCACCTTGTTGACGCCGTAGTTCAGGCCCATCTTCACGCCCTCGACCCGGATCAGCTGCGGTACGAGCACCGGCAGCAGGGACAGGGTCAGGTAGCCGTGCGCGATGGTGGTCTTGAACGGGCCGTCCTTGGCGCGCTCGGGGTCGACGTGGATCCACTGGTGGTCGCCGGTCGCCTCGGCGAACCGGTCGATCCGCTCCTGGTCGATCTCCAGCCAGTCGCTGGTGCCCAGCTCCTGGCCGACCGCCGCCTTCAGTTCCTCGGCCGACGCAAAGACCCGCGGCTCCGCCATGCTCAGTTCCTCCCGGTCGGATGGGGCGGGCTAAGCGCTTGCTCAGCCCGATGTGTCAGCATGCGCCCGCCCCCGCCCCGCTGTCAACCGCCGGCGGGGCCCTTCCGTCGCACATACCGACCGGTTAGTCTGCCCTCTGGCAGCGGGCCCAGCCGAAGGGACGGACAGCATGGAGACGATGCGCGACGCCGGTGTCGTGGTGACCGGGGCGGGCGGCGGGATCGGGGCGGCACTCGCCCGGGCCTTCGCGGACCTCGGCGCCCGGGTCGTGGTCAACGACCTGGACGCGGACAAGGCGGACGCGGTCGCGCGCGAGATCGGCGGCACCTCCGTACCCGGGGACGCCTCCGCGGTGGTCCCCGCCGCGAGGGACGCGCTGGGGGGCCGCATCGACGTCTTCTGCGCCAACGCGGGCATCGCGCCCAGGGGCGGGCCGGAGGCGGAGGACGCCGTCTGGGACGCCGCGTGGGACGTCAATGTGATGTCCCATGTCCGGGCCGCCCGGGAACTGGTGCCGCACTGGCTGGAGCGGGGCGAGGGCCGCTTCGTGGCCACCGTCTCCGCGGCCGGACTGCTCACCATGGTCGGTTCCGCTCCCTACAGCGTCTCCAAGCACGCCGCACTGGCCTTCGCCGAGTGGCTGTCGGTCACCTACCGGCACCGGGGCATCCGGGTGCACGCGGTCTGCCCCCAGGGAGTGCGCACCGACATGCTGCGCGGCAGCGGCAGGTCCGGCGACCTGGTGCTGGCCCCCGACGCCATCGAGCCGGAGGAGGTGGCCGCCGCGGTACTGGCCGGCATCGCCGAGGAGCGCTTCCTGATCCTGCCCCACCCGAAGGTGGCCGAGTACGCTACGGCGCGCGCCACCGACCCCGACCGGTGGCTGACGGGGATGAACCGCATGCAGCAGAAGCTCGAAAGGTGACGATCATGGAGCGCAGGACCGGGAACGGGACGGTGCCGGAGAGGCTGCTGGCGACCGCCACCCGGATGTTCGCCGAGCGCGGCTACGAGCGGACCTCGGTCCAGGAGATCGTGGAAGCGGCAGGCGTCACCAAGGGCGCGCTCTACCACTACTTCGGGGCCAAGGACGATCTTCTGCACGAGGTCTACGCCCGGGTGCTCAGACTCCAGCAGGAGCGGCTGGACGCCGTGGCGGGCGAGGACGCCCCCGTGGCCGACCGGGTGCGCCGCGCCGCCGCCGACGTCGTCGTCACCACCATCGAGAACCTCGACGACGCCATCATCTTCTTCCGCTCCATGCACCAGCTCAGCCCGGAGAAGCAACAGCAGGTGCGCGCCGAGCGGCGCCGCTACCACGAGCGCTTCCGGGCGCTCGTCGAAGAGGGCCAGCGGGCCGGGGTGTTCAGCGACGCCACCCCCGCGGACCTGGTGGTCGACTACCACTTCGGCTCCGTCCACCACCTGAGCAACTGGTACCGCAAAGACGGCCGGCTCACCCCGCAGCAGGTGGCCGATCATCTCGCGGACCTCCTGCTGCGTGCCCTGCGCCCGTGAAGCAGCAGTGATCCGCGACCCACAGAAGGAGAACGACCGGTGAAGGCATGGCGTGTCCACGAGAACGGCGAGCCGCGCGAGGTGATGCGCCTGGAGGAGGTGCCCGACCCGGAACCGGGCCCCGGGGAACTCCTCGTCGCGGTGCGCGCGGCGAACATCAACTTCCCCGACGCGCTGCTGTGCCGCGGCCACTACCAGGTCCGCCCGCCGCTGCCGTTCACCCCGGGCGTCGAGCTGTGCGGCGAGGTGCTGCGGGCCGGTGAGGGCGCCGGGGTGGCCCCCGGAACCAGGGTGATGGCCCAGCCCGGAGTGCCGGACGGCGCGTTCGCCGAGCGCGTGGTGGTGCCGGCCGCCGGGGTGCTGCCCGCTCCCGCCGCCCTGGACGACGCGGAGGCCGCCGCCCTGCACATCGGCTACCAGACCGGCTGGTTCGGTCTGCACCGGCGGGCCCGGCTCCAGGCCGGGGAGACGCTGCTGGTGCACGCCGCGGCCGGCGGGGTGGGCAGCGCCGCGGTCCAGCTCGGCAAGGCCGCCGGCGCCCGGGTCATCGGGGTCACCGGGGGAGCGGCCAAGGCCGAGGCCGCCCGGGAACTGGGCTGCGACGTGGTGGTGGACCGCACGGTCCAGGACATCGCGGAGGCGGTGAAGGAGGCCACCGGGGGGCGCGGCGCCGACGTGGTCTACGACCCGGTGGGCGGCGAGGCGTACGCGAAGTCGGTCAAGTGCATCGCCTTCGAGGGCCGGATCGTGATCGTCGGATTCGCCAGCGGCACCATTCCCAAGCCCGGCCTGAACCACGCGCTGGTCAAGAACTACTCGGTGCTCGGCCTGCACTGGGGGCTGTACAACACGCACGACCCGGCGGCGGTGCGGGCCTGCCACGAGGAGCTGGCCCGCCTCGCCGGCGAGGGCGCGGTGCGTCCCCTGGTGAGCGAGCGCGTGCCGATGGAGGGCGCTGCGGACGCGGTGCAGCGGGTGGCGGACGGCACCACCACCGGCCGCGTGGTGGTCACCCCCTGACCTGCCCCGGAGGCAGACGGAAACGGGCCGGGCCCGGACCGCGACGGCGGTCCGNGTCGGGGCCCGGCCCGTGTCTCACGCGTAGCGCTTGAGCTCGCGGCGGGCCAGCGAGCGCTGGTGGACCTCGTCGGGTCCGTCCGCCATGCGCAGCGAGCGGGCCGAGGTCCACAGCTCTGCCAGCGGGAAGTCCTGGCTGACCCCGGCCGCGCCGTGCACCTGAATCGCCCGGTCCAGGATCTCCGTCACGGTCCGCGGCACGGCGATCTTGATGGCCTGGATCTCGGTGTGCGCTCCGCGGTTGCCCACGGTGTCCATCAGCCACGCGGTCTTCAGCACCAGCAGCCGCATCTGCTCCACGGCCACCCGGGCGTCGGCGATCCATTGCTGCACGGCGCCCTGCTGGGCGAGCGGCTTGCCGAACGCCGTGCGGGTGACCGCCCGGCGGCACATCAGCTCGATGCCGCGCTCGGCCATGCCGATCAGCCGCATGCAGTGGTGGATGCGGCCGGGGCCCAGCCGGGCCTGGGCGATGGCGAAGCCGCCGCCCTCCTCACCGATCAGGTTGCTCACCGGCACCCGGACATCGTGGAAGAGGACCTCGGCGTGCCCTCCGTGGTGGTGGTCCTCGAAGCCGTAGACCCGCATGGCCCGCCGGATCTCCACGCCCGGGGTGTCCCGCGGCACCAGCACCATCGACTGCTGGCGGCGGACGTCGGAGCCCTCGGGGTCGGTCTTGCCCATCACGATGAAGATCGCGCAGTCGGGGTTCATGGCCCCGGAGATGTACCACTTGCGGCCGCTGATGACGTACTCGTCGCCGTGCCGCTCGATGCGGGTCTCGATGTTCGTGGCGTCGGAGGAGGCGACTTCCGGCTCGGTCATCGCGAACGCCGAACGGATCTCGCCCTCCAGCAGCGGGGTGAGCCACCGTTTCTTCTGCTCGGGGCTCGCGAACTGCGCCAGCAGCTCCATGTTCCCGGTGTCCGGCGCCGCGCAGTTCAGCGCGGTGGGGGCGAGCTGCGGGCTGCGGCCGGTGATCTCGGCCAGCGGGGCGTACTGCAGGTTGGTCAGGCCCGCGCCGTGCTCGGCGTCGGGCAGGAAGAGGTTCCACAGGCCGCGGCGCCGGGCCTCGGCCTTCAGCTCACCGACCACCGCCGGCGTCTGCCAGGGCGAGTCGAGCCGCTCGCGCTGTTCCTCGGCGACCGACTCGGCCGGGTACACGTGCTCGTCCATGAAGGACAGCAGCCGCTCGCGCAGCTCCTGGGTCCGGTCGTCGAATGAGAAGTCCATCGGTGCTCAGCCTTCCTGCAGCGTGGTCAGCCCGCCGTGCACGAAGTGCGGTACGACGGAGCCGATGCGGTCGAAGCCCCGGCCGACGGTCTGGCCCAGGGTGTAGCGGTAGTGGATGCCCTCGAGAATCACGGCGAGCTTGAAGTAGGCGAACGCGGTGTACCAGTTGATCCGCGACACGTCCCGGCCCGAGCGGGCCGCGTAACGTTCCACCAGTTCCCGGCCGTCGGGGTGCCCGGCGGCGCCGCGGGTGGTGTTGACGGGGGAGTCGGGCAGATCCATCGGCTGGCTGTACATCACCAGCAGCCCGAGATCGGTCAGCGGGTCGCCCAGGGTGGACATCTCCCAGTCCAGGACCGCCCGCAGCCGGTCGTCCTCGTCCACCAGCACGTTGTCCAGACGGAAGTCGCCGTGCACGACGGTCGCCTCCCGCGACTCCGGCAGGGAGGTCCCCAGTGCGACGTGCAACTCGTCGATCCCGGCCAGCTCCCGGTTCCGGGAGGCGTCCAGCTGCTTGCCCCAGCGGCGCAGCTGCCGCTCCAGGAACCCGGCCGGCCGCCCGAAGTCCGCCAGTCCGGCCGGCGCGGGATCGACGGCGTGCAGGTCCACCAGCGTGTCCGCGAGCCCGAGGACCACCTTCCGGGTCCGCTCGGGGCCGATGGCCTCCAGCTCCTCGGCGGTGCGGTAGGGCGTGCCGGGGACGAAGTCCATGACGTAGAAGGAGGCCCCGAGCACCTCCTGCTCCTCGCACAGCAGCACCGTGCGCGGCACCGGGACGGCGGTGGGGCCGAGCGCGGTCATGACCCGGTACTCACGTGCCATGTCGTGCGCGGTGGCCAGCACGTGCCCCAGTGGGGGCCGTCGCACCACCCAGGCGGAGGTACCGTCGGTCACCCGGTACGTGAGATTGGACCTGCCGCCCTCGATCAGCCGAGCGCTCAGCGGACCGCGCACCAGGCCGGGCCTGGCCCGGTCCAGATACTCCTGGAGGCGTGCCAGGTCCAGGCCTGGGGGGTGCTCCTCGCTCATGGGCTGCTCCTCGGGGAGTGGGAAGTGCGGTCGGGTCGGACACCATGATGCCGACCAGTCGGTATGCCGTCCAGTGCCGGGGTCACAAACCGCTCAGCGGCCCGGGGCGGACCGTCCGGAGCGCCGATCGGCGATGTCAGGTCGGAGTGGTGGGGCGGTGGCGGCATACCGCTTGGACGGCGCGAGCACCGGCACCCCCGAGGCCTAATACCAGGGCGAGCTCGGGCGGCTGCGCACGGTCCTGGCCACCGGTGACGGCCGAGCCCTGTGGCTGTCGACCACCAACGCCGACCGGAACGCCCCGCCCGGGACGGACGCGGTCCACGAGGTCACGCTGGAGTAGCGGGCCAGACCACCACCACGCCCAGCAGCGCCACGGCCACCACCGCCACCGCCGAAGCGATCATCGTGTGCGGCCGTGGCGCTGCCGGCCGGGCGGGCCTCAGCTCCCTGATCCTGCGGTGCGTCACCACCAGAAACGCCACCCAGAGCAGCCCGCACAGCGCGAAGGCGGCCACGGCGGGGGACACCGCATCCCCCTGCACCGCCTTCCTCCCGGCCAGCACCACCACCAGGGCGAACGTCAGCGAGGTGCGGCGCCAGGCCATGTGGGTGCGCTCCGGCTGGGCCGCCGGGTCCCGGACCGGAGCGGGGGGACGCCGGCTCACGGCAGATCCGCCCCGTTCAGCACCACCGCGGCGATCACCACCAGCGCCGCCACCGCCGTGCCCACCGCCAGCAGGGCGGGGAACCGGGTGGCCGGCAGGTCCTCCCCGCGCCGCATGGCCCGCTCGCAGCGCACCCAGTGGTTCACCGACCGCAGCGCGCACAGCGCCCCGCCCAGCAGCAGCACCAGCGCGATGGTGGTCCGCACCCCCCAGCTCAGATCGGTCAGGAACTGGTCGACCGCGATCCCGCCGGCCACCAGCGCCAGGGCCGTCCGCACCCAGGCCAGGAAGGTCCGCTCGTTCGCGAGCGAGAACCGGTAATCCGGGGTGCTGCCCTCGGCCCGCATCCTGGCAGGGGAGAACCACAGCCGCACCGCTTCCAGCACCCGTCTGATCATGTCTCCGAGCGTAAACGCCACGCTCCGCGGGGAGCATGCCGGGCCACGAGGTCCCCGGGTTCTGTTGACGTGATGTACAACGGGCCCCCAGGATCACACCGGATACGCAGCGGGCCCCGCGCGGCCGGACCGGAGGATCAGCCCATGGCATACGACGCCGACGTCATCGTGATCGGAGCGGGCCTGTCCGGGCTCGCGGCAGCCGCCGAGCTGACCGAGGCGGGCCGCACGGTCATCCTGCTGGACCAGGAGCCCGAGGCGAGTCTGGGCGGCCAGGCGCACTGGTCGTTCGGCGGGCTCTTCCTGGTCGGCTCACCCGAGCAGCGCAGGCTGCGCGTCCGCGACAGCCATGAGCTGGCCTGGCAGGACTGGCTCGGCACGGCCGGCTTCGACCGCGCCGAGGACCACTGGCCGCGGCGCTGGGCCGAGGCCTACGTCGACTTCGCAGCCGGCGAGAAGCGCGCCTGGCTGCGCGCCCAGGGCGTCCGGTTCTTCCCCGTGGTGGGCTGGGCCGAACGGGGCGGCTACGACGCGACCGGCCACGGCAACTCCGTGCCCCGGTTCCACATCACCTGGGGGACCGGCCCCGGACTCCTGGAGCCGTTCGAGCGGCGGGTGCGGGCGGCCGCCGCGCGCGGCCGGGCCGACCTGCGCTTCCGTCACCGTGTCACCGGGCTGAGCCGCACCGCCGGATCGGTCGACACCGTCACCGGCGAGATTCTCGCCCCCAGCACCGCCGCCCGGGGGACCGCCAGCAGCCGCGACGTCGTCGGTGCCTTCGAACTGCGGGCCCAGGCCGTCGTCGTCACCTCCGGCGGCATCGGCGGCAACCACGACCTGGTCCGGCAGAACTGGCCCGCCCGGCTGGGGCGCCCGCCCCGGCGCATGCTCTCGGGCGTCCCCGCCCATGTGGACGGCGCCATGCTCGGCATCACCGAGCGGGCCGGCGGCCGGGTGGTCAACCGGGACCGGATGTGGCACTACACCGAGGGCATCGAGAACTGGGACCCGGTCTGGAGCCGCCACGGCATCCGCATCCTGCCGGGACCCTCCTCCCTGTGGCTGGACGCCACCGGCAAGCGGCTGCCCGTGCCGCTCTTCCCCGGCTTCGACACCCTGGGCACCCTCCAGCACATCGGCACCACCGGCTACGACCACACCTGGTTCGTGCTCACCCAGAAGATCATCGAGAAGGAATTCGCGCTCTCCGGCTCCGAACAGAACCCGGACCTCACCGGCCGCAGCATCCGCGACGTCCTGGGGCGCGCCCGGTCCGGCGCCCCGGCCCCGGTGCGGGCCTTCATGGAGCGCGGCGCCGACTTCGTCGTGGAGAAGGACCTGCCGGCCCTGGTGCGCGGCATGAACGCGCTGACCGGGGACGCGCTGATCGACGAGGTGGCGCTCCGCGAGGAGATCGAGGCCCGGGACCGGGAGACCGGCAACACCTTCACCAAGGACCTCCAGATCACCGCCATCCGTGGTGCCCGCCGCTACCTGGGGGACCGGCTGATCCGGGTCGCCCCGCCCCACCGGCTGCTCGACCCCGCCGCGGGCCCGCTGATCGCCGTGCGGCTGAACATCCTCACCCGCAAGACGCTCGGCGGGCTGGAGACCGACCTGTCCGGGCGCGTGCTGACCGAGGACGGCGACCCGCTGCCCGGCGTGTACGCCGCGGGCGAGGCCGCCGGGTTCGGCGGCGGCGGCATGCACGGCTACCGCTCCCTGGAGGGCACCTTTCTCGGCGGCTGTCTGTTCTCCGGCCGGGCGGCCGGCCGGGCGGCCGCCCGCGCGATCGGCTGACGCGGCCGGGGAACCCGGCCCCTCACCGTCAGTCGTCGTCCTCGCAGACCACTTCGTCGCGCGGGGTGTAGCGGGTGGTGAACGCCTCCCGGCCCACTTCCTTGCCGCCGGAGGTGAGGACCCGCTCCACCTCGACGTCGAAGCCCTCCAGCGGCGGCTGCGGCACGCACTTGTCGCCCTTGGCCTCCCGGGTCCCCGGCTCCTTGACGTTCGTCCGCGGGCCGGTGACCGACTCCACCTTGTCGTAGACCTTGGTGCCCAGGAACGTGATGGTCACCGAGTTGTCGGTGGAGCTCGCCATGACGTAGATGGCGTTGCCCGAGTCGTTGTGCCAACGCAGGTCCAGACTGCCCCAGGCCACGGTGGCCTCGCGGCCCTCGGGGTAGCGCTCGATGTAGAACGAGTGCGGCCGGTACTCCACCGGCTTGACGCCCGCGAAGAAGACCGCGTTGAACATCGTGGTGGCCACGGCGGAGACGCCGCCGCCCTGGGCGTTCTGGTACCGGTCGTCGAGGATGATGATGCCCTCGACGAACCCGTTCTCCTTGGTGCGCTCGCCGACCGTGCGGTTGAAGCTCCACTCCTCGCCGGGCAGCACCACCGAGCCGTTGATCAGCTCCACGGCCCGGCCGATGTTGGTGGTGCGATAGGGGGCGGGATCGAAGCTCACTGTGAAGCTGGACATCTTCTCGGTGATGCCCAGTTCCCGGTAGTTCTCGCGGCTGACCTTCGGCTCGACCGTCTCGGTCTCCACCGGGCCGGTGCGCGCCGCCCCGGTGCCGGTCAGCAGCGGCATCACCGCGTCCCCGATGGCGTCCTTCACCACCCTGCTGCCCGGTTCCCCGCCGGCGGCCACCACGACCTCGTCGCCCTCCAGGCGCAGCCGGGCCTCGGTGGCCCGCACCTCCGCCTCGGCGACCGGCCCGGCCAGCCGTTCGTCACCGGCGAGCCCTTCGCCGTCCAGCTCCGGGACGAGCCGCCCCTCGTCGTCAGGCGTCATCGTCAGATGGTCGCCGAAGATCTCCGGGGCGATGAAGATCTCCTTGCCGTTCGCGGTCAGCACGACCGGGCCCGACACGGCCGGCCGGGCGAACTCGTTCAGCGCCCGCCGCACCTCCGCGTCGTCGGTCCGCGGCTCGGCCTCCGTCACCGGCAGCCGCACGGGGTCCGCGGCGGCCGGATAGCCCTCCCGGAGCCCGTCCAGCGCGCCGTCCACATCGAGCGCGGTGCCCGCCCGCGGCTCGGTCACCTCGATCTCGCCGCCCGCGAAGGAGATGGCGCCCTCCTGGACCGTGGACGCGGACTCCTCGGACAGGGCGTCCAGCTCGGCGCGCGCCTTCTTCTCGTCCACCAGCACCACGGGGGCGATCTCGCCGCCGCCGCTGCCGAAGAGCTTGCCGAGCAGCCCGGGCCGGTCCGCCCGGTCCACGGTGGCGGGGATGTCGAGGTCGAGTCCGGCGGCGACCGGATCCACCGTGTGGACCTCGTCCTCCGCTCCGCCGAGGATCACCGGCACCGGGGCCGTCCGGGCTCCGGCCAGCTCCCGGTCGAGCGTCTCACGGGCGGCCTGCGGGGTCAGCCCGCCGATGTCCACCCCGTGCACGCTGGTCCCCGGAGCGATGGTGCTGCCCACGACCAGCTGGCCGGTCAGGTAGGTGCCGCCGAGCGCGATGGCCACCGCGCCGCCGACCAGGGCGGGGCGGGGCAGCTGTGCCAGACGCTCGCGGAGCCCGCCGCGGGATATGCGGGGAGGCTCTGCGGGCGGTGGTGGGACGTTGGACACGGGTCTCCCTGAAGCGGCGGCAACGCGAGGTATCAGGGAAGGCTAGCAAAACGCAGATCCGCGGAGAAAAGGCAGACCCTGCCCGAAATGCCGCATCGGGTCCCGGGGTCCGGCCGGTGCGGGACGGAGGAAACCCCCGGCACCGGCCGGACGCGGAGCTCAGCTCACCGGCCGGCCCGCAGGCTCTCGGGCGGACCGAGATAGCTGGGGCGCAGACCGCCGGTGTCCACCACGATCTTCTGTACCACGACGGTGGGATCGACCATCCACAGCTTCAGCACGTGACGTCCCGGCCTGTTCACCGTGTGCGTCGTGACGGTGACGTTCACGTTGTCCGAGGTGTTCCGCTCCCACTGCTTGTTCATGGCGGTGTCGTCGGAACCGGTGGCGGAGATGATGTCCACCGTCTGTGGCCGGGCACCGTCCAGCGACACCGCGTACCGCAGCTCCGCCCGCGCCAGCACCGGATTCCTCGGCGAGAGGTACACCAGCACCCGTACCTCCCCGGCGGTCACCAGGTGCATGTCGTACTCCAGCCTGGGGCTGCCGCCCCCCGGAGTCCGGCTGGAGGCCGTGACGGGGAAGGGCGTCATGCCCGAGCCGGTGCGTCCGATGTCCGGCAGCTCCCCCCAGCGCACACCGTGGGCCGCCACCGCCCTGGAGCAGTGCGCGGCCTTCATCGAGACATAGCCGTTGGCCTCGACGAAGCCGGCGAACCGTCCCGGCAGCCGTCCGGGGTTGCGCACCACCGCGCGGACCTCGACCTCGGCCCCGTCAGGGCCGGTGACCGTGAGCGGCACCGTGGTGGTGCCCTTGGGGGCGCGGGCGAAGTCCACCCGCACGGTCGCGCGCAGTTCCTTCTCCACCCGGCCGCTGCCGCCCTCCACCTTCACCCAGGGCTCGGCCGCCCGGATGGTGCAGTCGAAAGGCTCCGACCCCCGGTTGAAGACATCGATGTACTGCTCGGGCTGGCTCTGGTGCGGACTGAACTCCGGCAGGACGGCAGGCTCCTGTGCCCGCGGCCACCAGCAATCCGAGCCGTCGACCGCCACGCCCATCTCGGCTCCCCGGGCGAGCTCGATACGCCGCACGGCGGGGAAGACCTCGTCTGGCAGGGCGACATGGTCGGGCGTCTGCGGCTGCTGCCAGGGGGCGTCCGGCCCGTACCTCTCGACATCGCCGTACCCGATCTTGGGCTGGGTCTGGAAGCCTTCCCATTTCCCGTCGGCCAGGGTGTAGTTGTAGTAGTCCGACAGCGCCTGGTCGTCCGCGAAGCGCGCGTCGGTGGCGTCCGCCAGGTCGTTGGTGGCGGCCCGCCCCTGTTCGGCGTAGAGGAGGTTGGTGAACTCCGCCTGCCGCAGCGCGTAGAGATTCGCGCTCGCCTTCACCGCGTACAGCACCAGCTGGAAGTAGGCGTCCTGCGCGGACTCCGGCAGTTCCCCGCCGATCCGCTCGGCCTCCTCGGCCAGTTCCCGCCACTCCTCGGTGACCCGGTCGATCTCCCGGTAGTCCGTGAGGCTGTAGGGGCTGGCCTCGTCGTCGTAGACGACGGCCGACGGGTCGGTGCTCAGGTCCTTGTCCGGGTCCAGGCTGATGTGGCGGTTGAGCAGCTCCGGCTTGCGCCGGGCCTGCAGGATGCCGTAGGTGTGCAGCACGGCGGCGATGTCCCGCGCGTGCCCGGGGCCGAAGTTCTCCTCGGCGTATGCCACCAGCCAATCGTCGAGCCGCTCCAGCGGCCGGCGCTCCGGGTCCCAGGCGTAGTCCAGGAAGAACTGCAGGGGCAGCTCCTCCGCCTTCATGTCGCCGGCGTTGACCACCCACAGCCGGTCGATGCCGTAGGCGTAGGACAGATGCAGCTGCTCCCAGGTGTTGGTGAGGTTGATGGTGTCGACCCACTTGTAGTTGCGGCCGCCGCCCACGTAGTCGAAGTGGTAGTAGAGGCCGTAGCCACCGCTGCGTTCGGGCAGCCGGGGGTCCGGGACCTTGCGCATGTTGCCCCAGTTGTCGTCGCAGAAGACGACGGTGACATCCTCCGGCGGGCGCAGCCCCTGGTCCCAGTACCGCTGGACCTCCTTGTAGAGGGTCTGCACCTGCGGGACGGTGGTGATGTCGGTGTCCCCGGTCAGCTCGTCGAGGATCTCCCGCTGGCTGGCGAGGATCTCCTCCATCAGGTCGATGCCGTCGCCGTCGGGCAGGCTGACGTCACCCGCGCCGCGCATCCCGAGGGTGACGACCCCCTCGAAGTCCTCCTCCAGCATGCGCGTGATGCCGTCGGCCCAGTACTTCTTGATGGCCTCGCCGTTGCGCCGGAAGCTCCACTCACCGGTGCCGCCGTAGGGGTCGCTGCCGGGGACGGTGATGTTGCCCTCGCTGTCCCGCTGGGCCGGGGTGGCGTGCCGGTTCCACTCCTCGATGCCGCGCATCATGGGCGCCTCGTGCGAGGTGCCCATGACGACGCCGTACTCCTTGGCGGTGCGGTGGTTGTCCGGGTCGTCCTCCGCGAACGCCCTGCCCCACACCGCCGGCCACAGGTAGTTGGCCTTGAGCCGGAGCATGACCTCGAAGACCTTGGCGTAGAAGGCGCTGTTGAACCCGTTCTCGAAACCCGGCGCGTGGCCCGGGCCGAAGTACCCGGGCGCCCAGGTGCCCAGTGCGGGGTTCTCGTCGTTGATGAAGAAGCCGCGGTACTTGACCGCGGGGGTCCCCTGGCTGTGCCGGCCCGGCCGTACGTACAGCTCCTCGTGCCGCTGGGCGGGGACGTCGTTCCACCAGTACCAGGGCGAGACCCCCATCTGGCGGGAGGTCTCGTAGATGCCGAAGATGGTGCCGCGCTGGTCGCTGCCCGCGATGACGAAAGCCCGGCGCACACCTGGCATCGGATGCTGGACGACCTGCTCGACGGTGGTCTCCCAGCGTCCGGCGATCCCCGTGACGTCCAGCTTCCCGGCCGCCACCAGGCCGTCGATCAGCGGGCTGTGGCCGATGGTGCCGATCAGCACGATGTCGCTCGTGCCTCGCGGCGGCTTGTCGGTGGCGACGACGGGCTGGACGCCCGTGACGCGCTCGGTGTCGTCCCGCAGATCGCCGACGGCCCGGCGCACGCCGGGGTAGTCCTCCGAGCTGACCACGAGGGGGGCCGCGGCCCCTCCGGCGACCAGCGGGAAGCCGCCGTGCACCGGCGAGGGGGAGACGTACCGGCGGCGGCTCCCGCCTCCCGGGGAGGGACGGCCGGCCGCGGCGGCCGGGCCGGCCAGGGCAGGTGCGGTGCCGGCGGCGACGGTGAGGGGAACCAGACCGAGGAATGATCGCCTGCTGGTCTGCCATTCGGGCCTTCTCATGGACTCTCCGAGACATGTGGGGCCGAAAATTTCCGGAGCGGTTCCGGAAGGCTAGTAATTGGTCATGGTCGGGTCAAGAGTGCGTTGCTGGGGTACCCCCGGCTCCTGAATGCCCTTGCTGGGGAGAAGGGAGGCGCGGGCAGTCGGAAAGTTTTCGGTGCGGCGTGTCTGCGAGCCGACTCCCGCGCCGCTGGTCACCCTGTCCGTATGTCGCACCATCAGACCCCTCTCCCGTACACCGGCTTCGACCGCATGCCGATCGGCGACCGATGGCGCGCCGGCGGCTCCGGGTCGGTGCAGACCGACACCGACCCCTACACCGGCGACGTCCTCACCGAGATTCCGCTGGCCGGGGCCTCCGATGTCGACGACGCCTACCGCTCCGCGCGCGTCGCCCAGCGCGACTGGGCCGACGCACACCCCACGGAACGGGCCGCGGTCCTGCGCCGCGCCGCCGGCATCATGGCGGAGCGCCACGAGGAGATCGCCGGCTGGCTGACCCGCGAGGCGGGCTGCACCCGGCTGCGGATCGGCATGGAGACGCAGATCTGCCGGGCCATCACCCAGGCAGCCGCGGGCCGCACGTTCCTGGAGATGGAGACCGTCCCTTCCGATGTGCCGGGCAAGGAGAACCGGGTCTACCGCCGGCCCGCCGGGGTCGTCGGCGTGATCAGCCCCTGGAACTTCCCGCTCTTCCTCTCCAACCGCTCCGTCGCCCCCGCGCTGGCCGTCGGCAACGCCGTGGTGCTCAAACCCGCCGGGGACACCCCGGTGACCGGCGGGCTGCTGCTCGCCAAGATCTACGAGGAGGCCGGGCTTCCCCCCGGCGTGCTGAGCGTCGTCATCGGCCGGGGCGGCGAGGTCGGTGACCCGATGGTCGAGCACGAGGTGCCCCGCATCATCTCCTTCACCGGCTCCACCCCGGTAGGCAAGGGCATCGCGGCCAAGGCCGGGCTCAAGCACCTGGCCCTGGAACTCGGGGGCAACGGCCCCCTGGTGATCCTCGACGACGCCGATCTGGACGCCGCCGCCGACGCGGCCGTGCACGGCAGCTACTTCCACCAGGGCCAGGTCTGCATGGCCACCAACCGGGTGATCGCGGACGCGGCCGTGCACGACGATCTCGTCGAGCGGTGCCTGGAACGGGCCAGGGCGCTGCGCACCGGCGACCCCCGGGACGAGAAGACCCAGATCGGTCCTCTGATCAGCGACAGCCAGCTGGATTCGGTACGGGACAAGATCGGCCGGGCCGTCGGGCAGGGAGCCGAGCTGCTGCTCTCCGGGGGACCGCAGGGCCCCACCGGACGGGTACTGCCGCCACACCTGCTGCTGGGCGGCAACGAGGTCGCGACCGCGGCGGAGGAGGTTTTCGGGCCGGTCGCCACCGTCATCCGGGCGGAGGGCGAGGAGGACGCTCTGCGCCTGGCCAACGCCACCGAGTACGGCCTGTCGAGCGGGGTGTTCACCCGTGACACCGAGCGGGGGCTGCGGTTCGCCCGGCGGGTGGAGGCGGGCATGACGCACGTCAACGGCAGCACGGTGCACGACGACATCAACGCCGCGTTCGGCGGTGAGAAGGAGTCCGGCCTGGGGCGCTTCGGCGGCCACTGGATCTTCGACGAGATGACCAGCAGGCACTGGATCAGCGTGCAGCACACCCGGCCCGGCCCGGGCTTCTGACGGCTCCTCGGGTGCGCCCTGCGGGGCGTCGGCCGTGCACTGGTCTTGACGCGGCAATGACAAGAATGGGTTGATAGGGAGGCGGCGCGGGGAGGCGGCCGGCCATCGTTGGGAGCGCTCCCATGCTCTCGGGAGGCCACCGTGCGCCAGTCCATCTCGGTCACCGGTCCCCCTGGCGGGGCCGCGTTCGTCTGGAGTCGCACATGAGAACTGGACCCCGCATCTTGGCGGCCTTCGCGGCCGCCATCGGCCTCCTGCTGTCCCTCCTGGGACTGAGTCGGACCGCGCAGGCCGAACCCGCCGCGGCAGCCACGGGCATCCACGTCCAGGACGGCCGGGTGCTGGAGAGCAACGGCAATGATTTCGTGATGCGGGGGGTGAATCATCCGCACACCTGGTTCACGGGGCGGACCGCCGCGCTCGGGCACATCAAGGAGCTGGGGGCGAACACGGTGCGGGTGGTGCTCTCCAGCGGTGACCGCTGGACCCGCAACGATGTCTCCGATGTACGGAACATCGTCTCGCTGTGCAAGCAGCACCGGCTGATCTGTGTGCTGGAGGTACATGACACCACCGGCTACGGTGAGGAGGGAGCTGCGGCCTCCCTGGATCAGGCTGCCGACTACTGGATCAGCATCCGGGACGCGCTGCGCGGCGAGGAGGACTATGTCGTCATCAACATCGGCAACGAGCCGCACGGCAACACCGGGTACGAGCGGTGGGCGGCCGACACCCGCGGGGCGATCGTCAAGCTGCGGCAGGCCGGGTTCGAGCACGCGCTGATGGTGGACGCCCCGAACTGGGGCCAGGACTGGACGCACACGATGCGGGACAACGCCCGGTCGGTGTTCGACGCGGACCCGCAGGGCAACACGATGTTCTCGATCCACATGTACGGGGTGTTCGAGCAGGAGTCGGTGATCCGTTCCTATCTGACGCACTTCGTGAACGCGGGGCTGCCGATTCTGGTGGGCGAGTTCGGGCATTACCACTCCGACGGCGACCCGGACGAGGACGCCATCCTGCGCATCACCCGGGAGCTGGGCCTGGGCTACCTGGGCTGGTCCTGGAGCGGGAACAGCGGCGGGGTGGACTACCTCGACATGGTCCGTGACTTCGACCCCGCCTCGCTGACCGACTGGGGCCGCCGCATCTTCCACGGCCCCGACGGCATCGGCGACACCTCCCGCGAAGCCACCGTCTACGGCTCCGGCGGCGGCGAGGACACCACACCGCCCACCACGCCCGGAACGCCCGTCGCCTCGGACATCACCGCCACGTCCGTCACCCTGTCGTGGGCCGCTTCCACCGACAACGTGGGGGTCACCGGATACGACGTGGTCCGCGTCGCCACAGGTTCGGAGACCGTGGTGGCCACCTCCGCCGGCAACTCGGCGACCGTCACCGGACTGACGCCGCAGACCGGCTACTCCTTCGCCGTCTACGCGCGCGACGCGGCCGGCAACCGCTCGTCACGCTCGCCCGCGGTGAACGTCACCACCGCGGACGGCGGCGGCCAGGAGCCGGGTGACGCCGCCTGTTCCGTCGCCTACCGGGTGGTGGGGGAGTGGCCGGGCGGCTTCCAGGGAGAGGTCGTGATCAGTAACACCGGCACCTCCGCCCTCGACGGCTGGACGCTGGGCTGGTCCTTCCCGGCCGGCCAGACCGTCACCAACCTGTGGGGCGGCACCGTGACGCAGTCAGGTTCGGCCGTCACCGTCCGGCCGGCCTCCTACACCTCGGTCATCCCGGTGAGCGGCTCGGTCACGCTGGGCTTCACCGGCACCTGGACCGGCTCCAACACCTCGCCGGACACCTTCACCCTCGACAACTCCGCCTGCACCACAGCCTGATTTCGGCGAAGGGCCGGACTGGGAGACCGGTCCGGCCCTTCGCCGTTCCTCCCGGGGCTCTGCTGCCCCCGGAGAGACGCCGATCCGGTCGTCCTCCGGCCGACGCATGATCGTCTGTCACCCGGCAGTCGGCGACGCTGGTGTCGGTCCGCCCGGGATCCGCCCCTCGTATGCACATTCCGTGACGCGGACCCCTGATGACGGATAGACTTCTGCCGCGGTGTGCACTTCTGCCCGTCGGTGGCGGTAATTGATTACGGCGCATCGAATCCGACCTTCCTGTGGCCACTCGGCGCCGGTAAATGTCGCCCTCGGGGCGTGCGGTAGACCCTGTGCGGCGCGTGCCATGAATGAAAATGCAGCCATGGCGCCGATAGTGCGCTCCCTCGTCCGTGGGATTTCTGCCCACGCAGTCTGGCGGCCGGGCAATAGGCGTGCGCCTACTGGAATCAGAGACACGCGGGCATCCAACTGTGCGTCGAATCAGTTGACTTCTGCGGCGCGAAGGCGCGATGAGCGGTGAGTGCTGCCATTTGGGGCCCGGAAGAGAGAAGTGCTTCACGGCGGCACGGAATCAGGCGAGCAAAAATGCCCCCTTCCTCGTCGTGAAGCTACCACGGAAGGGATCTCGATCATGTCAATCACCACACTGACCTCAGCACCCGACCCATCGGTCGTCGGGGAATTGGTCACCTTCACCGTGACGGTGGTCGCGGACGGAACAGAAACCGGCACGCCCACCGGCACGGTGCTGCTCACGATCGACGGCGTCCTGGTTGACGAGCCGCTGACTCTGGACGTGAACGGTCAGGCGGAATACTCGTTGGTCTTCGAGAACGCGGGCACCTACAACGCCACAGCGGCCTATCAAGGGGTGGTCGGCGAGTTCGATCCCTCGTCGGACACCGACACCCAGCAGGTCGATCCCGCGCAGACGACCACCACACTGGACCCTCCGCCCCAGGCGACCGCCGGTGAGCCGGTGACCTGGACCGCGTTCGTCGCGGTGGTGCCGCCCGGGGCCGGGACCCCGACCGGCACGGTGGACTTCACCTACAACGGCACCACGGTCACGGGCACACTGCAGCCCAATGGTGAAGCATCGGTCACCGTGCCTTCTCTCCCGGCGGGAACGTACACCGTCACGGCCGTCTACTCCGGGGACCCGGACTTCGTCTCCTCGACCTCGGCCGCGGTGAGCCAGGTCGTGGTGCCCGTCGACACCCAGACGGTCCTCACCTTCGAGCCGGTTTCCCCCGTGTCGGGTGAGACGGTGGATCTTGTCGCCACGGTGTCGGCGGTGGAGTTGGGTGCGGGAACACCGACCGGGACAGTGGAGTTCACGGTGGACGGTGTTCCGGTGGGAACGGGGACGCTGGACGGCAGCGGCGTGGCCACGGTCTCCACCTCACCGCTGCTGGTCGGTTCGTACACCGTGACCGCGGACTACCAAGGAGAGGGAGACTTCGGCCCCTCTTCGGACACGGCTGCACTGGTCGTGGCCCAGGCCGAGACGGGAATCGAGGTGACCGCAGACCCGGTTTCGCCTGTTGTCGGTGAGGTGGTGACGTTCACGGCGACGGTGTCGGCGGTGGCTCCGGGTGCGGGGACTCCGACCGGGACGGTGGAGTTCACGGTGAACGGTACGGTGCTGACCGGGACGCTGGACGGCAGTGGGGTGGCCACGGCATCCACTCCTCTGGATGTGGGCACCTACACCGTGACCGCGACGTATCAGGGTGATGGTGATTTCACGTCGTCTGTGGGCGTGGTGCAGCAGGTAGTTCAGCAGGCTTCGTCGGAAACTTCGGTTTCGGTTGATCCGAGTCCGTCGGTGGCGGGTGAGGTGGTGTCGCTGACGGCGACGGTGTCGGCGGTGGCTCCGGGTGCGGGGACTCCGACGGGTCTGGTGCAGTTCACGGTGGACGGCGTTTCGGTGGGGACGGGGACGCTGGACGGTAGCGGTGTGGCGACGGTGACGACCGCGTTGCCGGATGCGGGTTCGTATTCGGTGGTGGCGACGTATCTCGGTGATGCCGAGTTCGTGCAGTCGTCGGACACGGTGCTGCAGGTGGTGGAGCAGGCGTCGTCGGAGACGTCGTTGGTGTCGGATCCGAATCCGTCGGTGTCGGGTGAGGTGGTGACGTTCACGGCGACGGTGTCGGCGGTGGCTCCGGGTGCGGGGACTCCGACCGGGACGGTGGAGTTCACGGTGAACGGCACGGTGCTGACCGGAACGCTGGACGGCAGCGGAGTGGCCACGGCGTCCACCACCCTGACGACCGCCGGCCCCTACACACTGACGGCAACCTACTCGGGTGACGCCGAATTCCTCGGTGCAACGGACAGTGATTCCTTGGTCGTCCAACAGGCGTCGTCGGAGACGTCGTTGGTGTCGGATCCGAATCCGTCGGTGTCGGGTGAGGTGGTGACGTTCACGGCGACGGTGTCGGCGGTGGCTCCGGGTGCGGGGACTCCGACCGGGACGGTGGAGTTCGTGATCACCGGTGGTCCGACGCTGACGGGGACGCTGGATGCCGGTGGTGTGGCGACGGTGTCGGCTCCGCTGACCGGGGGGTCGTACCCGGTGACTGCGACGTATCAGGGTGATGGTGATTTCACGTCGTCCTCGGACAGTCTGGTCCAGGTCGTCGGGCAGGCCCAGACCACTACCTCGCTGGTCACCGACCCCAACCCGTCCGTGGTGGGCGAGACGGTGACGTTCACAGCCACAGTGGCGGCGGTGACGCCGGGCTCGGGAACTCCCACTGGGTCCGTGCTGTTCGAGGTGAACGGCACGATGCTGACGGGGACGCTGGATGCCGGTGGCGTGGCCACGGTGTCGACCGAACTGGACACCGCAGGACTGTTCGCGGTCACCGCGACCTACCAGGGGGACAGCGAGTTCGCGCAGTCCTCGGGCACCGTGCTGCAGGTGGTGGAACCCGCGGCTACCACCACCGTGCTGACCTCGGCTCCGAACCCCTCCTCCTCCGGAGAGCAAGTGACGTTCACCGCCACGGTGACAGCCGACGCTCCGGGGGCCGGGACACCGACCGGCACGGTTCAGTTCTTCGTCGACGGCGCCTTGCTGACCGGGACGCTCGACGGCAGCGGTGTGGCCACGGTGTCCACCGCATTGCCCGCCGGCACCTACACCGTGACCGCCAACTACCAGGGGGACGGGAACTACCAGTCCTCCTCGGACAGTCTGGTGCAGGTGGTGGAGCCGGCAGAAACCACGGTCACGCTCACCGCCGCCCCGAATCCGGCGGTCTGCGGCGAACAGGTGACGCTCACCGCGACCGTGGCATCCACGGGTGACGGTGTACCCACCGGTGCCGTCGAATTCGTGGTGCAGGGCGGCCCGACCTATACGGCCGTGCTGGACGGCACAGGAACCGCCACGGTCACCGCCGACTTCCAGCCGGGTACCTACCTGGTGACCGCCACCTACGCGGGAGACGGAGAGTACGCGGGCGCCACCTCGAACCAGGTGACGCTGCAGGTCAACCAGGCGCAGAGCAATCTGACCCTCACCTCGTCACCCAACCCGTCCTCCATCGGCCAGACCGTGACGTTCTGCGCCACTGTGCAGGCGAGTCCCCCCGGGGCGGGCACGCCCTCCGGAACGGTGACCTTCGTGGTCGCCGGCGGCCCCACGCTGACCGGCACGCTCAATGCGAACGGCCAGGTGTGCGTGACCACCAGCTTCGCCACGGCCGGGCCGCGCACCGTCACCGCGACATACAGCGGGGACACCTGCTTCGCCGGGTCCACGGGCAGCATGACGCACAACGTCGGTGCCACCGCCACGCGGATGACCGCCTCACCGGCAACGGTCAGGCTCCGCTACAACGGCACCCTCGTCATCCCGGTGCTCAGCGCCAGGCTCATCAACACCACCACCGGAGCCGGGATTCCGGGCCAGCCGGTCACGTTCCGGGCCAACACCACCTCCGGCCCGGTCCTGCTGGGCACCGCGGTGACCGATGCCAACGGTGTCGCCACCCTGACCAATGTGCCGGTGTCCTGGCTGGTGGTGACCGCCGACACCTACACGGCGAGCTTCGCCGGCGGCGGGGGCTACGGCCCGTCCAGCGCCCAGGGGCGGCTCACCACGGTCTACTACCCCCCGGTCCCCTGATCTGACCACGGTGCTGCCGGCCTGACACAGGCAGCACCCCGGACGCCGCCTCCCGCCGGCCCCTTCCGCCGGGAGGCGGCACGCACCGCCCCGGCTTCCCGCCCTCTTCCGGAGGGGAGGCCGGGGCGGTGTCCTGTCCGGAGCGCTGGGGGAGAGACAGTCGGGCACCCCCGCCACATCGCGCCTATGCCTGAGCCGGGCGGGCGGCGCCCCCGCGCAGAGCCCGCACCGCCAGCCCGAGCAGCGCCGCGTTGATCACGGCCGCCACCGCGACCGCCGCGAAGTAGGCCACGGCCGACCCCTCCGGCAGCAGCAGGACGACGAGACTCGTCGGCGCGGTGAACAGCATCGGGATCACCGCCGCGAAGGAGGCGTCCGCGTGGTCGACGAACATCGTGTCCACGGCCACCCAGGTGAGCAGCGCGAAGGCCGCCGCGAGGTAGATCCGCGACGGCCACGTGCCCGAGATCGCCGAAAAGAAGCGCTGCACCCGCTGGTTGCTGTTCATGTGTCCCCGTCCCTTTCCTGTCTGTGCCACGAGTCTCGCAACGGCGGCCGGCCATGCCATGAGTACGCGTACTCACTTCTGCCGGTGCGCCGCGCGCGGAGTCCTGGGGTCCGTGCACTGGGTGTCCCGGGCCGGGACCCCCGCTCACTCGATGTACAGCACCTCCTCAGCCGGGCGGCGCGGGGACCCGGGTGCTTCCGGTCCGTAGCCGAGCCGCATCACCATCTGCACGTACCCCATGTCGGACTGCGGGTCGCGGGCCACCCACCGCAGGTCGGGCCATTCCAGCGCGTGCGAGGTGAGGGCGGTGGACAGGCCGTTGAGGGTGGCGGCGAGCAGCACCCGCTCCATCGCCTGGCCGGCCCGCAGCCAGTCGCTCCGCCGGTCCTCGGCGGTGCCCAGCAGGACCAGATTGGGGGCGGATTCGAACACCGCCGCCTCGCGGTCGGTCACCGGCCTCCGGCCGGAGAAGTCCCGCACCGGCGCCTTGCCGTCGTGCTTGCGCGGCCCGAAGGTGTACTCCGGGACGCCGTCCCTGGCCGTCTCCGCGGCCTCGTGGCCGACGCGTGTCCAGCGGGCGAGATCCTCCGCACGCCCCGGGTCGGCCGCGTCCCGCCCCTCGGCGTCGTACACCAGGTCCAGCACGTTCTGGACGTGATAGCGGTCGGGAAAGACCAGGCACGCGGCCTCCCGTCGGGCGGCTTCCCGCAGCTCCTCCTGGAGCGCCGCCGGTACCTGCCGCTCATCGAAGGGGGCTCTGCTCGTCCTCCTGCGGGAGATCGCCGGGTGCAGCGCGGCAAGCTCCGCGGCGTCGTCACCGGCCGGGACCAGACGGACCAGGGCCAGCAGCTCCGGGTCCGAGGGGTCCGGCAGCAGCTCGGCCGAGGCCTTCCACCCGCGGTGTGCGGCGGCGACCCGCAGGTTGAGCAGGGCGGCGCCGCAGCCGATGTGCAGGGCCCGGGAGTCGGGGTCGGAGTGCGGCACGGTGCGTCCGGGGTCGGAGCGGAGCTGGAACGTCCGGCTTTCCTTCAGGTACCGGAAGCGCCACGGCTGGGCGTTGTACATCGACGGCGCGGCCGTCGCCTCGGCGACCAGGTCCGTCACGGTTTTCGTGTCGAGTGCGGTTTCGTGCACCGGGGGCCTCTCCCAGGGAGCGTCCCCGGCCGGGGGGCCGGACGCTCCGTCGCTCGTCGTTGATCCACTGCTGCCATCATGCGCGTCCCGACGCCCGGCGCAGCGGTGCCGAAGGTCCCTCACCTGGGCCGTTCGGGCTAAGACTGCCCGAGCCCTGTCCTGCCGGACCCGCCTGCGCGACCGGCGCGGCCACGCCTCACCGGGCCTCGCCGACCTCGAAGGCACCCAGGGCGCCGCGTTCGGCGTCGGTCATGATGTGCGAGACGAAGGGATAGGTCCCCGGCTCCGGGAAGGTCAGCTCCACGAACCCGCCGGCTGCCGGATGCAGGCCCAGCACCTGGGCCCCGCCCTGTTCCGGGTCATCGGGCCGCAGCCGGTAGGCACCCTCCTGGAAGACCGTGTCGAACTGGCCGCCCACGACGTGGAAGGAGCCCGGCCGGTCCGGTCCGGCCGCCAGCACCCAGATGCGCACCCGCTCACCGGCCCGGGCCGCGAGCGGGGCGTGGGCGTACTGGCCGGCGTAGCCGTTGAAGACCACACCGTCGTGGCGCCGTGCCGCCAGCTTGTCCGCGTCCGCCGTGCCGCCCTGGGGACCGAGGTAGAGGTCCGACTGCACCAGCAGGTACTCCCGGTCCGCGCCCGGGAGACCGGGCGGGTCGATGACGACCGCCCCGTACATGCCGTTGGCGATGTGCACCGACATGGGCATCGTCGAGCAGTGGTACATCCACACCCCGCTGCGGGTGGCGGTGAACCGGTAGGTGAGCGACTCGCCCGGCTGGATGGTGCGCATCGGCTCCTCGGGGGCCAGGGCTCCGGCGTGGAAGTCGACGGAGTGGCCGATCGACCCGTCGTTGACCAGGGTGATCTCGAAGGTGTCACCGACACGCCCGCGCAGGGCGGGCCCCGGTGCCGTCCCGCCGAACGTCCACCGGGTCTGCCGGATGCCCGGGGCGACCTCCCGCTCGGTCTCCGTCACGGTCAGGGTGTGCCGGTGCAGGCGGGGGCCGGGCCCGCCGGCGGCTGGCGGCAGCAGCGCATCGTGGGGGACGAACCCCTCACCCGGCTCCGCCGCGGGGTCCAGGACCGCGGGGGCGGACTCCTCCTCCGCCGCTCCCTGGCCGTGACCGGCCCCGCCGCCCTCCCCGTGCTCGTGCCCGGCGGCCGCGGACCCGGTGACCCGCACCTCGAAGACCATGCCCATCTGCCGGTGACCGGGCACCGAGCACCAGCCCTCGGTGTCGCGGCCGACGACCCCGGCGTCGAGGGTCTCCCGCTCGCCCGGTGCGAGCATGCCGGTGCGCGCCCCGGTGTCCAGCACCAGGTCGTGCCGGTCCGTCCCGGTGTTGTGCAGCTCCACCACCAGCCGGTCACCGGCGGGGACATCGACGGCGGCGGGGGAGAAGCGCATGCCCCGCACTTCTACGGCGACGGTCGTGGTGCGCCCGGTGGGGGCCACCTGCCCGCCGTCGTCCCCGGCCGCCGCGGNCGCCGCGGCGGCCGGGGACGACGGCGTCAGGCTTCCCAGGTCGAGGGTTCCGGCCGCGGCGGCGGCCAGCTCCACGGCCGCCAGCCCGGCGGTCACGCCCATCGGCACCCGGCGCGCGCGCACCCCGGCCCCTTCTCCCGTCGCCGCCTCCGGTCCCCGCGCCGGGGCGGGCACGTCCGGTGCGGCGTCCTGCCGCGGGCGCCTGCCGCGCACCACGGTGCGCACCAGCAGCGACAAGAACACCAGCAGCGTCACCAGCAGCAGCACCGCGCAGACCACCCGCACTGTTCCGCGCACCGGGAGAAGGGCCACCAGCAGCGCCGCGTTCGTCACCGTCAGCCGCAGCGGCCAGCCGCGCTCCATCGAGGCGGTGGCGGCCCGCACCGCGGCGGGCCCGCCGCCGAGCACCACCGGGACGAGGAAGCTCAGGGCGCCCAGCAGCACCTGGGCGATCCACCCGGCGGCCAGCGGAGCGGTCAGATACGGGGTGCGCTCGACCACCACCGCCCACGAGGGCGCGGTGACCAGGATGACGGCCAGGGCCACGAGGGCACCGGCCAGCCAGATGGCGCCCGCCGCCACCGACCAGGCGGCGAACGAATGCGGAGGCCTCACGCGGGCCTCGCGGATCCACGGTGCCCCCGCGACCACGAGCCCCGCCGCGTAGAGGGCCACCCCGGCCGCCGCCACCGCCGGCGGACCGGCGAGCGCGGCGGCGACCGCTCCCGTCAGGCCGACAAGCAGCACGGGCAGCGCCGAACGCGCGGCACGCTCCGCGCCGTCCACCACCCGGGTGCGCAGCATCGTCGGCCACAGCGTGATCAGCGTTCCGGCGACGGTCAGACCGATCCAGCCCAGCAGGTTGACCAGCTTGTGGGCGACCAGCACCCGCGCCTGCCAGTCCCCGGGAAGACCGCCGTGGGCCAGCAGAACCCCCAGCGCCGCCCCCGCCGGCAGCAGCGCGGCGGCCGCGACGTAGTAGCGCACCGTCATCGAGAAGCGGCCCGGCAGCGCCCGGCGCAGCAGCCGGACCAGCCACACCGCGTGCGCCGCCACCGCCCCCGCGACGGCGGCCGCCCCCGCCAGCACCGCCGGCCACGACCCGGCGATCATCCCGCCGATCACGGTGGCCGCCCCCGCGTTCAGGACCGCCAGCCGCACGGCCGCCGGCGCTCCGCGTCCGGCTTCGGGCAGCCGCAGCACCGAGGCGGCGAAGTGCCCGGACCAGATGACCACCGCGTTGCTGACCGCACCGAGAAGCAATAGATGGACCAGCAGCCAGCGGGCCACCGGTACGAACGGATGGACCAGCGCGACGACGGCGAAGAGCACCAGCCACACCACCACGACCGCGTTCACCCACAGGTGCCACGAGGCGCGGGGGAACACCCGGGCGTGCCCGGGGGAGGAGGGCAGACCCGGGCCGGGCTCGCTCAGCGAGACGGTCACCGGGAGCACGTCCCCGCGGTGCCGCCGGCCGGCGGGCCGCTTCCCGGCCCTGGTCCCAGGTGCAGCAGGCAGGCGCCGGGCTCGGCGAACGGGATCAGTTCCACCGTCTCCGCGTCTCCGCCCAGCCCGCTCAGGGCGGCCCGGGCCAGCCCGGCGTGCACATTGCAGATGACACCGGGATGCTCGCGGGCCACTTCGATGAACGGGCAGCGGAGAAGCCGCGCCGAAAGCGCCCGCTCGTCCGCCTCCGGCGCGAAGCCGATCTCCTCGAAGAGCTTCAGCACCCCGGCGCGCGCCTGCCGGCCGGAACCCGCGGGCTCCCGTCCGGCGAGCAGGGCACGGCCCCACTCCTCGCCGGCGGCCAGTGCGTCGGCCCGTGGATCGGCGGAGGTGCGCGCGATGCGGGCGGCCAGCACGGCGGCCAGCCCGGCGTACTCGCGTGCCGCCGCCTGCTGCGGCCCGCGGGCACGGTAGCGCCAGGCCGGGCGCCCGCGGCCGGCGGCCGGCGCCCGTTCCCTGGTGACCAGGCCGGTGTCGACGAGCGCGTCGAGGTGCTCCCGGACGGTGTTGGCGTGCAGGCCGCACTGCGGCGCCAGGTCGGCGACGGCGACATGGCCCGGATGCCCGCGAAGACGCAGCAGGACGGCACGGCGCTGCGGGGACATCGACGGGCGGTCGTCCGCCCCGCCGGGCAGCGGACCCATATTTTCCACGGACATAGCCGTAGTATATTGCCCTCGCCGGCCCCGGCACCCCCGGCCGGACCGGTCACCGAACGCCGGGAGCAGCCATGAACGCCGCCCGCACCGCACCAGGGTCCGCCCCCGGCCGCGCGGCACCGCCCCCGCCCACCCGGAGCCCGTGGCCGGGACCAAAGGTCCCGGCAGCCGGCCCGGATGGACCCTTACCCGCGCGGTGCCCCGGCAGAGATGGTTGCCCGGCGCCAAGAACCCTGGCACGCCGCAGCCCTGACACCGCGTCACCACCGGCCCCGGCACGTACCGTCGGTTGCTGGGCGGGGACATGACGAACCGAGCCGAACCCGAGAAGGGTGCGAGTACCGCCATGGACAACCCACGCGAGACAGGAACCGGCCCGCCCGTCCGCGACGCCGACCGGGCCGCGGCGCCAGGCCGCCGGGGCCTGATGCTGGCCGTCGTCACCGCAGGATTCGCCCTCAACTTCTGGGCCTGGGCACTGCTCAGCCCTCTGGGGCCCCGCTTCAAGGACATCCTGGACCTGTCCGCCTTCGAGCAGTCGCTACTCGTCGCCGTGCCCGTGGTGGTCGGCTCACTCGGCCGCATCCCGGTGGGCGCGCTCACCGACCGCTACGGCGGGCGCGTCATGTTCCCCCTGGTCTCCACGGCCACCATCGTCCCGGTGCTCTACCTCGGACTGGCCGGGCACACCTCCCTCGCCGGCCTCCTCGCCGGAGGCTTCTTCCTCGGCATCGGCGGCACCGCCTTCGCCATCGGCGTCCCCTTCGTCAACGCCTGGTTCCCGCCCGAACGCCGCGGGCTGGCCATCGGCGTCTTCGGCGCCGGCATGGGCGGCACCGCCATCAGCGCCCTCACCACCGTCCAGCTCGTCGACCGGTACAGCATCACCACCCCGTTCCTGGTGACCGCCGCCGTACTGGCCGCCTACGCGGTGCTCGCCGCCGTCCTGCTGCGCGACGCGCCCGGCCGCGCCGTCCCCACCCAGCCCCTGATCCGACGCCTGGGCGCCACCGGCAGACTGGGCATCACCTGGCAGGCCTCCGCCCTCTACGCGGTGGCCTTCGGCGGCTACGTCGCCTTCTCCGTCTACCTGCCGGTCCACCTGCAGAACGCCTACGACCTCGAACCCGCCGACGCCGCCCGCCGGATGGCCGGCTTCGTCCTGCTGGCCGTCCTGATGCGCCCGGCCGGCGGATGGCTCTCCGACCGCTTCGGCCCCGCCCGGGTACTGGCCTTCTCCCTCGCCGTCGTCACCGCCGGCGCCCTCCTCCAGTCCGGCACCCCGCCGCTCGCGCCCTGGGGCACCGTCGCCTTCCTGTCCATGGCCCTCGCCCTGGGAGCCGGCAGCGGCGCCACCTTCGCCCTGGTCGCGCTCCTCACCCCCGCCGACAAGGTCGGCTCCGTCACCGGCGTGGTCGGCGCCGCCGGCGGACTGGGCGGATTCATCCCGCCCCTGGTGATGGGCGCCGTCTACGGGGCCACCGACTCCTACGCCGGAGGCATGTTCCTCCTCGCCGCCGTCGCCGCCGGCGCCCTGGCCTACACGATGGCCCGGGTGCGCCCGGCCGAGATCCGCTCCCGGTCCGCACGTGACCCTTCCGCGCCGGGCGTGACGGATGTGCGCCCATGAGGTGACACCCGTTGGCAACAGCACCTGCCCGAACGCAGGCTGACATATCTCCATCTCTGCCCCGGGAGGGACACTGCGGTGAGCAAGAAGAACACTGAACCGGCCGGACGGACGAAGCAGCCACCGGGCATCGACGGCGAACTGAGCGACGCGCTGGTCGGCACCCGCCGCTTCTTCACCCGCGCAGAGGTCTCCGAGGACCACCGCACCCTGCACCGCATCGGCGGGCGGCAGGCCGACGAGTTCTACCGGGACCGCTGGAGCCACGACAAGGTGGTGCGCTCCACCCACGGAGTCAACTGCACCGGCTCCTGCTCCTGGAAGGTGTACGTCAAGGACGGCATCATCACCTGGGAGGCCCAGCAGACCGACTACCCCTCCGTCGGCCCCGACCGCCCCGAGTACGAGCCGCGCGGCTGCCCGCGCGGCGCCGCCTTCTCCTGGTACACCTACTCGCCCACCCGGGTCCGCTACCCGTACGTGCGCGGAGTGCTGCTGGAGATGTACCGGGAGGCCAGGACCCGCCTGGGCGACCCGGTCCTCGCCTGGGCCGACGTCGTCTCCGACCCCGAGCGCTCCCGCCGCTACAAGTCGGTGCGCGGCAAGGGCGGCCTGGTCCGGGCCGGCTGGGACGAGGTCTCCGAGATGATCGCCGCCGCCCACGTCCACACCATCAAGGAGTACGGGCCCGACCGGCTGGCCGGCTTCTCACCGATCCCCGCCATGTCCATGGTCTCCCACGCCGCCGGGGCCCGCTTCTACTCCCTCATCGGCGGGGTGATGCTCTCCTTCTACGACTGGTACGCCGACCTGCCGGTCGCCTCCCCCCAGGTGTTCGGCGACCAGACCGACGTCCCCGAGTCGGGGGACTGGTGGGACGCCGGATACCTCATCATGTGGGGCTCCAACCTGCCGGTCACCCGCACCCCCGACGCCCACTGGATGGCCGAGGCCCGCTACCGGGGACAGAAGGTCGTCGCCGTGGCCCCCGACTACGCCGACAACGTGAAGTTCGCCGACGAATGGGTGCCCGGCAAGCCGGGCACCGACGGCGCTCTCGCCATGTCCATGGGCCACGTGATCCTCAAGGAATTCTTCGTCGACCGGCAGACCGGCTACTTCACCGACTACGTCAAACGCTTCACCGACCTGCCCTTCCTCGTCAGCCTCGAACAGCGCGGCGGCGAGGGGGGCCCCTGGGTCCCCGGCAAGTTCCTGACCGCCTCCGAACTCGCACCGGACGCCGCCGGACAGGAGAACGCCGAGTTCAAGACCGTCCTGCTGGACGCGGCCACCGGAGAGCCCGTGGTGCCCGGCGGCTCCCTCGGCCACCGCTACGGCGAATCCGGCGCCGGACAGTGGAACCTCGACCTCGGCGACACCGACCCCCTGCTCACCGCCGCCGGCGGCGACGAGGCACCCGTCGAGATCGAACTGCCCCGGTTCGACACCGCCGACGGCACCGCCGGCCGGCTGCGCCGGGGAGTCCCCGTGCGCCGCGTCGCCGGCCGCCTCGTCACCACCGTCTACGACCTGCTCCTCGCCCAGTACGGCGTCGCCCGCGACGGCCTTCCCGGACAGTGGCCCACCGGCTACGACGACACCGCCGAGCCCTACACCCCCGCCTGGCAGGAAGAGATCACCGGCGTTCCCGGCAAACAGGCCGCCCGCATCGCCCGCGAGTTCGCCGCCAACGCCGAGGAATCCCGCGGCCGCTCCATGATCATCATGGGCGCCGGCACCAACCACTGGTTCCACTCCGACACCATCTACCGCGCCTTCCTCACCCTCACCACCCTCACCGGCTGCCAGGGCGTCAACGGCGGAGGCTGGGCCCACTACGTCGGCCAGGAGAAGGTCCGCCCCATCACCGGCTACTCCGCCCTGGCCACCGCGGCCGACTGGAACCGGCCCGCCCGCCAGATGATCCAGACCGCCTACTGGTACCTGCACACCGACCAGTTCCGCTACGACCCCTTCAGCGCCGACACCCTCTCCGCCGCCTCCGCCGGAGGCACCTTCGCCGGACGCAGCACCGCCGACGTCATCGCCCAGTCCGCCCGCATGGGCTGGATGCCCTCCTACCCCACCTTCGACCGCAACCCCCTGCGCCTGGCCGAGGACGCCGCCGCCGACGGCCGCGACACCGGCGAATACGTCGCCGCCGAACTCAAGTCCGGCCGCCTCCGCTTCGCCGGCGAGGACCCCGACAACCCCCGCAACTTCCCCCGCGTCCTCACCATCTGGCGCGCCAACCTCCTCGGCTCCTCCGCCAAGGGCAACGAATACTTCCTCAAACACCTCCTCGGCACCGACTCCTCCGTCCGCGCCGACGAGGCACCACCCGGCGCCCGCCCCAAGGACATCGTCTGGCACGACGAGGCCCCCACCGGAAAACTCGACCTGCTGCTCTCCGTCGACTTCCGGATGACCAGCACCACCATCTACTCCGACATCGTGCTCCCCGCCGCCACCTGGTACGAGAAGTACGACCTCAGCAGCACCGACATGCACCCGTTCGTCAACTCCTTCAACCCCGCCATCTCCCCGCCCTGGCAGACCCGCAGCGACTGGGACACCTTCAACACCATCGCCAAGGCCTTCAGCCGCCTGGCCGCCGACCACCTCGGCACCGCCAAGGACGTCGTCGCCGCCCCCCTCATGCACGACACCCCCGACGCCATGGCCACCCCCCACGGCCGCGTCAAGGACTGGAAAGCCGGCGAGTGCGAACCCGTCCCCGGCCGCACCATGCCCAAGATCATCACCGTCGAACGCGACTACGCCGCCGTCGCCGACAAGATGACCGCCATCGGCCCCCTCCTGGACACCCTCGGCGCCACCACCAAGGGCATCACCTTCGACGTCGGCAAAGAACTCGACTACCTGCGCAGCAAGAACGGCACGGTCCGCGGCGGACCCGCCGACGGCCGGCCCAAGATCGTCCGCGACGTGCACGTCTGCGAAGCCATCCTCGCCATGTCCGGCACCACCAACGGCCACCTCGCCACCCAGGGATTCCGCACCCTGGAGGCCCGCACCGGCACCGAACTCGCCGACCTCGCCGCCGAACACGAAGGCAAACGCATCACCTTCGCCGACACCCAGACCGCACCCGCACCCGTCATCACCTCACCCGAATGGTCCGGCTCCGAATCCGGCGGCCGCCGCTACGCCCCCTTCACCATCAACACCGAACGCCTCAAGCCCTGGCACACCCTCACCGGCCGGCAGCACTTCTTCCTCGACCACGACTGGATCGCCGAACTCGGCGAATGGATGCCCGTCTACCGGCCACCCCTCAACATGCACATGCTGTTCGGCGAACCCGACGTCGGCCACAAAGGCGCCCAGGGCATCACCGTCCGCTACCTCACCCCGCACAACAAGTGGTCCATCCACTCCGAATACCAGGACAACCTCTTCATGCTGTCGCTCTCCCGCGGCGGCCCCACCATCTGGATGAGCAAGGAGGACGCCGAACGCATCGGCGTCCACGACAACGACTGGATCGAGGCCGTCAACCGCAACGGCGTCGTCGTCGCCCGCGCCGTCGTCTCCCACCGCATGCCGGAGGGCACCGTCTACATGCACCACGCACAGGACCGCCTCATCGACGTACCCCGCAGCGAAACCAGCGGACGCCGCGGCGGCATCCACAACTCCCTCACCCGGCTGCTCGTCAAACCCAGCCACCTCATCGGCGGCTACGCCCAGCTCTCCTACGCCTTCAACTACCTCGGCCCCACCGGCAACCAGCGCGACGAAGTCACCGTCATCCGCCGCCGCGACCAGGAGGTGACCTACTGACATGCGCGTCATGGCCCAGATGGCAATGGTGATGAACCTCGACAAGTGCATCGGCTGCCACACCTGCTCCGTCACCTGCAAACAGGCATGGACCAACCGCCCCGGCGTCGAATACGTCTGGTTCAACAACGTCGAGACCCGGCCCGGCCAGGGCTACCCCCGCCGCTACGAGGACCAGGACACCTGGCTCGGCGGCTGGGAACTCAACAAACGCGGCCGCCTCGTCCTCAAATCCGGCGGCCGGCTCAAAAAACTCCTCACCATCTTCTCCAACCCCAAGCTCCCCGCACTCGACGACTACTACGAGCCCTGGACCTACGACTACGAAACCCTCATCAACGCACCCCTCCAGGAACACACCCCGGTCGCCAGGCCCAAATCCCTGACCACCGGCAAGGACATGAAGATCACCTGGTCCGCCAACTGGGACGACAACCTCGGCGGCTCGGTCGAACACGGCGACAAGGACGTCCTCGCCGCAGGCCTCGCCGAAAAGATCAAGTTCGAGTTCGAGCAGTCCTTCATGTTCTACCTGCCCAGGATCTGCGAACACTGCCTCAACCCGTCCTGCGCCGCCTCCTGCCCCTCCGGCGCCATCTACAAGCGCAGCGAGGACGGCATCGTCCTCGTCGACCAGGACAAGTGCCGCGGCTGGCGCATGTGCGTCACCGGCTGCCCCTACAAGAAGATCTACTTCAACCACCGCACCGGCAAAGCCGAGAAGTGCACCTTCTGCTTCCCCCGCATCGAGGTCGGCCTGCCCACCGTCTGCGCCGAGACCTGCGTCGGCCGCCTGCGCTACATCGGCCTCGTCCTCTACGACGCCGACCGCGTCCTGGAGGCCGCCTCCACCCCCGACGACCAGGACCTCTACGAAGCCCAGCGGCAGGTCCTCCTCGACCCCGAGGACCCCGAGGTGATCAGGGAGGCCGAACGCTCCGGCATCCCCCGCGACTGGATCGAGGCCGCCCAGCGCTCCCCGGTCCACTCCCTCATCAACACCTACAAGGTCGCCCTGCCCCTGCACCCGGAATACCGCACCATGCCCATGGTCTGGTACATCCCGCCCCTGTCCCCGGTCGTCGACGCCGTCCGCGACACCGGCTACGACGCCGAGGACAGCACCAACCTCTTCGCCGCCATCGACGCCCTGCGCATCCCCGTCGAATACCTCGCCGAACTCTTCACCGCCGGCGACCCCGAACCCGTCAACGCCGTCCTGCGACGCCTGGCCGCGATGCGCAGCTACATGCGCGACATCAACTTCGGCCGCGAACCCGACGCCACCATCCCCGCCGGCGTCGGCATGGCCGAAGAAGAGATGTACGACATGTACCGGCTGCTCGCCCTCGCCAAATACGACGAGCGCTACGTCATCCCGCCCGCCCACGCCGAACAGGCCCACAACCTCGAAGAACTCGCCACCGAATGCAGCCTCGACTACGAGGGCGGCCCCGGCATGGGCGGCTCAGGCCCCTTCGGGGAATCGTCCGGCGGCGCCTCACCCGTGGCCGTGGAGAACTACCGGATGCTCCACGAACGCCAGACCACCGACTCCCTCACCGACCCCGCCGACAAGAAGAACCGCGTCAACCTCCTGAACTGGGACGGCAAGGGCCGCCCCAAAGGGCTGTTCCCCGACCGGGGCGAGGCGCCCCCGGCCGGACTCATGGACGGCACCGACCCGAACGCCGAGGGGAAGCCCACACCATGACCTCCCGCACCCGCCACCGGACAGCGGCCTGGCAGGTCCAGTCCCTCATGCTCGCCTACCCCGACGAGCAGCTGCCCGGCCGCCTCCGGCTCGCCCGCCGCGCCGCCGCCGCACTCCCCGCCGGCATCGCCGCACCACTGAACCGCTTCCTCGACCACGCCGGCCGGACCGACCCCCGCGACCTCGCCGCCGACTACGTCGCCACCTTCGACCACCGCAAACGCTGCTGCCCCTACCTCACCTACTACGCCCACGGCGACACCCGCCGCCGCGGCGTCGCCCTGCTCAGCATGAAACAGACCTACGCCGCCGCCGGACTCCAGCTCAGCGACGAGGAACTGCCCGACCACCTCGCCGTCGTCCTGGAATTCGCCGCCGCCCAACCCGACGCCGGCAACCGCCTCCTCACCGAACACCGCGCCGGCCTCGAACTCCTCCGCCTCGCCCTCCGCGAAGCCGACTCCCCCTGGCAGCACATCCTCGACTCGGTCTCCGCCACCCTGCCCCCGCTCGCCGGCGACGAACGGCAGGCCGTCGCCCGCCTCGCCGCCGAAGGCCCACCCGAGGAACAAGTCGGCCTCACCCCCTTCGGCCCGCCCCAGTCAGCACTCGACCCGGTCGGAGGCCGCCGATGACCACCTGCACCACGGCCGCCGACACCCTGCTCTGCACCGCCGCCACCCCCATGGCCGCCACGGGCGGCGAAGGCGCCCTCGACGTCCTGCTGTGGGTCGTCCTGCCCTACGTCGCCCTGGTGATGTTCATCGGCGGACACATCTGGCGCTACCGCTACGACAAATTCGGCTGGACCACCCGCTCCTCACAGCTCTACGAAAGCCGCCTGCTGCGCATCGGCAGCCCGCTGTTCCACTTCGGCATCCTGGTCGTCATCATCGGCCACGTCGTCGGCCTGCTCATCCCCAAGAGCTGGACCGAAGCGGCCGGCATCAGCGAGGGCGCCTACCACGTCACCGCCGTCGTCCTGGGCACCATCGCCGGCTTCTGCACCCTGGCCGGCGCCGCCATCCTCGTCTACCGCCGCCGCACCGTCGGCCCCGTCTTCAGCGCCACCACCAAGAACGACAAGTTCATGTACCTGGTGCTGGTACTGACCATCGTCCTCGGACTCGCCGCCACCGTCGCCGCCAACGTGGTGGGGGAGACCTACGACTACCGCACCACCATCTCCCCCTGGTTCCGGGAGATCTTCTCCTTCCAGCCCGACCCGGCCGGCATGAGCGGAGCACCCCTGCTCTTCCAGCTCCACGCCCTCAGCGCCCTGCTGCTGTTCGCCGTCTGGCCCTTCACCCGCCTCGTCCACATGCTCACCGCCCCCGTCGGCTACCTCACCCGCCCCTACGTCGTCTACCGCAGCCGCGACGCCCACCTCGGCTCCCGGGCCCCCCGCCGCGGCTGGGAACGCACCAAGTAACCCACCCGCCCCGGGGCGGACCGCACACCACACGCGATCCGCCCCGGCACGGGGACCTCTCAGGACCTACAGGGCCCGCTCCAGACGACCGGCCAGCAGCCGCGTGAAACGCGACGGGTCCGCGGGCAGGCCACCCTCCGCCAGCAGCGCCATCCCGTGCACCAGCTCCGCCATGCCCTCCAGACTCGGATCCGACGGACGATCCGCGTGCGCCTTGCGCAGACCGGTGATCAGCGTGTGATCCGGGTTGATCTCCAGGATCCGCTTGCTCTCCGGCATCTCCTGACCCATCGCCCGCATCATGTTCCGCAGACCCGGCGTCACATCATCGGTGTCCGAGACCACGCAGGCCGGCGAGACGGTGAGCCGGGAGGACAGCCGCACCTCCTTCACCTCGTCACCGAGCCGTTCCGACAGCCACTCCAGCAGCCCGGCGTACTCCTCGCGCTGCTGCTCCCGCTCCGCCTTGGCGGCCTCCTTCTCCTCCTCCGTGCCCAGCTCGGCCTCGCCCTTGGCGATGGAGAGCAGCTTCTTCCCCTCGAACTCGGGCACCGCGTCGACCCACACCTCGTCCACCGCGTCGGTGAGGATCAGCACCTCCAGCCCCTTGTCCCGGAACGCCTCCATGTGCGGCGAGTCCTCCACCGCGCTCCGGGAAGAGCCCGTCAGGTAGTAGATGTGCTCCTGCCCCTCCCGCATCCGCTCCACGTACTCCTGGAGCGTCGCCGTCTTCTCCGCGTCATGGGTGGTGGCGAACGAGCAGGCGGCCAGGATCGCGTCCTTGCTGTCCGGGTCGTTCACCAGCCCTTCCTTCACGACCGGCCCGAACTCCCGCCAGAAGTCCGCGTACTTCTCGGGCCGCTGCGCCCGCATCTCCTTGAGGGTGGACAGCACCTTCTTCGCCAGCCGCCGCCGCATCAGCTGGATGTGCCGGTCCTGCTGCAGGATCTCCCGCGAGATGTTGAGCGACAGGTCCTGGGCGTCCACCACACCCTTCACGAAGCGCAGGTACGGCGGAACCAGCTCCTCGCACTCCTCCATGATCAGGACGCGCTTGACGTAGAGCTGCACACCGCGCTTGTCATGGGAGAAGACGCCGTGCGGCGGACGCGCGGGAAGGAACAGCAGCGCCTGGTACTCGAAGGTGCCCTCGGCGTTGATCCGGATGGTCTCCAGCGGATCGGTCCAGTCGTGGCTGATGTGCCGGTACAGCTCGTGGTACTCCTCGTCGGAGACCTCGCTCTTCGGCCGGGCCCACAGCGCCTTGCGGGAGTTCAGCGTCTCCGGCTCGGGCTTCTCGCTGTCGCCGTCCTCGGCCTTCTCCTCGCCGTCCTTGCCCGCCTCCGCCGGCGTGACCAGCCTGATCGGCCAGGTGATGAAGTCGGAGTAGCGCTTGATGATCTCCTTGATCTTCCAGGGCTCGGTGTAGTCGAAGAGCTGGTCGTCGGTGTCCGCCGGCTTGAGCCGCAGCACGACCGCCGTGCCCTGGGGCGCGTCGCCGACCTCCTCGATGGTGTAGGTGCCCTCACCGGTGGACGTCCACCGGGTGCCCGTGGCCTCCCCGGCGCGGCGGGTCAGCAGCGTCACCTCGTCGGCCACCATGAAGGCGGAGTAGAAGCCGACACCGAACTGTCCGATCAGGCCCTCCGCGTCGGCCGCGTTCCCGGCCTTCCGGGCCTCCTCCAGCTTCTGGAGGAACTCCGCGGTACCGGACTTGGCGATCGTGCCGATCAGCCCCACCACCTCGTCGCGCGACATCCCGATGCCGTTGTCGCGCACGGTCAGCGTGCGGGCGTCCTTGTCCGTCTCGATGGCGATGTGCAGGTCGGAGACATCCGCCCCGAGCGAGTCGTCGCGCAGCGCCTCGATGCGGAGCTTGTCGAGCGCGTCGGAGGCGTTGGAGACCAGCTCTCGCAGGAACACATCCTTGTTCGAGTAGATCGAGTGGACCATCATCTGGAGGAGCCGGCTGGCCTCCACCTGGAACTCGAACGTCTGGGCCGTCATGATCGTGTAATTCCCCCAGGTCTCGTCCATGGCCGGAGGACCGGAGCGCCGCCGGGCGGCGCGGGCCTCCGGATTGCTTGTCACGCCGATGTTATGCCGGGTGGTGGAGGAAGCGGGCGTGCTGCTGTTGCCGGAACGTAACCCACCGCAGTCTCCTGACGACTCGACAGCCGCCTTACGGTCGTACCATCGTGCTACGCACCCATCGCCAAACTCCCGTGTTGACAGCGTCAACGCAATTATGTGATGGTCTGCTGGCGAACGTGCGTACGCTCCCTGCGGGATGTGCTCACCGTGCGTGCGAGGTGTGGTGAACCAGGGAGGGGTAGTGGGCCTGCGGACGGTCGACGGACGGTTCCGGATCACGGGGATCGTGGGTCGCGGGAACATGGGCGAGGTGCACCGGGCCGAGGACCTTCGGGCCGCCCCGGAGTCCGGGCACCGGGAGGTGGCACTCAAGACCGTGCTGCGCAGCCGGACCGGAGTAGCGGTCGACGCCTCGGGAGCCGGCAAGGAGATCAACCGCTTCCGCCGCGAAGTGCGGATCATGCGCATGCTCTCCCGCGGCCACCCGAACCTCACCCTCCTGATCGACGGCGGAGTGGACGGCACGCCGGACGGCAGCGGTCTTCCGTATCTGGCCATGGAGCTGCTGGACGGCAGTCCGCTCGCCGACCTCATCGACGAGGAACCTCAGCTCCCGGTCTCCTGGGCCGCCGCGATCGGAGCACAGCTCGCCGCCGGCCTGGCCGCCGCGCACACTGCCGGCGTGGTTCATCGCGACCTCAAGCCGGCCAACGTGATGCTGACCCGTGACGGCACCGTCAAGGTCCTCGACTTCGGTATGGGGTCGATCGTCGACGACCCCGACCAGACGCAGCTGACCAGCACCGGCGTGAGCGTGGGCACGGCCCGCTACATGGCCCCGGAGCAGTTCCGGGCGGAGCGGGTCTCCGCCGCGGCCGACCTCTACGCGCTCGGCTGCATCCTCTACGAACTGCTGCTCGGACGACCGCCGTTCTCCGCCAGGACCCCCTATGAGCTCGCCGAACAGCACCAGCACCAGCGGCCGCCGCAGCTCACCCTGGTGCGCCCGGACCTGCCGGCCGGTCTCGTCCGGCTGGTGCACCGCCTCCTGGAGAAGGACACCGACCTGCGGCCCGAGAACGCCCTCCTGGTCCGCGAGGCCCTGCTTCCCCTCGCGCTGGAGCCGGACGACACGGCCGCCCTGCTGGCTCCCCACTGGCAGGTGAGCGACCCGGTGGCGCGGCTGCGGGCCCTGATGCCCGAGCCCGCCCCCGCCGCCCCGGCCCCCGCCCCGCGCCGGGAACCGCGCCTGCCCGAGGCGATGGACGTCTTCGGCATCCATGCCGGACTCATCAACGAGTACGAGAAGTTCACCCGTAGCGCCACGGTGTTCCGGGACGCACGGATCGAGAGCTTCGTCGAGGAGGACCTGGCGAAGAAGTCGCAGTGGCCCGACCCGTGGCTGTCGCTCAACCCGTCCTTCGCCGACGGGGGCCAGGTCACCGACCTGGTGCGCGACGGGGTGCTGCACCCCCGGTGCGCGGAGATCTTCCAGGAGGGCAAGAAGGAGAGCTCGCCGCGCCCGGACGGCCGGTCGCTGATCTTCCACCTCCACCAGCGGCAGGCCGTCGAGGCCGCGCAGGCCGGCGACTCCTACGTCCTCACCACGGGCACCGGCTCCGGCAAGTCGCTGGCGTACATCGTGCCGATCGTGGACCGGGTGCTGAAGGAGCGGCAGGCGGCGGGAGCGGAGGCGGGGGGCCGGGTGCGGGCGATTGTCGTCTACCCGATGAACGCCCTGGCCAATTCGCAGCTGATGGAGCTGGAGAAGTACCTGCGCCGCGGTTTCGGCGCCGGCCGCGAGCCGGTGACCTTCGCCCGCTACACCGGCCAGGAGTCCGACGAGCAGCGCAGGGAGCTGCGCCGGAACCCCCCGGACATCCTGCTGACCAACTACGTGATGCTGGAACTGATGCTGACCCGGCCGGACGACCGGGCCAGCCTGATCCGGATGGCGGAAGGGCTGCAGTTCCTCGTCTTCGACGAGCTGCACACCTACCGGGGCCGGCAGGGCGCGGACGTGGCGTTCCTGATCCGCCGGGTCCGGGAGGCCTGCCGGGCCTCGGAGACCCTGCAGTGCGTCGGCACCTCGGCGACCATGTCCACCGAGGGCTCCTGGGAGGACCAGCGGCGCGAGGTCGCCAGGGTCGCCGGCAGGCTGTTCGGCACGACGGTCCTGCCGAAGCGCGTCATCGGCGAGACCCTGATCCGGGCGACGGAGGGGGCCCCGGGAACCGTGCCCGCCGAGCGGCTGCGGGTGGGGGCGGCGCCCCGCTCGTACGAGGCGCTGAGGAAGGACCCGCTGGCCCGCTGGGTGGAGTCCCGGTTCGGTCTGGAACGGGAGGAGGGCACGGGCCGGCTGCGCCGCTGTCCCCCCGCCACGGTCGAGACGGCCGCCGCCGAGCTCGCGGACCGGACCGGGGTCAGCGAGGGGAGCGCGCGTGAGGCGATCCGGGCGACCCTGGAGGCCGGCGCCCAGGCCAAGGACCCGGTGAGGGAGCGGCCGCTGTTCGCCTTCCGGCTGCACCAGTTCCTCTCCAAGGGGGACACCGTCCACACGACGCTGGAGGACCCGCTCACCCGGCCGCTGACCCGCACCTACCAGCTGGAACAGCCGGGCAGCGGCGGCAAGCCGCTGTTCCCGCTGGCGTTCTGCCGCGAGTGCGGTCAGGAGTACCTGACCGTCTGGCGCACCGAGGACCGCGGCGCGTTCCGGTACGAGCCGCGCCGGGACACGTTCGCCTCCGGGGGACGTGACGGCGAGGGCTACCTGTATCTGGGCACGCCGGGGGAGGACTACGAGTGGCCCGCCGACCCGCAGCGGGCCGTGGACGACCGGCGGCTTCCGGAGTCGTGGCTGGAGCCCGACACGCAGGGCATGACGGTGGTCAAGAAGTCCTACCGGCCCCGGGTGCCCAAGCGTGTCGTCGTGGACGCGCACGGCGGTGAGTCCGACGAGGGGCTGGCGGCGGCGTTCGTCCCGGCGCCCTTCCTGTTCTGCCTGCACTGCCAGGTCTCCTACGAGCAGGTGCGCGGCCGGGACTTCGCCAAACTGGCCACCCTGGACCAGGAGGGACGTTCCTCGGCGACCTCGCTGATCTCCGCGTCGATCGTCAAGTCCCTGCGCGCGGTTCCCCGCGAGAGCCTCGGCAAGGAGGCGCGCAAGCTGCTGACCTTCGTCGACAACCGCCAGGACGCTTCGCTCCAGGCCGGGCATTTCAACGACTTCGCGCAGGTCACCCAGTTACGCGGTGCTCTTCACCAGGCCGCGGTGCGGGCGGGCGAGGACGGGCTGCGCCACGACGACCTCGCCGAGGCCGTCACCGAGGTGATGGGTCTCACGCCCCGCGAGTACGCGGCGGGTGCGAACCTGGCGCCCTCCATGGAGCGCAGGGCCACGAAGGCCTTCCGGGACGTCGTCGGGTACCGCCTCTACCGGGACCTGGAGCGGGGCTGGCGCGTCACCATGCCCAACCTGGAACAGACCGGCCTGCTGCGGATCGACTACGAGGACCTGGACTGGCTCGCCGGCCAGTGCGACCGCTGGCAGGCCGCCCACGCCGTGCTGCGCGACGCCGATCCGGCGCTGCGCGCGGAGGTCGCCCGGACGCTGCTCGACTACATGCGGCGTTCCCTCGCCATCGATGTCCGCTATTTCCGCGACGACTTCGACCCCCTGCAGCGGGCGAGCGAGGAGCGGCTGGCCGGGCCGTGGGTGCTCAGCGACAGCGACCGGCCGGCCGTCGGCACCGCCTACCCCTACGGCTCCCGCCCGGGGATGGAGCGCACCGCGCTGTTCCTGTCCCCGCGCGGCAAGTTCGGGAAGTACCTCAGGCGCAACATGTCCGGCCTGCGCGACCTCCCCGTGGGGGACGTCCAGGAGGTCATCGAGGACCTGCTGAAGGTTCTGTGCGAGGCGGAGCTGGTGCGCGAGGTGGAGGCGGTTCCCGAGCGCTCCGGCCCGGCCTACCGCCGCCGCCCCGCCGAGCGGCGCACCGGCTACCGGGTGTCGGCCGCCGCCTTGATCTGGCGGGCCGGGGACGGCGAGCGGGGCGCGGTGGACCCGCTGGCACGCACCTACAGCAGCGGCGAGGGCCCGCGCGTCAACCCGTTCTTCCGCGACCTGTACCGGACGGCGTCCGCCGAGCTGGCGGGGCTGTTCGCACGGGAGCACACCGCGCAGGTCACCCCGGAGGACCGGCTGGAGCGCGAGCGGCTGTTCCGGAACGCCGAACTGCCCCTGCTGTACTGCTCGCCGACGATGGAGCTGGGCGTGGACATCTCCTCGCTCAACGCGGTGCTGATGCGCAACGTGCCGCCCACCCCGGCGAACTACGCGCAGCGCTCGGGCCGGGCGGGCCGCTCGGGCCAGCCCGCCCTGGTGACGACGTACTGCGCGACGGGCAACAGCCACGACCAGTACTACTTCCACCGTTCGCAGGACATGGTGGCCGGGCAGGTGGCGCCGCCGCGCCTGGACCTCGCCAACGAGGACCTGGTCCGCTCCCACATCCAGGGCATCTGGCTGGCGGAGACCGCCATGCGGCTGGGCACCGCCATTCCGGACATCATCGATGTCGCCTACGACCCCGACGACGGCGACCGCCCCGATCCGCAGATGCCGCTGCCGCTCCTCCCCGACATCCGTGACGCCTCCCTGGACGAGGACGCCCGCCGGCGCGCGGTCACCGCCGCCCGCGCCGTACTCGCCCCGCTGGTCGCGGACTTCGACGCCACCACCTGGTGGTACGACGAATGGATCGAGGACCGGATCGAGCGGGCGCCCCGGGAGTTCGACGCCGCCTTCGACCGGTGGCGCCAGCTGTTCCGGGCGGCCGTCATCGACCAGTACGAGCAGAACAAGCGCGTCGTCGACCACACCCTCTCCCCGGGCGAGCAGGGCCGGGCGCGCAGCCGGCGCCGGGAGGCCGAGACGCAGACGAACCTGCTGCTGAACCGCTCCGCCGACAGCAAGTCGGTGATGAGCGACTTCAATCCGTACCGCTACTTGGCGTCCGAGGGGTTCCTGCCCGGCTACAGCTTCCCGAGGCTGCCGCTGGCCGCGTACATCCCGCGCTCGGGCAACCGCCGCAACGCCGACGGCGACTATCTGCAGCGTCCCCGGTTCCTGGCGATCCGTGAGTTCGGCCCGGGCGCGCTCATCTACCACGAGGGGGCCCGCTACCAGGTCACCCGGGTCCAGCTGCCGCCGGACGCCTCGGGCGACCTGGCGACGGGGGAGGCGCGGCGCTGCGACGGCTGCGGCTACCACTACGAGGTGCGGGCCGGCACCGACATCTGCGCCATGTGCGGCGACCAGCTCCGGGGCAAGCGCACCGGCCTGCTCCACCTCCACACCGTGTACACCACGCCGCGCGAGCGGATCTCCTCCGACGAGGAGGAGCGCCGCCGGGCCGGTTTCCGCCTCCAGACCTCGTACGCGTTCCAGGACCACGGAGCCCGCAAGGGGCGGCTCACCTCGCATGTCGCCGACACCGCGGGGGCGCCCGTCCTCGACCTGGACTACGGCGATTCGGCGACCGTCCGCATCACCAACCTCGGCCGGGTCCGGGACAAGCCGGGCGAGCCGGACGGCTACTGGCTGGACGTGGGCGACGGCCGCTGGCTCAACGACCGGGCCGCCGCGGACGCCATCGAGGGCACCGGCATGCCCGTGGCGGACGAGGACGGCAACGAGAAGCGCCGCAAGAAGAGGGTGCTGCCCTATGTGGAGGACCGCCGCAACATCCTGGTGGTGACCCTGGACGAGCCGAGGCCCGAGCCGGAGGCCCTGTCCGTGCTGTACGCGCTGGAGCGCGGCATCGAGGCGGCGTTCGAGCTGGAGGACTCCGAGCTGACCGCGGAGCTGCTGCCGCCGGACGAAGGCCCGCGGCGGCGCCTGCTGTTCACGGAGGCGGCCGAGGGCGGCGCCGGTGTGCTGCGCCGGATCCAGCACGAGAAGGACGCGCTCGCCAGGGCCGCCCGGACCGCCCTGGAGATCTGCCACTTCGACCCGGCAACCGGCACGGACCGGGGAGGACCCAGGGAAGGCGAGGAGTGCGCCCGCGGCTGCTACGCCTGCCTGCTGACCTACGCCAACCAGGGGCACCACCGCCTGCTGAGCCGGCACGCCGCCCGGCCGCTGCTTCAGCGGCTCGCCGGGGCCCGCACCCGGCGGGAGGAGCGCGGCGAGTCCCGCAGCGAGCGGTTCCGCAGGCTCGCCCCCGCCGCGGGCGGCTCGCAGGCCCCTGCTCCTGCCCCGCCGGACGCGGACCTGGCGGCCCTCGTCGAGGACGGCGACCTGGTCGGCTGGCTCAGGGCGAAGGGCTACCGGCTGCCGGACACGGTCGGCGCCCTGGTCACGGAAGCGGCCGCCCGCCCCGACCTGGTCTTCCACGTGGACGGCGCCCACGTCGCCGTGTTCGTCGACCTCCCCGGCCGCCCGGCCGACTCCACCCGCGACATCGAGGCCGGCTACCGCCTGGAGGAGGCCGGCTACGACGTCCTGCGCTTCGCGGCCGGCACCGACTGGCAGACCATCGTGGACCGCAACGCCGCCTACTTCCACATACGTTGACCACTCCGCCCGGGGGCCCCGGCCCCCAGAAACCGAGACATCCCATGAGCCTCACCTACTCAGCCGGCTCGCTGGTCGCCGCCCGTGGCCGGGAATGGGTGGTGCTGCCCGAGAGCGCCCCCGACATGCTGGTGCTGCGCCCGCTGGGCGGCAGCGAGGACGACATCGCGGCCGTCTTCCCGTCCTTCGAGAACGTGCGGCCCGCCGAGTTCGCCCCGCCCGCCCCGGCCGACCTGGGCGACCAGCGCGCCGCCGGCCTGCTGCGCACCGCGCTGCGCATCGGGTTCCGCTCGGGCGCCGGCCCGTTCCGCTCACTGGCGTCGATCGCCGTGGAGCCCCGCGCCTACCAGCTCGTGCCGCTGCTCATGGCGCTGCGGCAGCGCACCGTGCGCCTGCTGATATCGGACGACGTCGGCATCGGAAAGACGGTCGAGGCCGGCCTGATCGCCACCGAGCTGCTCGCCCAGGGGGAGGCGGTCCGGCTGGCCGTGCTGTGCTCCCCGGCGCTGGCCGAGCAGTGGCAGGCGGAGCTGCGGGAGAAGTTCGGCATCGACGCCGAACTGGTCCTGGCCTCCACGGTGTCGCGCCTGGAGCGCGACCTGGAACTGGGCCAGTCCCTGTTCGACAAGCACCCCTTCACCATCATCTCCACGGACTTCATCAAGTCGGCCCGCCACCGCGAGGACTTCGTGCGGCACTGCCCCGATCTGGTGATCGTCGACGAGGCCCACACGTGCGTGGCCGCCGACGACCCCGGGAAGGGCGCCGCGTCCTCCGCCTCGAACCAGCTGCGCCACGAGCTGCTGCGCAGGATCTCCGCCGACACCGGCCGCCACCTGATACTGCTGACCGCGACCCCGCACTCCGGCAAGGAGTCCGCGTTCCGCAACCTGCTCGGCCTGGTGCGGCCCGAGCTGGCCACGGTGGACCTGGAGTCACCGGCCGGGCGGGCGAAGCTGGCCGAGCACTTCGTGGCCCGCAAGCGCGCCGACGTCCGCGACTACCTCACCCGGGAGGACGGCCTGGCCGACGACTCCCTGGCCGAACGGACCGCCTTCCCCTCCGACCGCTGGACGAAGGACGAGCCGTACAAGCTGACCCCCGCCTACCGGGCGCTGCTCGACGACGCAATCGCCTACGCCAGGGACCGCGTCGAGGCGGCCGGCGAGCAGGGCCGGCGCGAGGCCCGCATCGCCTGGTGGTCGGTGATCGCGCTGCTGCGCTCGATGGTGTCCTCCCCGGCGGCGGCCGCCCAGACCCTGCGGACCCGCTCCGAGTCCGCCGTCGCCCGCACCGCGCACGAGGCCGACGTGCTGGGAGCCCCGGTGGCCGCCGACTCCGCGGAGAACGACCGGCTGGAGGGCATGGACGTCGCTCCGGGCGCCGCCGAGACGGAGAACGCCGGCGCCCGGCTGCTCGAACTGGCCGAGCGCGCCGGGCAGCTCGCCGGCCCGGCCGGTGACGCCAAGCTGAAGGCCCTCACCAGGCACCTCAAGAAGCTGCTCGCCGACGGCTACCACCCGATCGTCTTCTGCCGCTACATCCCCACCGCCGAATACCTGGCCGACCAGCTCGAAGGCAAGCTCGGCCGGAGGACGAGGATCGCCGCGGTGACCGGCACCCTCTCCCCGCAGCAGCGCCTGGAGCGCATCGAGCAGCTCGCCGCCGCCTCCGCCGGGGAGGCCGGCGACCCGGGCGTCCGCCATGTGCTGATCGCCACCGACTGCCTGTCGGAGGGCGTCAACCTCCAGCATCACTTCGACGCCGTCGTCCACTACGACCTGGCCTGGAACCCGACCCGCCACGACCAGCGCGAGGGCCGCGTCGACCGCTACGGGCAAAAGCGCGACCAGGTGCGCGTCATCACCATGTACGGCGAGGACAACGGCATCGACGGCAAGGTCCTGGAGGTGCTGTTCGCCAAGCACCGGCAGATCAAGAAGGACCTGGGCATCTCCGTGTCGGTGCCCGACGAGACCGCCTCGGGCGTCACCGACGCCGTGGTGGAGTGGCTGCTCCTGCACGGACGCCAGGGCAGCCAGGAAAGCCTGTTCGACGTCGGTGACCACCAGGGGTCCTTCGACCGCGTCGAGCGGGAGTGGAACTCGGCCGCCGAGCGGGAGAAGACCTCCCGCTCCAAGTACGCCCAGCGCGCCATCCACCCGGAGGAGGTGGCCCGTGAGGTCGCCGCCGTCCGGGCGGCGCTCGGCGGCTCCGACGAGGTCCGCGACTTCGCTCTGGAGGCGCTGCGCGACCTGGACGCCCTGGTCCGCGACCCGCGCGACGGCACCGGCGACTTCACCGCCCAGGTCGGCGGCACCCCGGCGGGCCTGCGGGACGCCCTGGCCGCCACCCTCGGCGGCCGGCTCGTCGAGGAGGACCGCCAGGTCCCGTTCCGTACCACCCCGGCGATCGCCCGCGGCGAGGCCGCCCTGGTCCGCACCGACCCGGTGATCGGCGCCCTCGCCTCCTACGTCCTGGACTCGGCGCTGGACGAGAACACCCTCGGCCCCCGCCCGGCCCGCCGCTGCGGAGTGGTCACCACGGACGCGGTCACCGTCCGCACCACCCTCCTCCTGGTCCGCTACCGCTTCCACCTCACCCTCCCGTCCCGCACCGGCGAGCGGCAGCTGGTCGCCGAGGACGCCCGCCTGCTCGCCTACGAGGGCGTACCGGCCCGCGCCCGCTGGCTCGACGACGAGGCGGCCGCCGCCCTGCTCGCGGCCCGCGCCACCGCCAACACCCACGAACAGATGGCCCGCAACCAGATCACCCGGGCCCTGGACGGCCTGCCGGACCAGTCCGCCCACCTCACCGGCTACGGCACCCGCCTGGCCGCCGAACTCGACGCCAGCCACCGCCGGGTCCGCAAGGCACACGACGAGATCGTCCGCGGCCTGAAGGTCGTCCCGCAGGAGCCCGCCGACGTCCTGGGCGTGTACGTCTACCTGCCGCAGCGGCCCTCCGCCGTCCCAGCCGCCTCTACCGTGTCCGGAGCCGAAGCCTGATGTCCGCCGCCCCCCGTACCTCCCTGGCCTTCACCGCCGTCACCACGGTCGGCGGCCTGCTCCCCGCCGACATGCTGCTGCGCATCGCCGAGGCGCGGAACCTGCCGGGCACCAAGTCCGCCGACTACGGCCTGCCCGCCTCGGTGCCCGTCCGCGACGAGGCCGAGCGCGCCTGGGAATACCTCAAGCCGCTCTGGCGCGACCTGCGCGAAGCCCTGCCCCCCGATCCCGTCACGGGCAGGCCCGCCGCCGACGCCACCGGCCGGGCCGGCAGCGACTGGCTCTCCCAGCTCTTCCGCAAACTGGACTTCGGCACGCTCACCGAGGTCGGCCGGGAAGGGATGACGGCCGACTCCGACCCGGACAAGCGCTTCCCGGTCTCCCACCGGCACGGACCCGCCCTCGTCCACCTCATCCCCTGGAACCAGGAGCTCGACAAGCGCCCGGCCCCCGGCCAGGTCCCCGCGCAGTCCATGCTCCAGGACTGCCTCAACCGCACCGACGCCCACCTGTGGGCGGTGCTCTCCAACGGCCGCCGCCTGCGCCTGCTGCGCGACTCCTCGTCCTTCGCCACCTCCGCCTACGTCGACTTCGACCTCGAAGCCATCTTCGACGGCGAGCTGTTCAGCGAGTTCGTCCTGCTGTACTGCGTCCTGCACGCCTCCCGCTTCGAGGTGCCGGAGGGCGCGGCGCCGTCGGGCTGCTGGCTGGAGAAGTGGCGGACCGAGGCGGTCAACTCCGGCGCCCGCGCCCTGGACCAGCTCCGCCTGGGGGTCCAGAACGCCCTGACGGTCCTCGGCACCGGCTTCCTGCGCCACCCGGACAACGTCCGGCTCCGCGAGAACACCGACCCCAAGGCCCTCCGCGACGCGCTGCTCCGCCTGGTCTACCGCCTGCTGTTCGTCTTCGTCGCCGAGGACCGCGGCGCCCTGCTCGACCCGCGGGCCGGTGAACGGCAGCGAGCGGCCTACGACCGCTACTTCTCCTCCGCACGGTTACGCGCACGCGCCCGCCGCCGCCAGGGAACCGCCCACGGCGACCAGTACGAGGCGCTGCGCATCGTCCTGAACGCCCTCGGCACGGAAGGGGGCCGTCCCGAACTCGGCCTGCCCGGTCTCGGCGGCCTGTTCTCCCACACGGAGGCCGACGCCCCGCTGGACGGCCTGAAGCTGTCCAACGAAGCGCTGCTGACCGCCGTCCGCCACCTCGCCCAGGTGCGCGACCCCGGCGCCCGCCGCTGGCGCGCCGTCGACTACCGGCACCTGGACGCCGAGGAACTGGGCTCGGTCTACGAGTCGCTGCTGGAACTGGAACCCAAGCACTCCGCCACGGACCGTTCCTTCGAGCTGATCGAGGTCGCCGGCAACAGCCGCAAGACAACGGGGAGCTACTACACCCCGTCGTCCCTGATCGAGTGCCTGCTGGACACCACGCTCGACCCGGTGCTGGACGACGCCGTCAAGTGCGCCGAACAGCGCGCCACCCAGGCAGGCCGCCCCGACCCGGCCGACGACATCGTGGACGAACTGCTCTCCCTGACCGTCTGCGACCCGGCCTGCGGCTCCGGGCACTTCCTCGTCGCCTCGGCCCGCCGCATAGCCAAGCGCGTGGCATCCGTGCGCGAGCACAACCCGGAGCCGACGCTCGACGCGGTCCGCCACGCGCTGCACGAGGTCGTCGCCCGCTGCGTCTACGGCGTGGACCTCAACCCGATGGCCGTGGACCTGGCCAAGGTGTCGCTGTGGCTGGAGGCCCTGGAGCCGGGCAAGGCCCTCGGATTCCTCGATGCCCACATCAAGCACGGCAACGCCCTGATCGGCGCGACACCGAAGCTGCTGACAGAGGGCATTCCCAACGACGCCTTCAAGCCCATCGAGGGCGACGACAGGAAGTACGCGGCAGGGATCGTCAAGCGCAACAAGGCGCAGCGGGCAGGCCAGGACGAGCTGATCTTCGACACGGAAACCCTCCCCGGTAACGACCGCTACGCCGCCGAACTTGCCCGGATCACCACCGCCCCGGCGGACTTCCTGGAGCAGGTTCGGGCCCAGGAGTCCGACTACCTCGCTTACACACGGTCCACGACGTTCGTCCAGGACCTGCACGCCGCCGACGCGTGGTGCGCCGCGTTCGTCTGGCCCAAGCACGAGGGCGCCCCCGAGGCCCCCACCGACCAGGTGTTCCGCGCCCTGCGCAGCCGTAACCAGTCCGCCGTGCCGGAGACCACCCACGCCGAAATCATCCGCCTGCGGGACCAGTACCGCTTCTTCCACTGGCACCTGGAGTTCCCCGATGTCTTCGCCGTCCCGGAGTCGGGCGCCGGGGTCCAGCCGGGGACGGGCTGGGTCGGTGGGTTCGACGTGGTGGTGGGAAACCCGCCGTGGGAGCATCTTGAGGTCAAGGAACAGGAATTCTTCGCGGCGCGATCTCCGGAGATTTCCGAGGCTGCTGGAGCTCGCCGTAAGAAGCTCATCGATCAGCTCATCGCAGAGAATCCAGACCTCTATCACACGTACCAGAGCGCCAAGAGGGAGATCGATGGTACCCGGCATTTCGCAAGCGCCTCGGGGCTTTATCCGCTGTGCGGGCGGGGACGTATCAAGACTGACACGATCTTCGCGGAACAGGACCGTCGCCTAGGTGCACCACGCGGCCGCGTGGGTTTCATCGTTCCCACGGGCATCGCGACAGACGCAACCACGCAGTTCTTCTTCAAGGACCTGGTCCAGCGCAAGTCGCTGGCCGCGCTCTTCGACTTCGAGAACCGAAACGGGCTGTTCGCTGACGTTGATTCGCGTGTCAAGTTTAGTGTGCTGTCTCTGGTCGGCCCTGAGCGTCCTGCGCACGCCGCTCGGTTCGGATTCTTCCTCCACGACCCGACAGAACTGGATGATCCGGGAAAGACTTTCCCCCTGACTCCCGAAGAGATCATCCTCCTCAATCCCAACACTGGCACTTGTCCGGTGTTTCGCACTCGCCGCGATGCGGAGATCACGTTGGGCATCTACCGCCGCATCCTTGTGCTTGTCAATGAAGGGAAGGGCGAGACAGGTAACCCCTGGGGTGTGCGTTTCATGCAAGGTCTATTCAACATGACGAGTGACTCGCATCTATTCCGCCCATCCGCACAGAGCGGTGAAACCTTCGACGATCTCCTCAGAGAAGGGTGGCGTATCGAGGGGAACGTTCTTGTCCGTGGCGAGGAGCGTTTGCTGCCACTCTACGAGGCCAAGATGCTCCATCACTACGATCACCGTTGGGCCACATACACAGAGGACGGATCCGTCCAATACATGAACCTGATCGAAAAAGCGGATCCCAGTGTCGTTCCATTGCCCCGCTACTGGGTTCCAGAGAACGACGTCCCAACGGGGAAGTTCGACAAGAACGGCCAGGAGATAAAGGAGCCCGGTGTTACCTCACGCCTGGCCAGTAAGGGATGGAGCCGTCAGTGGCTGCTGGGCTGGCGCGACATCTGTCGGGCAACCGACGAGCGGACGTTGATAGCAGCAGCAGCCCCAGTGTGCGGGGTCGGTCACAAGTTTCTACTGGCTCTCACCTCGCAGCCAACGCTGCTCGCAGCAGCCCTCTCCTCATTTATAGTTGACTACTCTTCTCGGCAGGCAATCGGCGGCACTTCAATGAGTTATTTCGTGGTCCGGCAGCTGCCAGTACTTCCTCCGGCCCAGATCGCCCCTCACGCGCCCTTCGTAAACCCCCGCATTCTTGAGCTTGTTTACACGGCTGACAATATGGTGAGCTTTGCCCGAGATCTCGGCGACGCGAATGCTCCCTTTTGCTGGCAAGAAGACCGTCGATCCATGATGCGCGCTGAGCTTGACGCGCTCTTCTTCCACCTCTACGGAATCAAACGCGATGATGTGTCCTACATTCTCGATACCTTCCCGATCGTCAAGCGCAAGGACGAGGAGGAGTACGGTGAGTACCGCACCAAGAACCTGATCCTCGCCGAGTACGACCGTATGGCCGCCGCTGGCTTGACTCTGGAGACGCCGCTTATCGAGGGCGAGTCCGGCACTTACCGATCCACCCTCACTCCGCCCCCTGGCCAGGGACCCCGTCACGAATGAACCGGCCCCTGGGCGGCAGCACCTGTGGCCGCCCAGGGCTCGCGCCCGTCCGGCCCGAAGGAGTCAACGCCCGTGGTACGTCGAAGCCAGAGCAGCAACCCGCGACCGCTCGTCGTTCTGACCGCGGGCACTGACTGGGGTACCCGTGCCGCCAAGCAGCGGCGTGCAAGCGGGGCCGAATTCCCCATGCCTCGGAAGCAGGGAGCGAAGGTCGCGGCACTGCGGAAGACCATCAGGCTGGTGGGTACGGCTATCAAGGCTGAGCGTTGGCGTGAGGCGCGCTACCAACTGAGCCATGCCCGAGCCCTCGTCAATGCTCTTCCCGCAGCCCAGACCACCCAGGAGCGTGAGCAGCTCGCACGGCTTCGGCAGCGCTTCGCAGCCCGTGACACGCCGGCCGCCAAGGCTGCAAGGAGATCCAAGAAGACGAAGTCAACGTCCTCCGCTCGTTCGGGCAGCAAGAAGTCGGCCGCGAAGTCCACGGCGAAGAAGCGGTCCACTGCCAAGGCCATGCAGAAGCCCAAGCCCGTACCCGTCCGGGACCTGGGTGACCGCTACATCAACCGCGCTGCCCTCGGCTATGGGACCGCTGAGGAGACGTGAGGCACGCAACTGCCGCGAACGGTCAGCTGTCCGCCTCTCTCCGGTGTTGGCGGGCGGCATCTCACCAGTCAGCTCCTCGATGCGATCCATGGACGACGCCCGGCTCGACTCATTCCTGGATTACAGAGCGCACGCTGCGTCATTGACCTCCGAGAGGGGACTGCACCTCCCATGGAACCGCGCGGCTATCGAATGGTGGTTTCGACCGAGCTGGACTACGTCGGCACCTGTGCCGTCGTAGAACAACAACTCGTCGCCTGGCTACGCGACAAGGCGTACGACACTTCCGGACTGGACGAGGGGCGCACCGAGATCGCTCCTCACGCCACCCTTGACCGTGACTTCGAGTCCGGCCAGAAAGGCGCGTTCAGCCGGTGGCGGATGCGCGAGACGCCTTCCGACACTTCGGGCACCTGGCAGTCGACGCTCGTCATACGCTCTGGCTTGCCCTCGGACGAGGGCCGCACCTGGGTGCAGGTGGACATTGACCATCAGCCAGCTCGTGAGGGCGAGAGGCTCAAACGTGCCAACACTCCGAACATCGTCCGTTCCCTTCTCGAGCCGCTGAAGGCACGTGACGGATTGGCCGACGTCATCCCTGCGCCGGCATTCGTCGAGGTCGATGACGTCGACGAGCTGATCGAGGAACTGTGTGACACCGGCCGTCGGATGCCCGTCGTCGTTGCCACAATTCCGTATGGGAAGAACCCCGACGACTGGTCGCGTTCGGTTGTGGAACCACTCTTCCGGAATCTGCACGGCCTTGCGGTACTGTACGTTCTCACCCCGGAGGCACAGACCAAGTTCAACATGGCGCTGGAGTACCACCCCGTGTTCGGCGGCGGTGTCCGTACTTATGTGCCGGGACTTGATCCGGCGTGGAAGCCTGATGCGCAGCGGCACCCCGTCATGTCACGCCGGACCATCGAGGGAGGTGTGCGACGTGCCGCGTCCTTACTCGCAGCGCTTCCGCAACGGATCGCCTCACGTCAGCCATTGCCTGCCGCACTGCTCAGCGTTCCCCGCCCGCGAACGCGGCTGAGGCTCAACCCGGACAGCACTGATGTCGTCCAGCTCCGCAACGACAACGCGGCCCTCACCGCATTGCTGGACGAGGCGGAACGCGCGGAGGCGATACGGGACAACGAGATCAACGAGCTGTACGTGGAGCTCGGAAAGGCCGAGCGAGCAAGTGACGAACTGCGGGGAGAGAATGAGGAGCTGTACGACAAGTTCCAGGAGTCCCAGCGTCTCATTCGATTCCTGCGGGAGAGACTCGAAAGTGCTGGAGAGTACGCGGCTGCCTATACGCCGGGCGATGCCCCGGCCATCGCGTATCCGACGTCCTTCGCAGAACTACTTGAGCGTCTGAATGAGTTGCCCAGCATCTCGTTCACAGGAAACCCCAAGAAACTTCGTGAACTTGACAGCCAATCCGTGGACAACTGGCTCAACGTCGCCTGGGACGGATTGCTGGCTCTCAACCACTTCGCCCGAGCCTCTGCCGAGGGCGGGGCCTGTGGTGACTTCCTGAGCTGGTGCAAGTCCGACGAGTCGAGCGCCTTTCCATTCCCGGCAGCCAAGGTGGCCATGCGCGAGTCCGACACCGTCGCCAACAACAGGAAACTGCGCGGCGAGCGTCTACTTGCCGTCCCGGAGACGGTTGACCCGAGCGGCCGGGTGTTCATGCAGGCTCACTTGAAGATCGGCGGGGGCAACACCATCGCGCCACGCCTCCACTTCTACGAAGACGGCCCTCGCTCGGGCAAGGTCTACGTGGGGTATCTCGGTCCGCACCTGCGCAATACCCTCACCTGAGTACGACCGCTTCCGTTCTCCCCCTCACGGGGGTGCGGACGTGGACGTACACGGGGTGCGCCTCCCACCCCCGGTACCCCGGAGGTGGGAGGCGCCTGGTGACTCAGCGCTTCGACGCGAAGGTCACGAACGATGCCCAGCGCTCGCGGCCGACCGTGAAGGCCGGGCGGGTCACGTCCTTGGAGTCACGTACGTGGATGGCCTGTTCGGCGATCGCGACCTCCACGCAGCTGTCGCCCTCGCTGCCGCTGTAGCTGGACTTGAACCAGGCGAGTTCCGTCGTACCGCTGCTCATAGCTCTCCTCGCAGTCGCTTCAACAGGCCCCGGGATTCCTTGGGGCTCAGGGTCTGCGAGCGCAGTGTTTCATAGCGCTGACAGATCGCACTCACCTCTTTCGGGTCAGAGATCAGCCGCCCGTTCTTCTGCCCCTCCGAGTACCCGAGCCGACGCCTCTCCGGTGTCTCCACGACCTGCACCGGCCCGTCCAGGCACGCGTGCAGTTCTCCGTCCAGCGGCACCACCTGGAGCGTCACGTTGCGCGGGGCGGTGAGCTCCAGAACGTGGTCCAGCAGCTCGTGCATCGCCTCCGCGTCACCGAACTTCCGCCGGAAGACGTGCTCCTCGACGATGAAGCTGAACGGCACGGTGGGCCGATCCCGCATCATCACCTGCCGCTCCATGCGGGCGGTCAGCTGTGTCTCCATCTCCTCGTCAGTCCTCAGTGGGATGGTGCCCTCGAAGACCGCCCGTGCGTAAGCCTTCGACTGCAACAGCCCCGGCACCAGCCTGCACTCGTAGGTGCACAGACTCACTGCCTCCCGTTCCAGCCGGGCCCAGCGGCGGAACCATGCCGCCAGGCCCGGCTCGCCCCGGGTGAGGTGCCGGGCGGCCCGCCGCAGGGCGCCGGTGTTGCCGAGGGCTTCCTCCGCGCGTTCCACGAACGCCTCGTCCGGCATCCGGCGGCCCAACTCGATGGACTCCACGGTGTGCTTGGAGTACCGGACACGGACGCCGAGTTCGGCACGGGTGAGGCCCGCGTGTTCCCGCAGGGCCTGGACAACCGCTCCGAACGTGCGCAGGCTGTCCGAGGGGTGCGGTTCACGCTCCCACTCCCCGGCCGGAATTGACCGCCCGCCGATGCTCCCGGCTCCACTGTGTCCGATGATTTCCATCTGTCGCCTTCTCTCCGTACGCGTGCCGCGATGAGCTCTCGTGCCCCCGCGCCCAACCGGTCCAGAGTGACCGCGCGATCGCCGTACTGTCCACTCTGAGTGTCCGTACACTGACTCCGCGTACGGGCTTCTGGCTGGCCAACGGCCGTCGCGGCACGCCACGCTGGCGGCATGAACCACGCATTTCCGCACGTCAACGCGCCCGCCCGCTCCTTCACGCAGCTGCTGTCGGCCACGCGGCGAGGGGCCAGGCTCGCCCGGCTGCTCACCCTGAAGGAGCTGCGGTCATGGGGCGCCCCGGAAGGGCTGGCCGAGCGCGCCGAACTCGTCGTCGCGGAGCTCGCCGCGAACGCCGTGCTTCACGGCAGCCTGCCCGGCCGCGGTTTCCGGCTCACGCTCGCCTTCGACCCGTCAGACCGCCGCCTTCGCGTCGATGTCACCGACTCCCGCGGGGACCGGTGCCCCCAGACCGCTCCGGCGGGCGCCGGGACCGGCGCGCTTCCCGCCGGCGGGCGAGGGCTGTGGCTCGTCGCCGCCCTCGCCGACCACTGGGAGACCATCCCGCACCCGCCCAGCGGCAAGACCGTCCGGGCCGTGCTCTCGATGCCGGCGGCCGAAGAGTGACCCTCCGCCGTCCCGGCTCCCAGGCATCACCGGCCCGGCCAGGGCCCGCCCTCACCCCTCACCCCTCACCTCCTCGGCGGTCTCAGACCGGAGGAGAGGCGCATCGTTCGCACCACCGTCCACGTCACCGGAGCGCATCGTGACCTCACCACCCCCGAAGCCCTCTCACTGGACCACGCCCGTACGGGCCCTCAGACGCTGTGACGGCTGCGGAGACCTGATCCAGCGGGGCGACGGGCACACCTGCCCCACGCCCACCCCCATTGGCACAGCTGACCCGGCGCAGGGGAGCGACGAACCCGCGGCGGCCGGCAGCGGGGAGCCGGACTCCACCGCGGCGACGGACTCGTGAGGGCCGGAAGATGCCGCCACGGCCTTCACGGGCCGACTACCGGGGCCCGCTCGGGTGGACAACCGGTGCGTGCTGGCTGGGATGTCGTCGCACCGGGGTGGACGTGCGATGGATCGGCCCGGCCCGCTTCAACGGACCGCACGGAATCATCGACACCAAGCTGTTCGCCTGCGCGGACTGCATCGAGCGCATGCATGACCAAGCGGTCGCGGAGCTGTACTCAAGGCACTGAGCCGATCAGCCCTCCCCGGCATCGTGTGCGGCTTCGGCCGTGCCTCCTTCTCCCACGGCGGCCCGCAGCGGAACCGCGCAGGGCGGCCGATGAACTGTGTTCCGGCTCTGCCGTCCTCGGTTCCCGCCACGTGGCGGTTCAGGGCGAGAGAAGGACGCACACGTTCCAGCCGCGCTCCTGGGCGAGCCGGGCCCGCCAGCCTGGCTCCCCACCTTGCGGGCTCCCGGTCTCTCAGGCTGTCCCGGTGTCATGTCGTCGCCGCATCCACCAGGCAGCCAGCCCTCCCGCGACGATCACCACACCGGCCAGCCCGAACAGCACCGCCGGTCCTCCGATGCCCCGTTCCTCACCGTTGCTTTCCGCAGCCCGTTCCTCCGTGCCATCCCCCGCCCCCGCCGACGCACCCGCGGACTCCGTGTGCGCGTCCTCGGCAGCCCCACCGCTCTTCCCCGGCTCCTCCTGCCCTCCTGCCGAAGGCTCCGGCGTCGCTGGCGGATCCAGCGCCGCCTCGTACCGCTCGAACATCGGGTTGACGTCAGGGTCCCCGGGGTCTCCCTCGCCGTCCAGAAGCACCCGGTCCGGACGCACGGTCCCGTACCCCACATAGTGATTGCGTGGCGTCTTCGATGGCCCGTCAGCCGTCTCCATCATCACCCGCAGCACCTGGTTCTTCGTCCACTCGGGGTTCGCCGACCAGATCAACGCGGCAGAAGCCGAAGCCAACGCAGACGCGCTACTCGTACCACCTTCCCGGACACACACATCACCTGCAGGAAAGTCACACCTCAAGGAGATCTCTCTGCCAGGAGCCGCCAGCCCCACATACGACCCGTGAGCCGAGTACGGGGCGCGCTTGCCGTCACGTCCCGTCGCCGCCACTCCAATGACCCCTTCCTGAAGGGCGAGCGCGGAGTTTTTTATGTCATCGCCGCCACCATTGCCGGCGGCCACAAAAATCAACTTGCCCCGGCGTGCCGCCTTGGAAATCGCTGCATCGACCCTCTCCTGATGCCTCGTAACCCTTAGTTGATTCTCCACGGCGATGCTCAGGATCCGTGCGTCCGAGTTCGCCGCGAATTCAATAGCCTCGATGATGCTTTCCTCGATGCTCCCGAGTTCGAAGCCATCCGGCTGGTTGGCTACCCGGAGCGGAAGAATCTTTGCCTCGGGGGCAAGTCCTTGGACTCCTCCACTGGCCCCCGTCCCTGCCACCAGGGCAGCCATGGCTGTCCCATGGCCGTCATTGTCGAGCAGACCGGTTCCCTCTCCTGCGAGAAAGTCCATCCCCTCAAGGACTTGGCCGCGCAGTTCTGGCACAGTGGAGTCGACACCGGTGTCGATGATCGCGACAGTGATGCCCTGGCCTTGCGATCGCTGCCACATCTCGGCGGCCCGGAATTCTTCCAGGTACCACGCCTGGTTCAGCTCGTCGGCCGCAGCACGGTTCGGCACGGAGACCGCTACCAGGAGCAAGGACGCCAGCGCACCGAAAGCCCGTATTCCTCTCCTCACCGCTGACCTTTCTGTAGTCGTGAGAAACAGCTGAACACAGGGGGAGTCGCAATCCAGACTGCATATGATGAATGAGCCGTTCCTGGAGGCTCGCCAACAGAACTGTCTTTTCCTCGTCTGCTCTTAGTCATAGCCTCGTTCGTGGATCGGGCTCGCGGGCTCCGGCGGCTCTACTGTCCTTGGGTAGTTCCCGTGCCGTGCGGCCGTCCTGGACTTTCCGGCCTCCCGAAATGGGCGCCGTCCCCTTCCCGGCCTCCCGCCGGGAACTGTTTTTCGTCTGACCGGTCGGAGAAGGGCCGACTACCGGGCCGACATGCGGCTGTGGGCGTCGGTCCGGGCCGTTCCTATCACTGCGCCCAGGGGAACTGGGGCCGATGACTACGCCTTTCGGGATGCCACGAGCAACCTGTGAGGCCTCGGCAGACCGAGGGATTCCTCCCACCACTCCGTCCCTGCCACTGGGGTTTGCACTCCTCTTGCCTTGGCCTCCAGAAGAGCCGGATCCGGCTTGGCGCCCCACCGGTGAAGCCTGTGGTTCTCCGGGGCGGTTGGCAGGTCGTCCGGCACTGCCCTCCCCTGCACCCGGTGAAGGGCGCCCTACCAACGGGCTGCGGGCACCAGGCTGGTTCGCCGGCCCACTCGGTGGACGCGCTGCACCCGTCGGCCCTCCTGGCTGGAGGGCCCCTCCCCTGTGTCTTCCCGTCGCCGGGAGTCCCGGGGGCGTTCCTTTGGGACTCGGCGCTGCATGTGCCTGCGTTATCGGCAACGCGCCGGGGGCAGTATGCCCTCCGCCCCCCTGTCCCCCCACTCCGGTTCCTGGAATGGCGGGACCTCCTCCAACGGGCGAGGCGGGCGAGTACATGCCCTGCCCCACGGAATCCACGGACGTACCCACGCGCCCCTCGTCCACGTTCCCCTGAACTTCCAGTGCCGGCTTTCCCTGGCCTGTACCGTTCTCCGCAGGCTGCTCGCCGACCGGTTCGAACTGCCGAAACCCGGGCGGCACTGCCGATGACAAATCGGGGAAGCTGTCGTCAGGCGTAGCGGGGCCCCTGCCCGTACCTGGCAACCTTTCTCCCGGCGGTTCAGGGAACTTGGGTTCTTCCGCGCTCGTCATGCGTTGGGCGGCCACACGGTAGTTCGAGGAGAGCCGTTCCATGACACGGATGGCTTCCTGGCGGTTCTCCTCCGCGCGGGCGGCCGCCACTTCATCAAGGAAGTCCGCACCCGCGAAACCCGAACCCGCCGCCGAACCCCGG
>NZ_BAAAMJ010000001.1:0-159902 GCF_039529215.1 Streptomyces sodiiphilus | reverse complement strand
ACCTCCAAGCCCGGTCCTTCAGGGCCGGGTCAAGTTGACCCGTTGGAGCAGGCCGCGCCGTTGAGCGCGAAGGAGTCCGACGCGTCGTTGCTGCCGCCGGGCCGGCTGCCGAGGAAGCCGAGCGAGGCCGAGTCGCCGGGGCGACGTGAACAGTGGCATGTCAACCGTCGAACGCTGTTCGCATAAGGGGGCGCGGGGAAGCCATCCGGGTGTGGCCGGGAGAGCCGCTCGGCGGGGACACTTGCACCCGGGCGGGCATACCGCCGACTATCGGGCAAGCTGCCGGGACGCCATCGGCCCCGCGGGAGGGTGCCGCTCCTTCGCCGGGCGGAGGCGGACGGCGGACCGGGTCACCTCAGAGCGGGGGTAGGACATGGGACGGATCACACGCCGGGGCTTCGCCCTGGCGACGGCAGGGGTGCTCTCCGGGGCTCTCGCGCTGAATGCCTCGGCGGCCTCCGGGCGGTCCGTCGCCCCGCCCGGCCGTCCGCACGGTACCGAGCTGCGCGGCATGTGGGTGGCCTCGGTCGCCAATATCGACTGGCCGTCGCGGTCCGGGCTGGCTCCGGACCAGGGGCGGGGCGAACTGTTCTCGCTCCTCGACACCGCGGTCGAGCGGCGGCTGAACACCGTCTACCTCCAGGTGCGTCCCACTGCCGACGCGCTGTGGCCCTCGCCCCACGAGCCGTGGTCCGCCTGGCTGACGGGGGAGCAGGGCCGGGACCCGGGCTGGGACCCCCTGGGCTTCGCGGTCGAGGAGGCGCACCGCCGCGGGCTGGAGCTCCACGCCTGGTTCAACCCCTACCGCGTCGCCATGCACGACGACCCCGGGCGGCTGGCCGCCGGCCACCCGGCCCGGCGGAATCCCGGATGGGTGGTCCGGCACGGCGGGCGGCTCTACTACAACCCCGGGATTCCCGAGGTGCGTGCCTTCACCCAGGAGGCGATGCTGCATGCCGTCGAGCACTACGACATCGACGGCGTGCACTGGGACGACTACTTCTACCCCTACCCGGTGGCAGGGCAGAGGTTCGATGACGACGCGGCGTTCGCCGCGCACGGCGGGGATTTCGCGGACCGGGGCGACTGGCGGCGCGACAACATCGACCGGCTGGTCCGGGAGATGCACCGGCGGGTGCGTGAGATCAAGCCGGACATCCCGTTCGGGGTGAGTCCTTTCGGGGTCTGGCGGAACCGCGACACCGACCCCCTGGGCTCCCCGACCCGGGCCGGTGTGCAGACCTACGACGACCTCTACGCGGACGTGCGGACCTGGGTGAAGGAGGGCTGGCTGGATTACGTCACCCCGCAGCTCTACTGGCACATCGGCTTCTCCGCGGCCGACTATGCCGCCCTGGTGCCCTGGTGGGCGGACGTCACCGAGGGCACGGGGGTGCGGCTGTACATCGGGGAGGCGGCCTACAAGGTGGCCGACCCGGCGCAGCCGGCGGCATGGCACGACCCCGCCGAGCTCTCCCGGCACCTCGCCTTCTGCCGCGATCACCCAGAGGTCCGCGGCCACGCCTTCTTCTCCGCCCGGCAGGTCGCCGACGACCCGATCGGCGCCCTCACCCGTGTGGTGCGGGACCACTACAGCTGAGAAGCATGTCGCGGGCGCTCACCGGTCGCGGTCGGCCCGGTGCTCCACCACCGAGTCGGGGCCCGGGGCCACCACGGTCTCGTGCCCGTCCCGGGACCGGACCCGGTAGGGCGGCTCTCCGTTCGGGCCCATCACCTCCACGATCTCCGCGACCTTCTCGTGTCCGCCGACGGTCCTGCTGTGGGTCACCACCCGGTCACCGGCTCTGGCTCGCATCGGGGTGCCTCCTGAACAACCGAAGATATGGGCAGGTTAGTGACATTTTAGTCCACTTCGCGTCGGGGCTCCCGTCCGAATCCGGTCGACGCCGCCCGCCGTGGCCTGCCACGCTCTGCTCATGATCGAGCAATACGTCATCTCCACGGATCCGGAGCGGCTGGACACCCAGCGGATTCACCGGTGGCTCCACGGACGCCTACTGGGCGGCGGGGCGAAGCCGCGCTGCCCAGTAGGCGGCGATCGACGGATCGCTCAATTTCGGCATGTATCACCGGAAGTCGGGTGAGCAGTGCGGCTATGCGGGTGGTCACCACCGGGGCACTTCGCCTGGCTCTGCGATGTCTGTCTCGACCGTTCCGCGAGCGGTCTCGGGCTGGGAGAACACCTGGTCCGTGCGGTACTCGAAGAGCTGGGGGAGGACGGGCCGCGCCCCGTCATGCTCGCCACCGCCGACGCGCACGGACTGTACCGCAATGCGGGATTCCGGCCGGTGCGCGAGCACGGGAAGTGGATGATTCGCGGAGCCGAGTGACCTGGCGGGCCGGAAAACAAGAGGCGTAGGACGCTGGTCCCGGAAATATGCTCTCCGTACCATTCGGCCATGCTGGTCACGCTGATAGCCGCTGCCCGCAGTTGTTCACCCCTCGACGTCCGCTTCGACGACGACAGGCCCCTGGACACCGCGGGCTGGTACGCCGTGGAGCGTGCCGTCCCGGTGCTGGCGCCGCTGGCCGCCGCCGAGCTGCGGTACTGCTCGCCCACGGCCTGCAGCCGGCAGACGGGCGACGTGCTCGGACTCGCCCCGCTGGCCCAGCTCGCTCTGCGGGACTGCGACATGGGCCGCTGGCGGGGGATGACCCTCCAGCAGGTGGTGGCCAGGGAGCCGGCCGCCGTCGACAACTGGCTGCAGGATCCGCGCTCGGCACCCCACGGCGGTGAGCCGCTGCTGTCCTTCGTGTCCCGGGTCGGCGGCTGGCTGGACACCCGGCCGGTCGGCCCGGACGGCCGGGTGGTCGCTGTCACCGAACCCTCGGTCATCAAGGCGGCGATGCTCTACGTCCTGAAGGCACCGCCGGATTCCTACTGGCGCACCGAGGTGTACCCGCTGTCCGTGGTCAGCCTCAGCGGGGGGAGGGGACAGTGGCATCTGCGGCTGGGGTGAGGCTGTCCGTCCGTCCCCGGGGGCCGCGCAGCTGAGCCACCACCGCCGCCAGCACCAGCACCGCCCCCACCGCGTCGGCGGCCACCGACGGCGTGAGCAGAAGCACCGCGGCGGCGCCCGAGGCCAGCCGTTCCCACAGTGCCGTCCGGCGCAGCCACCAGCCCTCGATGGTGACGGCGAAGGCCATCAGTCCCAGCAGACCGGAGACCACGGCGAGCACGACCTCACCCGCCGAGCCGTTGAGCAGCAAGGGTGAGTAGGCCATGAGCAGCGGGATCACATACAGGCCCTTGGAGAACTTCCACGCGGCCAGGGACGTGCGCATGGGATTCGAGCCGGCCACACCCGAAGCGGCGAAACCGGCCAGTGCCACCGGTGGTGTGACGTTGGAGTCCTGGCTGTACCAGTAGACGATCATATGGGCGACGATCAGCGGAACGCCGAGGTCCAGCAGGGCCGGACCGGCCAGCACGATCAGCACGATGTACGCGGCGGTCACCGGCAGGCCCATCCCGAGCACCAGGGAGGCCACCGCGATCAGCAGCAGCGTGGGCAGCAGGTAGCCCCCTCCCCAGCTCAGCATCATGCTGGAGAACTTCAGGCCGAGGCCGGTGAGCCCCACCATGCCCACGATCACGCCCGCCGCCGCGCACGCCACCGAGACCGACAGGGTGTTCCGGGCGGCCAGCACGAAGACCTCCGCGACGTCCTTGGCGTTCAGCCGGCTCGCCGCGCGGAACATGGCAACCACGGCCAGCACGGCGGTGGCGTACAGGCCGGCCAGCAGCGGTTCGTAGTACTGCGTGAGCAGCACGATCAGCAGCACGAAGGGCAGCAGGAAGTGGAAGCCGTCCCGCAGGACGTCCCGCAGCCGCGGCAACTGATCCGCGGGGACCCCCGTGATGCCGTGCCGTCGGGCCAGGATGTCGACGAACAGAAAGATCACCGCGAAGTACATCAGCGCGGGAATGACGGCGACCTTGACGATCTCCATGTAGGGCACGCCGATCAGCTCCGCCATGACGAAGGCGCCCGCTCCCATGATCGGCGGCAGCAGCTGGCCTCCGGTGGAGGCGGCCGCCTCCACACCTCCGGCCTCGTGCGGCTTGTACCCGACCTTCTTCATCATCGGGATCGTGAAGGACCCGGTGGTGACGGTGTTGGCGATGGCGCTGCCGGAGACCGAGCCCATCAGGGAACTGGCCACCACCGCGCCCTTGGCCGGACCCCCGCGGTACCTGCCGGTGAGCGCGTAGGCGATGTTGATGAAGAACGCGCCCCCGCCGGTCTTCTCCAGCACGGCGCCGAACAGGATGAACATGAAGACGAAACTGGCCGCCACTCCCAGGGCCAGCCCGTAGATGCCTTCCTGGAAAAGGTAGTTGTGGTAGATGATCCGCTGGAAGGTGTAACCGCGGTGGGACAGCAGTCCCGGCAGCAGCGGGCCGATCCAGGCGTAGCACAGGAAGCCGGCGACCAGCAAGGCCATGAAGACCCCGATCACCCGGCGGCAGGCCTCCAGCAGCAGTGCGATCGCCACCGCTCCCATCGCCAGGTCGAGATCCGAGGGGTTGCCGGTGCGGGCGACGATGCCGTCGTAGGCCACCACCGGATAGAGACTGACCGCCACCGCCGCCAGTACCAGCGTCAGATCGACCGCCACCATCACCCGCCCGCGGGCCCAGGCCCCCTTGCCGGCCGGCCGCACCGCGAACACCAGCACCAGCACGAACATCAGGTGCAGCACACGCTGGAGATAGGACGGCAGACCCAGGTCCACGGCCGTCCAGATCTGATAGGACCCCAGCGCCACGGCGACGACGAGCACGGCCAGTCCCGCCCCGCGTCCGGCCGGGCCGGTGCCCCAGCGGGAGACGGCCAGTTGCCGCCACAGCGGGGCCGACCCCGGCTCGTCCCCCGGCATCCCGGCTCCGACGGGCTCCGGCGCGGCGTCCGCCGGGCTGCCGGGTCTCCCGCCCTGCTGCGGGCCACTGGTGCTGTACTCGGTCACGGTGCCTCCTCCGGCACGGTCTGCGAATCCGCCCCGCACGGTCCCCCGAGGGACGACAGGGCGCGCTGGATGGTGGACTGCCGCTCCGGCCGGATCGTCACCCGCTGCCCGGCCCAGCGGCCGGAGAGGGCCACCGTGCCGCCGGGATGATGGAGCAGGTGACCGACCTGCGGGCCGCCGGCCCGGACCACCAGGTCTCCCACCTCACGGCCCATCCCGGTGACCTCCCACCAGTCACCGTCCGCGCGGCCCTCGCCGACGCCGTGGATGTGGCCCATGCCGGCCCCGAACTGCCGCAGCCGGGTGGCTTCCTGCACGATGCGGCCGTCCTCCACCCGGTAGTGGTCCTCGACCGGCAGACGGTCGACCGAGTGTGTGAAGGCCAGGACGAAGGTCTCCCCGCCGGCCAGCGGCAGGCGGCAGCCGGGTCCCTCCTGGGGGCGGACCTCCAGCCCGTCCCACGCCGGCCAGGCCAGGGCCGAGGTGACGGCCGCGGCCATGATGCAGGCCGCGACCGCCCGGAGCCCGGGCCGCGCCGGAGTCCGCGAACGCACGGTCCGGTCAGGGCCGGAGCTCGTCGGGCACCGTGACGCCCTGTTCCTCGGCGTACCGGATCACCCCGGGGTGCAGCGGCACGGGGCTGTGCTCCAGGGTCTCCAGGACGAGATACTCGATGCCGCCCTCGTACACCTGGCCCAGGAAATCGGTGTTCCCGTACAGCGCACTCGCCAGTTCGTAGCCGCGCTCCTCCGACATGTCCTCGGGAACCGAGAGCACGTTCCACAGGGCGAGCGTGTCCACGTCCTCCTCGACCGTGGAGTAGGTGCCGCCCCGGACGGTGTGCGGCGTGTAGAAGGGGTGCTCGCCGGTGACCTTCGCCAGCTCGTCCTCGCACATCGGGATGAGGTGGATCGGATCGGTCGCCTCCAGTTCCCGCAGCGAACCGTGGCCCTCGCCGACCACCCAGGACCCGGCGTCCACCTGGCCCTCGCGCAGGGCCCGCGCTGTCTCGGCGTAGGCGTACCGCTGCCGGGTGATGTCGGCGTCCGGCGACATGCCCAGTGCCTCGAACACCAGGTTGGTGGCCAGCTCGTTTCCGCTTCCCGGGGCACCCACGGAGAACCGCTTCCCCTTGATGTCGCCGAAGCAGTCCAGCCGCTGCTCGCGGTGGACCGAGCGCAGCGACACCGCGTGGTACACGTTCGGGTAGAGCACCATCAGGGCCTGGGCTCTGACCGGCGAGTCCGCGAACTCCCCTTCCCCGTGGTACGCCTGATAGGCCACGTCGCCCTGGGTGATGGCGAGGTCACTTTCGTTGCCGGCCATCAGCCGCAGGTTCTCCACCGAGGCCCCGGTGGCCTCCGCGCTGGCCGACACCCCTTCCACGTCCCGGTTGATGATCTCGGCCATCGCCCCGCCCAGCGGGTAGTAGATCCCCCCGGTGGTCCCGGTGGCGATGGAGAGGCTGGACCGGTCGCCCTCGTCCTCCCGGGCGGCGTCGGCAGGCTGGGTGCACGAGGTCGCCAGTACGGTGAGGCAGAGGCCCGCGGTGATCCCGAGGGCGGTCCGGCGGCGCTGTCGTCCCATGAAGCGCTCCTTCTCTGGTACGTGTGGAGGTGGTGTGCCGAGCGTGGGGCCGGCACGCCGGTGGCACCGGACGGTAGTGCCGGGGCGGGTGCCCGGCAGCCGTCCGGCGGTGTGCCTGAGGAATCTCTGAGGTCTTCCCGGCACCGGCGGGTACCGCCCGGGCGCAGGCGCACTACTGTCGGGCCGCATGACACTGGAGCGCCTCCGCCTCGGCCTGCTCGCGGCCGTTCTCGCCGTTCTCCCGGCGTGCCAGGGCACACCGCCTTCCCACGCCGGGGAACTGCGCATCGCCACCGGCGCCCCCGGCGGTGTCTACTACGCCTACGGCCACGGCCTGTCCGACGCGCTCCGCTCGCACCTGCCGGGCCTGGAACCGGAGGTGCTGCGGACGGCGGCGTCGCTGGACAATGTCCGGCAGGTGATCTCCGGGGAGGCGGAGGTGGCGTTCTCGCTGGCCGATTCCGCCGCTCTGGCGGCGGCGGGTGAGCCGCCCTTCGAGGACCCGCAGCCGGTGCGTGCCCTGGCCCGTCTGTACGACAACTACGTCCATCTGGTGGTGGCCCGTGACTCCGGCATCCGGTCCCTGGAGGACCTGCGCGGCCGGCGGGTCTCCACCGGGGCCGAGGGCTCGGGAACCGAACTCATCGTGGACCGGCTGCTGGAGCTGTCCGGCATCGAGCCCGGCAGCGACCTGGAGCGCAGCAGGCTCAACATCGATGCCTCGGCGGCCGCGCTGGCCGCCGGGGAGCTGTCCGCCTTCTTCTTCTCCAGCGGCCTGCCCGCCCAGGCCGTGGGGGAGCTGGCGGACGCCGGCAACATCCGGCTGGTGGACCTGGCCGAGCACGCCGGGCCGATGCGGGCCCGCTACGGGGAGCTGTACGCCGAGCGCAGCATCCCTCAGTCGGTCTACGGTCTGCCGGCCACCGGGACCATCGGGGTACCGAACTACCTGATCGTGCACGCCGACATGGACCGGGAACTGGCCCGCTGGCTGACCGGGGTGCTCTTCGCCGCCCGGGAGGAGTTGGCCGACGCGCACCCGGAGGCAAGAAGGCTGAACCTGCGCGGAGCTTTCTCGACCTATCCGGTGGAACTGCACCCGGGAGCGGCCGACCACTACCGGGAGGCGCGCGGGCGGTCCGGCTGACCGCGGCGGCGGACCGGTACCCTCTCCGCCGCCGGGTCAAGCTGACTGCTGCTCGGCGGGGCGAAGCCGCAGCCGCGCGTCGACCCCTCCCGGCCGGGCCGGCAGCAGCGCCAGCTCGCCGTCGCAGGCCGCCACCAGCTGCGCGACGACCGACAGGCCGAGACCGGACCCGGGAACGTTCTGGTGACTCTGCCCGCGCCAGAAGGGTTCCGTCGCCCGGACCCGTTCCGCCTCCTCCAGCCCCGGCCCCTCGTCGATGACATGCAGCTCGGTCCAGCCCTCCCGGAGGGACAGCCGCAACAGCACCCGGCCACCCCGGGGACCGAACTTCAGCGCGTTGTCGATCAGCGCGTCCAGGCACTGCTCCAGTGTTTCCACGGTGGCACGCACCGGGGCGGATCCCACCGCCGAGACCTCCAGCCGCATCTCACGGTTGCCGGCCACCGGCCCCCAGGCCGCCGCCCGGTCCCGCATCAGCATCCCCGCGTCGGCCGTGCCGGCGACCGGGGGAGCGCCTTCCGCCCGGGCCAGGGCGAGCATGCTGTCGAGAATGCCCGCCAGGCGGAGTGTCTCGGCCAGGGTCCTGCGATGCTCCCGGTCGCCCGAGGGGCGCAGATGCCCGGCCAGGTTCTCCACCCGGAGCCGGAGCACCCCAAGCGGCGTACGGAGCTGATGGCTGGCCTGGGAGACGAAGGCGCGCTGCCGGGTCAGGGCGCCGGTGACCGTGTCGGCCATGAGGTTGAAAGACGTTGCCAGGCGGCGGAGTTCGGCAGGCCCGGCGTCCTCGGGCACCCGGGCTTCCAGCGCCCCCGCGGTGATCCGGTGGGCGACCGCGTCCAGATCCCGCACCGGCCGCAGTGTCCATCGGGCAAGGGCGAGACCGGCCAGCACCGCCAGGGTCAGCGCCGTCCCGGCCAGCGCGGCGAGCGCTCCCCAGCGGCGCAGGATCTGACCGCGCAGCTGGTCGGTGGGGGCCACCGTGAGTACGGCGCCGGTCACCTCCCCGCCCCGGCCCACCGGCTCGGCCAGCACCATCGGCTCGTCCCGCCACGGCCGGAGAGCCTGTTCCACACCGGATCTCTCGCCGGACAGCCCGGCCTCCATCCGTCGCCGCACTGCCGTGTCGTCCAGCGGAAGGCCGTCCCGGGAGACCACCAGCGGTTCCCCGTTGATGTCCACCACCGCCGCGCCCACACCGAACAGTTCGTCATAGCGGGCCAGTTCGGCCTGCAGGGTCACCGTCTCCCCGGTGCGCAGGGCGGGTTCGGCCAGCGAGGCGAAGCGTGCGGTGTCGTTCAGCTGGTCGATGAACGCCTCCTGGGTGTCCCGGGCCGCGGTCGCGGCGGCATAGGGCACCGCCACCGCCACCAGCACCAGCGCGAGCATCACCAGGTAGACGGCCAGCAGCCGGCGTCGCATGCCCGGCTCACCGGGCCGGCGGCGAGGCCAGCCGGTAGCCCACCCCGTGCACCGTCAGGATCGGCCGCGGAGGCCCCAGCTTGGCCCGGAGGCTGGCCACGTGCACCTCCAGTGACCGGTCCACTCCCCGCCAGGTGGTCTGCCACACTTCGGCGAGAATCCGCTCCCGGCTCAGAACCGCCCCCTCGGCCCGGACCAGCGCCGCCAGCAGGTCGAACTCCTTGCGCGTCAGACTCACCTCGACCGTGTCCCGGAACACCGCCCGCCGGGCCAGGTCGATCTCCACCGCACCCACCCGGATCAGCTGCCCGGGCAATGGCGTGCCGGGCCGGACCCGGCGCAGCACGGCGTCCATCCGGGCGGCCAGCTCCGCCATCCCGAACGGCTTCACCAGGTAGTCGTCCGCGCCGGTGCGCAGCCCCAGCACCCGGTGCCGCTCCTCGCCGCGAGCGGTCACCGCGATCACCCCCACCTGGCTGCGCTCGCGCAGCCGGCGCAGGACCTCGATCCCGTCCAGGTCCGGCAGCCCCAGATCGAGCAGCACCAGATCCACGGCGGGCGCCTCCAGCGCCCGCGCCCCGCTGTCGGCGCGCAGCACCTCGTATCCGTGCCGCCACAGCGCGGTGCTCAGCGCATCGGCGAATTCGTCGTCGTCCTCGACCAGTAGTACCCGCATGGCGCTGCTCAATATGGCTCCCGGCCCCCACCCGGCGCCACCCCCGTGCCGATGATGATCAACGAGCCGGTCTCCGGCCGGAGCCGGCTTTCGCACGGGTGCTGATACGGGACGGAGCCGGACAGCGGCCGGACAGCGCCCGAGGCCGTTTGCCGCGTGCCCGGCCACATGAGCGGATCGGCTGACCTCGGCAGGCCGGTAGGCCGGTGCCGAGGGCCCACGAGAGTCCCGAACGACCCCATTGCATAAAAGTGCATGGACTCGTATAGTCATGCCATGGCTGAGAGAGAGGCGATGTCCGTGAGTGCGGCCGTGGCGGGAGCGAGCGGGTACGCGGGAGGGGAGCTGCTGCGGCTGCTGCTCCAGCACCCGCGGATCGAGATCGGGGCTCTGACCGGCGGGTCGAACGCCGGGCGGGAGCTGGGCGGTCTGCAGCCGCACCTGGGGCCGCTGGCCGGACGCGTCCTGGAGCCCACCGAGCCCGAGGTGCTGGCCGGTCACGACGTGGTCTTCCTCGCCCTGCCCCACGGCCGGTCGGCCGAGGTGGCGGCCGGGCTGGGGGACGAGGTCCTGGTGATCGACTGCGGGGCCGACTTCCGCCTGTCCGACTCCGCGGCCTGGGAGCGCTGGTACGGCTCCCCGCACGCCGGCACCTGGCCGTACGGCCTGCCGGAGCTTCCCGGCGCCCGGGAGGCGCTGGCCGGTGCCGGCCGCATCGCGGTGCCCGGCTGCTACCCGACCGCCGTCACGCTGGGGCTGTTCCCCGCCTACGCCGCCGGGCTCGCCGAGCCCGAGGCCGTGATCGTCGCGGCGTCCGGCACCTCCGGGGCGGGCAAGGCGCTCAAGCCCCATCTCCTCGGCAGCGAGGTGATGGGCTCCATGAGTCCCTACGGGGTGGGGGGCGCGCACCGGCACACCCCCGAGATGGTGCAGAACCTTTCAGCCGTCGCTGGCGAACCGGTCACGGTGTCCTTCACTCCCACCCTCGCCCCGATGCCCCGCGGGATTCTCGCGACCTGCACCGCCGCGGCCCGTCCCGGGACCACCGCGGGCGCGGTGCGGGAGGCGTACGCCAAGGCCGTCGCCGGCGAGCCCTTCCTGCGGCTCCTCCCCGAGGGGCAGTGGCCCGCCACCGCGTCCGTTCTCGGTTCCAACTCGGCGCTGGTGCAGGTGACCCTCGACGAGGAGGCCGGGCGCATCGTGGCGGTCACCGCCGTCGACAACCTCACCAAGGGCACCGCGGGCGGCGCGGTCCAGTCGATGAACATCGCGCTCGGCTTCCCCGAGGACCTGGGCCTTCCCGCCACCGGGCTCGCACCGTGAGCGAGGCAGCTCTCGCCCATCCGCACGATCCGCACGATCCGCACGAGCCGAGCGGCCCGCACCGGGCCGGCGCAGAAGCGAACGGAGACACCCAGTGAGCGTCACGGCAGCACAGGGGTTCACGGCGGCGGGCATCGCCGCCGGAATCAAGGAGGGGGGCAAGCCGGACCTGGCTCTGGTGGTCAATCAGGGGCCGCGCCTGGCGGCTGCCGGCGTCTTCACCTCCAACCGGGTCAAGGCGGCCCCGGTGCTCTGGTCCCAGCAGGTGATCAAGGACGGGCAGGTCTCGGCCGTCGTTCTCAACTCGGGCGGGGCCAACGCGTGCACCGGCCCTCTCGGCTTCCAGGACACCCACGCCACGGCGGAGAAGGCCGCCGAGATGCTCGGGCACAGCGCCGGCGACATCGCCGTCGCCTCCACCGGCCTCATCGGTATCCGGCTGCCGATGGACCGTCTGCTGCCCGGCATCGAGAAGGCGTGCGCCGAGCTGTCGGCCCACAGCGGTGAGAAGGCGGCCATCGCGATCACCACCACGGACAGCGTCCACAAGACGGCCGTCGTCCGGGGTGAGGGCTTCACGGTCGGCGGGATGGCCAAGGGCGCCGGAATGCTCGCCCCCGGCCTGGCGACCATGCTCGCGGTGCTCACCACCGACGCCGACGTGGACGCCGCCACGCTCGACACCGTGCTGCGCCGGGCCACCGCGGTCACCTTCGACCGCGTCGACTCCGACGGGTGCATGTCCACCAACGACACGGTGCTGCTGCTCGCCTCCGGGGCGAGCGGAACCGTTCCGGATACCGGTGCCTTCGCCGCCGCGGTCCAGGAGGTCTGCCAGGACCTGTGCCGGCAGCTGATCGGTGACGCGGAGGGCGCCTCCAAGGACATCCGCATCGAGGTCACCGGGGCCGCGAGCGAGGCGGACGCCGTCGAGGTCGGCCGCTCCATCGCCCGCAACAATCTCCTCAAGTGCGCCCTGCACGGCGAGGATCCCAACTGGGGCCGGGTGCTGTCGGCCATCGGCACCACCTCCGCCGTCTTCGACCCCGACCGGCTGAACGTCGCCATCAACGGCGTGTGGGTCTGCCGGAACGGCTCCGTGGGGGAGGACCGCTCCCTGGTCGACATGCGCTACCGCGAGGTCCGCATCACCGCGGACCTGTCCGCAGGCGAGGAGTCCGCGGTCATCTGGACCAACGACCTGACCGCCGACTACGTCCACGAGAACAGCGCGTACTCCTCATGACCACCACAGACCCCGCCCCCGTGACCGCCCGCCGGCACACCGCCCTGCCCAAGGCCCGCATCCTCATCGAGGCGCTGCCCTGGCTCACTCGCCATCACGGAAAGACCGTCGTGATCAAGTTCGGCGGCAACGCCATGGTCGACGACGAACTCAAGGCCGCTTTCGCCCAGGACGTCGTCTTCCTGCGGCACGCGGGGCTGCGCCCCGTCGTGGTCCACGGCGGCGGGCCGCAGATCAGCGCACAGCTGGACCGTTTCGGGCTCGCCTCGGAGTTCAAGGCGGGGCTGCGGGTGACCTCGCCGGAGGCCATGGACGTGGTGCGCATGGTCCTGGCCGGTCAGGTCCAGCGCGAACTGGTCGGCCTGCTCAACCGGCACGGGCCGTTCGCCGTCGGCATGACCGGCGAGGACGCACACCTGATGACCGCGACCAAGAGGTATGCCGACCTCGACGGCGAACGCGTCGACCTCGGCCGGGTCGGGGAGGTGACCGGCATCGACACCGGCGCGGTGCGGGCACTCCTGGAAGACGGCCGCATCCCGGTCATCTCCTCGATCGCCCGCAGCTCCGACGACGGCGACGACAACGGTGTGTACAACATCAACGCCGACACGGCGGCGGCGGCGCTCGCCGCGGCGCTGGGGGCCGAGACGCTGATGGTGCTGACCGATGTGGAGGGCCTGTACGCCGACTGGCCCCACAGCGACGAGGTCATCAGCTGCCTCACCGAGAGCGAACTGGAGAAGCTCCTGCCGGACCTGGCCAGCGGCATGGTGCCCAAGATGGAGGGCTGCCTGCACGCGGTGCGCCACGGTGTCCGCACCGCGCGGGTGATCGACGGCCGTGTCCAGCACTCGATCCTGCTGGAGATCTTCACGGACGAGGGCATCGGCACCATGGTCGTTCCCGACGGAACGGCACGGAACGACAGGGCCCGTGGGGCCGGGGAGGGGAAGACGGGATGAACAACCAGGAGCTGATGCGGCGCTGGCGGGAAGCGCTGGCTGACAACTACGGCACCCCGCGCATCCCGCTGGTCCGCGGGGAGGGTGCCCGGCTGTGGGATGCCGACGGCAAGGAGTACCTGGACTTCACCGGCGGCATCGCGGTGACCTCGCTGGGCACCGGCCACCCGGCGGTCGTACGGGCGGTGTCCGAGCAGATCGCCACGCTCGGCCATGTCTCGAACCTCTTCGCCGCCGAACCGCCGGTGAGCCTGGCCGAGCGGCTGCTGGAGCTCGCCGGACGGCCGGGACGCGTCTACTTCTCCAACTCCGGTGCCGAGGCGGTGGAAGCCGCCTTCAAGATCGGACGGCTCACCGGACGGTCCCACATGGTCGCCACCCGCGGTGGCTTCCACGGGCGGACCATGGGCGCCCTGGCGCTGACCGGCCAGCCGGCCAAGCAGGAGGGCTTCCAGCCGCTGCCCGGTGACGTCAGCCACGTTCCCTACGGGGACGCCGAGGCGTTGCGGGCGGTGGTCACGGAGAACACGGCTCTGGTGATACTGGAGCCCGTCCAGGGCGAGAACGGAGTCGTCGTCCCGCCGGAGGGCTACCTCGCCGCGGCCCGGGAGATCACCCGGGCCACCGGTACGCTGCTGGTGCTGGACGAGGTGCAGACGGGTGTGGGGCGGACCGGCCACTGGTTCGCCGGTCAGGCCCAGGGCGTCGAGGCCGACGTGATCACTCTGGCCAAGGGGCTGGGCGCGGGCCTGCCCATCGGGGCCACCCTCGCCTTCGGTGAGGCCGCACGGCTGCTGACACCCGGCCGGCACGGCTCCACGTTCGGCGGGAACCCGGTCGCCTGCGCCGCAGCGCTCGCGGTCCTGGACACCATCGCCGCGGAGGACCTGCTGCAGCGGGTGAAGGACAGCGGCGAACGCCTGCGGGAGGGCATCTGGCGGCTGGGCCACCCTCTGGTCGACCTGGTCCGCGGATCGGGACTGCTGCTGGGTATCGTGCTCACCGAGCCGCGGGCGCAGCAGGTGCAGCAGGCGGCCCAGGACGCGGGCTTCCTGGTGAACGCGGTCGCCCCGCACGTGGTGCGGCTCGCCCCGCCGCTGATCGTCGGTGACGCCGAGGTGGACGCGCTGCTGAGCGCCCTGCCCGCCGCCCTGGACGCGGCGGATCCGTCCGCCGCGGACCGATGACCGGAAGAGGGAGCATGACCCAGGAGCAGCACGGCCCGGCAGTCCCGCAGACCCGCACCGCACGGCACCGCAGGATCGTGGACATCCTGAACCGGCAGCCGGTGCGCTCGCAGAGCCAGCTCGCCAAGCTCCTGGCCGACGACGGCCTGAGCGTCACCCAGGCGACGCTCAGCCGGGACCTCGACGAGCTGGGCGCGGTCAAGATCCGCAACGCCGGCGGCGAGCTGATCTACGCCGTGCCCAGTGAGGGGGGGTTCCGCACACCGCGCGCTCCGCTGGGGGAGTCCGTCAAGGAGGAGCGGATGGCCCGGCTGGCCGGGGAACTGCTCATCTCCGCGGAGGCCTCCGCGAATCTGGTGGTGCTGCGGACCCCGCCCGGCGCCGCGCAGTTCCTCGCGTCGGCGATCGACCAGGCGGAGGTGCACGACATCCTCGGGACCATCGCCGGTGACGACACCCTGCTTCTGATCAGCCGCGATCCGGTGGGTGGGCAGTCGCTCGCCGACCACCTGCTGCGGCTGGCCCAGCGTGACCAGTGATGCGGGGCCGCCCCTCCCCGGTCATCCGGCGGGGGTGGGCGGCAGCGGGAGAGGGAGCCCCGGCAGTCCGTCCAGGCTGGTCGCCACGTGTTCCTTGCCCCGGAAGTACCGGTCGAGCGTCTCGTCGTCCTCCCGCTCGAAGCGGGACCCGTGCAGCGGACGGTCGCCCTCGTAGGCCATGAACGGGACCGCGTACCCGCAGGTGTCCCGGATCAGCTCGGCCGTGACGACGATCACCGCCCGAAGGCCGTGCCGGGAGGTGTCGATGTCCGGGAAGTGCGCCAGCAGCCCGGCCCAGCGCGGGTCGTCGCGGAAGACGGGTTCCCCGCGCCCGTGCACACGGACGATGTTCGGTGGGCCGGAGAAGGCGCACCACATCAGCGTGATCCGGCCGTTCTCCCGCAGGTGGGCGATCGTCTCGGCGTTGCTTCCGGCGAAGTCCAGATAGGCGACGGTGCGGTCGTCCAGCACGGCGAACGAGCCCGTCAGGCCCTTCGGCGAGAGATTCACGGTGCCGTCGGCCGTCAGCGGCGCGGTGGCGGTGAAGAACATCGGCTGTTCCTCGATGAAGGTCCGCAGCCTGCCGTCGATGCGTTCATATGTCTTCCCCATGACCGTCAGTATGCCGTCGTCCCTTCGGCGGGGTGGAGCGTTGACGAACCATGCGAAGTGCTGCATACTTATTCCAGATCGTGCATGCTTCCTAAGGAGACCCCCGTGACCGAGCGCGTCGTACTCGCTTACTCCGGCGGCCTGGACACCTCCGTCGCCATCGGCTGGATCGCCGAGGAGACCGGGGCCGAGGTCGTCGCCGTCGCCGTCGATGTCGGCCAGGGTGGCGAGGACCTCGACGTCATCCGCAAGCGCGCGCTGGCCTGCGGCGCCGTGGAGGCCGAGGTCGCCGACGCGAAGGACGAGTTCGCCGAGGAGTACTGCCTCCCGGCGATCAAGGCCAACGCGCTCTACATGGACCGGTACCCGCTGGTCTCCGCGCTCTCCCGGCCCACCATCGTCAAGCACCTGGTGGCCGCCGCCCGCAAGCACGGCGCGGACACCGTGGCTCACGGCTGCACCGGCAAGGGGAACGACCAGGTCCGGTTCGAGGCCGGTATCTCCTCCCTGGCTCCCGACCTCACGTGCATCGCCCCGGTCCGGGACTACGCCATGACCCGGGACAAGGCCATCGCCTTCTGCGAGGCCAAGGGGCTGCCGATCGCCACCACGAAGAAGTCGCCGTACTCCATCGACGCCAACGTCTTCGGCCGGGCGGTGGAGACCGGCTTCCTGGAGGACATCTGGAACGCGCCGATCGAGGACATCTACGAGTACACCCAGAACCCGGCCGTCGCCCGGGAGCCCGACGAGGTGGTCGTCACCTTCGAGCGGGGCGTGCCGGTCGCTCTGGACGGCAGGGCCGTCACTGTGCTCCAAGCCGTCCAGGAGCTCAACGAGCGGGCCGGCGCCCAGGGCATCGGCCGGATCGACATGGTCGAGGACCGGCTCGTCGGCATCAAGTCCCGGGAGGTCTACGAGTCGCCCGGCGGTATCGCGCTGATCACCGCCCACCAGGAGCTGGAGAACGTCACCGTCGAGCGCGAACTGGCCCGCTACAAGCGGCAGGTCGAGCAGCGGTGGACGGAGCTGGTCTACGACGGTCTGTGGTTCTCCCCGCTCAAGCGGGCCCTGGACGGCTTCATCGAGCAGGCCAACGAGCACGTCAGCGGCGACATCCGGATGACCCTGCACGGCGGCCGGGCCGTGGTCACCGGCCGGCGGTCGGAGAAGTCGCTCTACGACTTCAACCTGGCCACCTACGACACGGGCGACACCTTCGACCAGTCCCTCTCGAAGGGCTTCATCGAGATCTTCGGCATGTCCTCCAAGATCGCGGCCAAGCGGGACCTGGCCCAGTGACCGAGCGGAACGGCACCGGCGCAGTTCCGGCGGGAGCAGACGGCGGTCCGGACGTCCGGCTGTGGGGCGGCCGGTTCGCCGACGGCCCGGCGCAGGCGCTGGAGAAGCTCAGCGCCTCGGTCCACTTCGACTGGCGGCTGGCCCCCTACGACATCGCCGGCTCCCGGGCGCACGCCCGGGTCCTGCACACCGCCGGACTGCTCACCGCGGACGAGCTGAGCCGGATGACCGAAGGGCTGGACCGCCTGGAGGCGGACGTCGCGGACGGCTCCTTCACCGGCACCGTCGCCGATGAGGACGTGCACACCGCCCTGGAGCGCGGTCTGATCGAGCGGCTCGGCCCCGACCTCGGCGGCAAGCTGCGCGCGGGCCGCTCACGCAACGATCAGGTGGCCACGCTGTTCCGCATGTACCTGCGGGACCACGCACGGATCATCGGCGGTCTGATCGCCGACCTGCAGGCGGCGCTGATCGGGCTGGCGGAGGGCAACCCCGGTGTGGCCATGCCCGGCCGCACCCACCTGCAGCACGCCCAGCCCGTGCTGTTCGCCCACCATGTCCTCGCTCATGTCCAGGCCCTGTCCCGCGACGCCCAGCGGCTGCGGCAGTGGGACGAGCGGGCGGCGGTCTCTCCCTACGGCTCGGGAGCCCTGGCCGGCTCCTCCCTCGGCCTGGACCCGGAGGCGGTCGCCGCCGACCTGGGCTTCGAGGGCGGTTCGGCCGCCAACTCCATCGACGGCACGGCCTCCCGGGACTTCGTCGCCGAGTTCGCCTTCATCACCGCGATGATCGGTGTGGATCTCTCCCGGATCGCGGAGGAGGTCATCATCTGGAACACGAAGGAGTTCTCCTTCGTCACCCTGCACGACGCCTTCTCCACCGGCAGTTCGATCATGCCGCAGAAGAAGAATCCGGACATCGCCGAGCTCGCGCGCGGCAAGTCCGGGCGCCTCATCGGCAACCTCACCGGTCTGCTGGCCACGCTGAAGGCGCTGCCGCTGGCCTACAACCGGGACCTCCAGGAGGACAAGGAGCCGGTCTTCGATTCCTGTGATCAGCTGGAGATCCTCCTGCCGGCCTTCACCGGCATGATGGCCACTCTCACCGTCAACCGCGAGCGGATGGCCGAGCTGGCCCCCGCGGGGTTCTCGCTCGCCACCGACGTCGCCGAGTGGCTCGTCAAGCGGGGGGTGCCGTTCCGGGTGGCCCACGAGGTCGCGGGGGAGTGCGTCAAGGTCTGCGAGGCGGAGGGGATTGAACTGGAGGACCTCACCGACGAGCAGTTCGCCAAGATCTCCCCGCACCTCACCCCGGACGTGCGCGGTGTCCTGAACGTGCCCGGGGCCCTGGCCGCCCGTGACGGCCGCGGTGGAACGGCGCCGTCGGCGGTCGCGGTCCAGCTCGCCGAGGCCAAGGAGGCCCTGGCCCGTCAGCAGGACTGGGCCCAGGCGCGCGACACCGGCCCGGCACGTCCGGCCGGGTCCTGAGCCGGGTGTCTTCGGCCGGGAGGACGGTCCCGGCCGAAGACACGCTCACTCCCCGGGGAAGCGGACCCCGATGCGCTCGCGCACCCGGTCCAGCGTCCGCATGACCGCCACGGTGCCGTCCAGCGGCACCAGGGGTGACTCGGTCTCCCCGGCCCGCAGACACCGCATCACCTCCGCCGCCTGGTGGGCGAAGGTGACGCCCGTACCCGGCCCGTTGATCTCCTCCGGCTCCTTCCCCGGCCGGTGCAGAACGCACTGCTCGGGGAAGAAGAACCCGCGCGGGAACTCGATGCGGCCCGCGGTTCCGGTCACCGCCGCCCGCAGCGGGGTATCGGCCACCAGCGAGCACGTCAGCGCCGCCACCGCCCCCGAGGAGTAGCCGAGAAGCATTCCGGTGTTCTCGTCGACGCCGCCGCGCAGCCGGGCCCAGGCCGCCACTTCTGCGGGTTCCCCGAGCACGAGATGGGCGAACGACACCGGGTAGACGCCCAGATCCAGGAGCGCTCCGCCGCCCAGGGCCGGGTCGAGCAGCCGGTGTCCGTCCTCGAACCGCCCCGCCAGCCCGAAGTCCGCGTGCACCGCGCGGACCTCACCGATGGCACCGTCCCGCACCAGCTCGGTCATCCGGCGTATCACCGGATTGCAGTACGTCCACATGCCCTCCATCAGGAACACCCCCCGTTGCCGGGCCAGTTCCACAAGATCCTGGGCCTCGGTCGCATTCAGGGTGAAGACCTTCTCGCACAGCACCGCCTTCCCGGCCTCCAGGCACAGGCGGGCCGCCGGATGGTGGGCGTTGTGCGGGGTGGCGACATAGACGACATCCACCTCCGGATCGGCTGCCAGGTCCGCCCAGTTCCCGTGGGCCCGGGGTATGCCGAACCGGTCGGCGAACTCCCGGGCCGGCCCGGGAGCGCGGGAGCCGACAGCGGCGACTTCCGCCTCCGGCATCCCCAGCAGATCCCCGGTGAACCGGGCGGCGATCGAGCCGGTGGACAGGATTCCCCACCTGACCGGCCGCCGTGCGGCCTCCGCTGTGCTGTCGAGCATGTCCAACCTCCGATATCCCGCGGCCGGCCCCGGCAGCTTCCGGGGGAGCCGTCGTGCCGGATACGGAGGAAGACCGGGACCGGCGGCCGTTGCCTGCCCCTGCAGTGCGACATCGTAGCCCCGCTCAGGCGGCCTTTGCCTTGGTGGCGTACATGTCGACGTACTCCTGGCCGGACAGCCGCATCACCTCGGTCATCACCTCGTCGGTGACGGCGCGCAGCACGTAGCGGTCCCGGTCCATGCCGTCGTACCGGGAGAAGTCCAGCGGCCGGCCGAAACGCACCGTGACGCGGCGCCCCGGGCCGATCCGTGGCAGCCCCCGGCCGCCCGGCTGCACCCGGTCCGTGCCGATCATCGCGAACGGCACCACCGGGGCACCCGTCATCAGCGTCAGCCGGGCGATGCCGGTGCGTCCCCGGTACAGCCGGCCGTCGGGGGACCTGGTCCCTTCGGGGTAGATACCGAAGACCTTCCCCTCCTCCAGAATCCGCCGGCCGGTCATCAGCGCGGCCACGCCCCCGCGGGCCCCGTCGCGGTCCACCGGCACCATTCCCACTCCGGTGAAGAACCAGGCCATCAGCCGCCCCTTCAGGCTGCGCCCGGTCACGTACTCGTTCTTTCCGATGAAGAACACCCGGCGCCCGGTGACCAGGGGCAGGATCATCGAGTCGATGAAGGTCAGATGGTTGCCCGCCAGGATGACCGGGCCGCTGCCGGGAATCTGCTCCGCGCCCTCGACACGCGGCCGGAAAAGCACCTTCAGCAACGGGCCGAGAAGCGCCTTGAGCAGCAGGAATCGGGACAACGTGCCCTCCGGTCGTGATGGTTGCCGTTCACTGTCACGCAGATCGGGACGATACTCGCGTGTCCGCCCTCCGCGCACAGCAGGTTCACACAGTGGATGGGCGGCTCCGGTCCGCCGGCCTCCTGCCGGGACCGCCGGCGCCGCGCGCTCCGGCTTCCCGGGACCGTGTCTCCGCCTCCCCTCCTGCGAATCATGGCGTCCTGGTGCTAAACCACCTTCGGAGTCGGGAATATCACAGCGGTTGTGCGCCCGATCCGTTCCCCGGAGTCCGCTTTCCCGCGGACAATGCTGACGGCACGGGGCGTACCCGCGCCGTCAGGGCATCACAGGCCGGCCCGCGCGACCCTCATCTGCGCAGCCGGTTATCACCTCGCTGAGGAGGCGTGCGGCATGGGGATGAGTGTCACCATCGGCAGGGCAACCGGGCAGGACGCCGAACAGATACTGAAGCTTCAGTATCTGTGCTACCAGTCCGAGGCCGAACTGTACGGCGATTACCGGATCGAACCGCTCACCCAGACCCTGGACGCGCTGCGCACCGAACTGGCGGCCTCCTGCGTACTTGTGGCCCGGCTCGGGGACGAGATCGTGGGCTCGGTGCGTGGCACGGTGGACGAGGACGGCACGGGGCGCATCGGCACGCTCGTCGTGCACCCACGGATGCAGCGGCACGGGCTGGGCAAGCGGCTGATGCGGGCGATCGAGGCACGGCTCGCCGAGGACGGCGCCGCCACCCGGTACCGGCTGTCCGCCGGGCACCGCAGCGATGCCACGCTCCGGCTCTACCGGACACTCGGCTATGCCCCGGTGGCCACCGAGGAGGTGTCCCGCCGACTGCGGATGATCACACTGGAGAAGCATGCCGGAGAGACCGGGGAACCGGCGCTCCGGCAGCCGATGACGGCCGGCGCCTGAGCTCCCTNCCCGGCCGGAGCCCGGCGACAATCTGTCAGGACGGGAGCCGGGAGCGGCGCAGCCAGTACAGGCCGGTCAGTGGCAGGATCAACGGGATGAACAGATATCCCATGCCGTAGTGGGACCACACGGTGGCGTCGGGAAACGCGGCCGGGTCGAGGACCGTCCACGTGCCGACCGTCAGCACCCCCGCGAGCTCCGCCGCGCAGGCGACCAGCGCCGCCCTGCGGGAGCCCTCCCCGCCGCGGACGAGGGCGAGCGTGATGAAGGCGTACACCACCGCGGCCAGCAGCGACAGCAGATAGGCCAGCGGGGCCTCGTCGAACCGGGTGGAGAGCTGGTAGACGGAGCGGGACGTCGCCCCCACGGTGAAGATCGTGTACAGGGTCACCAGCAGCAGCCCCGGCCCGTGGCGCATCCCGGCGCGGGCCGGGGCCTGCGCGGTCCCGGGTGTCACCCGGGTCGTTCCGGTCATCTCAGCCTCCCCAGACATCGGCGAGCCGCACCTGGAGCACGGCGGCCAGCAGGGCTCCGGCGGCGACCGTGGCCGAGCCCCAGCGGTTGCGCTCCCCCAGGGAGACCAGTGCCACCAGGGGCACGCAGGCGGCGACGGACACCAGGTAGGACACGAACACGGCCGTGCCGTCCCCGGCCGGACGCTCCCCGGAGGCCAGCTTCACCGCCCCGACCACCACTTGGGCGACCGCGAGCAGGGTCACCACGGCCATTCCGCCGTAGTGCCAGTCCTTGGCGGGCTGGTCGCGCAGGGCCGCCCAGCCGCACCAGGCGGCCAGCAACAGGGCGGCCACGCCGGTCGTGACCGTGAGGGGGGTGAGCATGCCGCCGACTTTACTGCGATGTGCCGGGAGGTCCGCCCCTGGCCCCGGACGGGCGGCGCGCTGCACGGGTGGTGGATCATGCTGCATGCTGTCCGTCGGACCCCAGGTATGGAGCGGCGCATGACATCCATCTTCCCCGACATCTCCATCAGCACGGACCGGCTCGTGCTGCGGCCGTTCGAGGAAGCGGACATCCCCGAGCTCACCGACATGATGAACGACGAGCTCACCGCGGCCTGGACCTCGGTCCCGGCTCCCTACACCGTGGCCGATGCCCGGGAGTGGGCGACCCGTCAGGCGCCGGCCGAGCGGACCGGCGGCCGGGGCATCGTCTTCGCCGTCACCGAACTTCTCACCCACCGGCTGGTCGGCGTCGTCCACATCATGAAGACCGACTGGGAGAGACGGACCGCGGAGGTGGGCTTCGTGGTGGGGCCCTGGGCGCGCGGCGAGGGGTACGCCGCGGAAGCCGTCCTGGCCGCGGCCCAGTGGCTCTTCACCGGCCAGGGCTTCGAGCGACTGGAGTTGCGCACCGCGGCGGGCAACAGTGCCTCCCAGCAGGTGGCGCAGAAGATCGGCTGCGTCAGCGAGGGCATCCTGCGCAATGCCACCGTCGTGCGTTCGAGGACCGAGGACGGGGGCTGGACCGACATCCGCACGGATGTCATCGTCTGGGGTCTGCTCCCGGAGGATCTCGAGGACTCCGTCGCCGGCTGACCGGTGCCGTTCCGGACGGCCGTCCTCCCGGGCGATCGGGGGTACGCTCTTCGCGTTCCCCACCTGCGACGATCAGGAGCGCCCCGAGCATGGCCGACCGTGTCACGGTGATCGGATGGGACGGCTCCCCGCCGGCGCCGGCGGCCCGGGCCGCGCTCGGTGCCGCGACCCTGGTGGCCGGCGCCCCCCGGCATCTGACGCTGCCCCAGATTCCCCCCGGCGCAGAACTGGTGCAACTCGGCAGCGTCTCGGTCGCGGCCGAGCGTATCGCGGCGCACAGGGGCACCGCCGTGGTGGTGGCCGACGGCGACCCGGGCTTCTTCGGCGTGGTGCGCGCGCTGCGCGATCCGAGGTACGGGCTGGAGGTCGAAGTGGTGCCCGCGGTCACGGCGGTGGCCGCGGCCTTCGCCCGTGCGGGCATGCCCTGGGACGACGCGCGCATCGTGGTGGCCGGACGCCGGACCCTGCGGCGCGCGGTCAATGTCTGCCGGGCTCACCCCAAGGTGGCGGTGCTCACCTCACCGGGCGCGGGGCCGGCCGAGATCGCCCTGCTGCTGGGCAGGGACCACCGCACGTTCGTGGTCTGCGAGGCGCTGGGCACCGAACGCGAACGCGTCTCGGTTCTGACCTCGGACAAGGTCGCCCAGCACCGATGGACGGACCCGAACTTGGTGATCGTCGTCGGCGGGACGGGCGCCCCCGCCTCCGCCGCGGCGGGCAGCGGCTGGCTGGCCGGTGCCGACCCGGTCGCCGACAGCCACCCGAGGGGATGGGGGCTGGACACCGCCGCCTACTTCGGCCCGGTTCCCGTGCCCGGCACCGAAGGACCGGGCGGCAACCCCCGGCTGAGGGCCCTGCAACTGGCCGCGCTCGGCCCCCGGCCCGGAGACCTGCTGTGGGATGTGGGGACCGCGAGCGGGCTGGCCGCGCTGGAGGCCGCGCGGCTGGGAGCGGCCGTCATCGCGGTGGACCGTGACGCGGAGGCCTGCGCACGCACCGAGGCCGTCGCGCGCCGCCTCGGTGTCCAGCTCCAGGTGGTCCACGGAGTGGCGCCGCAGGTGCTGGAGGATCTTCCCGAGCCGGATCTCATCCGTGTCGGCGGTGGCGGCCCGCGCACGCTCACCGCTTGTGCCGACCGCCGCCCGCAGCGGTTGGTGACGCATGTCATGACCCGGGACGAGGCGGAGAGGGTGGGGCAGGTGCTGACGGGCGCCGGTTACGCAGTGGACTGCACGCTGCTCCAGTCGGTGGAACTGGAGACCCGGCACTGGTCCGAGAGCGGCCGCACGGTCGCCTTCCTGCTGTCCGCCCGCCGCGCGTGAGCAAGGGACACGTGCGGATGAAACGGACGTCCGGGCGCGGGTGGGGGCACCCGGTGGCTCTGCCCCGGGTACGCTGATGGATCGTTGCGCCACGGGCCGGACTTGAGGATTCGTCCATGGATGTCCGGATGGTGCGGACGGAACTCGTGCCGCACGGCGGGCACGCTCGTTCTTCACTGCAGGGCGCGGCGCACCCGCCGGGGTTGGAAGGAGCACTACCGATGGGCGAGGGGTACGCATGACGGACACCGGCCAGGTTCCCGACGGGGGACAGCTGGAACAGGCAGGTGCACAGCCGCAGCCGCCGGCCGCCCCGGCCCCTGCGGCCTACCCGTTCCCGGGCGTGCCGGGGGATGCCGGTGACATCGAGGAGGAGGACCTTCTCATGCCCGGCTCGCACGGGGCATGGGGCGAAGCCGTCGCTGTCCCGCAGCGCCACGCCGCCCCGGTGAGCGGGCAGTCCCCGGAGGCGCACCCGTTCGCCGGCGGGCACCCGGGGCCGCAGAGCACGGCGGCGCACGGCCCCGTGCACCCGGACGCCCCGGCTCAGGAACCGGGGGAGACCGCGGGCCCTGCGGTGAGTGCTGCGGTGAGTGCTGCGCCGCGTCCGGAGCCGGCCGCGGCGGGCCCGGCCGAGGACGACGGCTCCCTCCCCCCGGGGCCGCAGGCCTCCCCGGAGGCCGTACCCGGGGCCTACGCCATGGCCCCGGTGCCGCACCCCGCGACCGGTGCCGCGGTGCCGCCTGCCGGCCCGCAGCCCGCCGGGCTTCCCTCGCAGCCCGGCTCCTGGCAGCCCCCCGCCCCGCAGCCGCAGGAGGACCTTGCCGGGGACGCGTCGGGCGCCCGTCCGGAACCGGCGGCACAGGAACAGCCGGCCACGACGGAGCCGGAAGCGGCGCACGGACCGGAGGCCGGCCGGGCGCCGGCCGGCCGGCAGGACGAGTCCGTCCCGCCAAGCGCACCGCAGGCCCCCGCACCGCAGGCACCGGCCGTGGCGGCGCAGGAACCGCAGCCGGCGGATGCCGGTGACGACCCCGAGCAGCCTGCTCACGCCCCGCACGCCGGGCCGTTGCCGGTGACGGTCCCCGGTCCGCGTCAGGAGGCCGAGACGGCCCCGCCCGCCCCCGGCTACGCCGCGGCCGAGCGCGAGGCCGTGCACCGGCTCATGCGGGACCGCCGTGACATCCGCAACGGCTTCCGCTCCGACCCGATCCCGCACGACGTGCTGCTGCGGGTGCTGGAGGCCGCGCACACCGCGCCGAGCGTGGGTCACTCCCAGCCCTGGGACTTCGTCATCATCCGCTCCGCCGAGACCCGGGAGCAGATGCACCGGCTGGCCATGCGGCAGCGCGAGGCCTACGCCAAGTCGCTGCCCAAGGCACGGGCCAAGCAGTTCAAGGAGCTCAAGGTCGAGGCCATTCTCGACACCCCGGTCAACATCGTGGTGACCGCCGACCCCACCAGGGGCGGCCGGCACACCCTGGGCCGCCACACCCAGCCGAAGATGGCTCCGTACTCCGCGGCGCTCGCCGTGGAGAACCTGTGGCTGGCCGCGCGCGCCGAAGGGCTGGGCGTGGGCTGGGTCAGCTTCTTCGACGAGCGCGAACTGGTCCGCTCCCTCGAACTGCCCGAACACCTGGAGATCGTCGCCTATCTGTGCGTCGGCTACGTCGACGAGTTCCCGGACGAACCCGAACTGCTGCAGGCCGGCTGGTCCCGCCGCCGGCCGCTGTCCTGGGTCGTCCACGAGGAGTCCTACGGCCGCCGCGCGCTGCCCGGCGCCGAACCGCACGACCTCCTCAGCGAGACCCTGGAGGAGATCCGCCCGCTCGACGCCCAGGCCCTGGGCGAGGCCTGGGAGCGGCAGAAGCGGATGACCAAACCGGCCGGCGCGCTGGGCGCCCTGGAGATCATCTCCGCCCAGCTGTGCGGGCTCTCCCGCAGCTGTCCGCCCCCCCTGCCCGAGCCGGCCGCGGTGGCCGTGTTCGCCGGCGACCACGGGGTGCACGCCCAAGGGGTCACCGCCTGGCCGCAGGAAGTCACGGCGCAGATGGTGGCGAACTTCCTGGGCGGGGGAGCGGTGTGCAACGCGTTCGCCGCTCAGGTCGGAGCCGAGGTCTGCGTGGTGGACGTCGGGGTCAGGAGCGAGCTGCCGGCCACCCCCGGCCTGCTGCCCCGCAAGGTACGGGCCGGGACCGCCGATTTCACCGCTGGGCCGGCCCTGACCAGGGAAGAGGTGCTGCGCGCCCTCGAGGTGGGCATCGAGACGGCCCGGGACCTGGTCGCAGCCGGCAACCGCGCACTGCTCACCGGTGAGATGGGCATCGCCAACACCACGGTCTCGGCTGCCCTCATCGCCGCGTTCACCGGGGCCGATCCGGCCGAGGTCACCGGCCGGGGCACCGGGATCAACGACGAGACCCACGCCCGGAAGATCGAAGTGGTGCGGCGGGCCCTGGAACTGCACCGGCCCGACCCGGCCGACCCGGTCGGGGTGCTGGCCGCCGTGGGCGGGCTGGAGCACGCCGCCATCGCCGGGCTGGTCCTGGGAGGTGCGTCGCTGCGGGTGCCCGTCATCCTCGACGGTGTCAGCGCCGGGGCCGCTGCCCTGGCCGCCCGGGCCATCGCACCCGAGGCGGTGTCCGTGTGCATCGCGGGTCACCGCAGCGCCGAGCCGGGCCACATGGCCGCCCTCACCGCCCTGGGACTGCGCCCGCTGGTCGATCTCGACCTGCGCCTGGGCGAGGGGACGGGGGCGCTGCTGGCGCTGCCGGTGGTACAGAGTGCGGCCCGGGCGATGCGCGAAGTCGCCACGTTCGACTCGGCGGGTGTCACCGACAAGAACTGATCACCTCCCCGCCGCCCGGCCCGCTCGCGTGAGGTGCGACGCAGCGCGGGGCCGGGCGGCGCCGTAGGGTGATCCGCACAGGCCCGTCCCCCTTCCCGCCGCTCCGGTGCCGCAGCGGCCTCACGACCGATCGTCACAGCGCCGAGGAGCCCGCGCCCGCCATGCCCGATCATCCCGCATACCCCGTCGGACTCCGCCTGACCGGACGCCGCGTGCTCGTGCTCGGCGGCGGCACCGTCGCCCAGCGCAGACTGCCCACGCTGCTGGCGGCCGGGGCGGACATCCAGCTGGTCGCACCGGAGGTCACGCCGTCCGTCCAGGCCATGGCCGAGGCCGGGGAGCTGCGCTGGGAGCGGCGCGGCTACCGGCCCGGCGACGTGGAGGGGGCCTGGTACGTCCTGATCGCCACCGACGACCCCGAGGTCAACGACGCCGCGTCCCAGGAGGCCGAGGAGCGGCGGGCGTGGTGCGTCCGCAGCGACGACGCGGAGGCCGCCACCGCGTGGACGCCTGCCACCGGGCGCAGCGACGGTGTCACGGTCGCGGTCCTCACCGGACGCGACCCCCGCCGCTCCGCGGCTGTCCGGGACGCTGTGGTGGAGGGACTGAGGGACGGTACCCTGGCGGCTCCCCGGCACCGACGCCGAGCCTTCGGCGTGGCCCTTGTGGGAGGCGGTCCCGGGGACCCCGATCTGATCACGGTCCGCGGCAGGAGGTTGCTTGCCCAGGCCGATGTCGTCATCGCCGACCGGCTCGGTCCACGCGATCTTCTGGACGAGCTCCCCCCGCATGTGGAGGTGATCGACGCGGCGAAGATCCCCTACGGACGGGCGATGGCCCAGGAGGCGATCAACGCCGCACTCATCGAGCACGCCCGGGCAGGAAAGTCGGTGGTGCGCCTGAAGGGCGGTGATCCCTACGTCTTCGGGCGGGGGATGGAGGAGGCGCAGGCACTGGCCGAGGCGGGCATCCCGGTCACCGTGGTGCCCGGGATCACCAGCGCCATCAGCGTGCCCGCCGTGGCGGGCATCCCCGTCACCCACCGTGGGGTCGCCCACGAGTTCACCGTGGTCAGCGGGCACGTCGCCCCCGACGATCCGCGCTCTCTCGTCGACTGGCCCGCGCTGGCCCGGCTGCGCGGCACCCTGGTGCTGCTGATGGCGGTCGAGCGCATAGGTGCCATCGCCGAAGCCCTGGTCGGCAGCGGGCGCCCGGCGTACACGCCGGTGGCGGTGATCCAGGAAGGCACCACCGCCGCCGAACGCCGGGTGGACGCCACGCTGGCCGACGTGCAGCGCCGGATCCGCGAGGAGGACATCCGGCCTCCGGCCGTCATCGTCATCGGGGACGTGGTCGAGGTCGGCTCCAGATGAGTGCCCCTGTCCGGATCACCGATCCCGCGGACCCCCGGCTGAGCGACTACACCGCGCTCACCGATGTCGCCCTGCGCCGAACCCGGGAAGTGGCCGAAGGGCTGTTCATGGCGGAGGGCGAGAAGGTGATCCGCAGGGCGCTGGCCGCCGGATACCCGCCGCGGTCCGTGCTGCTGACGGACAAGTGGCTCGATGCCATGGGGGATCTCGTCCGGCAGCCAGCCGTCCCGGTCTACGTCGTGGACCCTGGCGTGGCCGAGCAGGTCACCGGTTATCACGTGCACCGCGGGGCGCTCGCCGCCATGCGGCGCCTCCCGCTGCCCTCCGCCGCCGGCGTGCTGGCGGGCGCGCGGCGGCTGGCCGTGCTGGAGGGCGTGAACGACCACACCAACATCGGTGCCCTCTTCCGGAGCGCCGCCGCGCTGGGCATCGACGCGGTGCTGCTCTCCCCGGACTGCGCGGATCCGCTCTACCGGCGCGCGGTCAAGGTCTCGATGGGGGCCGTCTTCACCGTGCCCTACGCGCGGGTGGACCGGTGGCCGCACTGCCTGGAGGACCTGCGCGAGGCGGGTTTCCGGCTGCTCGCCCTCACACCGGACAGTGACGCGCAGTCCATCGCACAGGAGGCAGAGCGGAACGCGGGACCGACGGCGCTGCTTCTGGGGGCCGAGGGGGAGGGGCTCTCGCGCCGGGCGCTCGCCGCTGCCGACGCGCGGGTGCGCATTCCGATGGCCCGGGGCGTGGACTCGCTCAATGTCGCAGCCGCGGCAGCCGTCGCGTTCTACGCCCTGACCCCCCGCGAACCCTGACCGGCAGGGCGGCCGAGGCCTCAGCCCAGCAGGGGACCCAGGCTCTGGGCGGGGCCCTGGCACCCCTGAGCGGCGGCGATCCCGAGCGCCACCATCAGCGTCACGGTGACGAAGACGATCAGCCTCTGGCGCAGCAGCCGGCGGTCCAGTCCGGCGCCGGGGCCGCGGCCCGGGCCGGCGGCCGGGTGCGCCCGGCCGCGGGCCGGGCGGGAGTCCGCCGGGCGCCGGGGCAGCACAGGAGCGGGAGCGGCGGAGCGGGCCTGCGCCTCGGCCGGGCCGGGCATGGAGGCGGCCGGCCGGCTCGGTGCCACCGGCTCCGGGGGCCCTGCGCGGCGCGCATGGCCGACACCGCGCGCCTCACGTGCCGCGATCTCCTTGAGACGCAGGGAGAGCTGCAGTGTGCTGGGGCGCTCCTGGGGGGATTTGGCCAGGCAGGAGCGGATCAGGGGGGCCAGCGCGGCCGGAGCCCCGTGCAACTGCGGCTCCTCGTGCACCACCCGGTACAGCATGATCTCCGAACTGCCCTGGCCGAACGGTGAATCGGCCAGGGCGGCGTACGCCAGCGTGGCACCGAGCGAGAAGACGTCCGTGGCCGCGGTGACCGCCGCTCCGCGGACCTGCTCGGGAGCGAGGAAACCGGGGGAGCCCACGGCTGTTCCCACCCGGGTCAGGGTGCTGGCGCCAGTGGACCAGGCGATGCCGAAATCGATGATCCGGGGGCCCTTGGGCGACAGCAGGATGTTGGACGGTTTGAGGTCCCGGTGCACCACCCCCGCCTCGTGCACGGCCAGCAGACCCTCCGCCAGCGCGGCACCGATGGCGGCGGTCTCCGAAGCCGGCAGGGGGCCTTCGGTCATGACCTTGTCGTGCAGGGACGGCCCGGGCACGTACTGGGTGGCGAACCACGGCCGGTCCGCGTCGAGATCGGCCGCCACCAGCCGGGCCGTGCATCCGCCCCGGATCCGCCGCGCGGCCGATACCTCCCTGGCGAACCGTGAACGGAACTCCTGGTCCTCGGCGAGGTCGGGCCTGATGACCTTCAGGGCGACCCGTTGGCCGCGCCGGTCCGAGCCGAGATACACCACGCCCATGCCGCCGGCGCCCAGCCGCCGGTGGAGCTTGAACGCGCCGACGACTCGCGGGTCCTCGCGCCGGAGCCGCATCATCGCCATGTCCATCCTCGTCGCCGGTCCTTGTGCTGGGCCACAGCTTACGGACTGTGCGCCCCGAGTGCCGAAAGGCCGCGCCCCGGGGGCGGATCCGGAGACACACACCAGGGAATCCACCGTGGGGAGTAGTCCGCCGGGGACGCGTCATCCTGGGGGATGCCCTGCGAACGGTACGCCGGGCGGACGTCAGGAGCCGTGCCACTGCCTACTGTTGGATCTGGCGGTGGGCGCCGCACCCGTCCCCCGGGAACATCGGCCCGCCGCCGTGACGAACCGGCAGGAGGGCTGAGATGGCACACGTGTCACCGGGCACCAGGGCTGCGTCCGGGCCGGTTCCGGCGCCTGCCGCGGGCGCGGCCGGACGAAGGCATCCGCTGGTGGCTGCCGCGATCGTGCTTCCTCTGGGACTCGCCCTGGCCGTTGTCTTCGGTGGCGTGGACGCCATCGCCGCCCACGTCTCCACCGTCGCCGGCCTCCTCCGACGCTGACCGGGACATCGGAGCGAGCGCAGGGCGCAACAACCGGAGGCCGGGGGAGCAGCCAGCTCCCCCGGCCTCCGGCCGATGGTGGACGATACTGGGATTGAACCAGTGACCTCTTCCGTGTCAGGGAAGCGCTCTCCCGCTGAGCTAATCGTCCGCGATGCGAGGTTCCGCGTGCGCGATACTGGGATTGAACCAGTGACCTCTTCCGTGTCAGGGAAGCGCTCTCCCGCTGAGCTAATCGCGCGGGACGGGCCCTTGTGGGGCCCAGTGGACGATACTGGGATTGAACCAGTGACCTCTTCCGTGTCAGGGAAGCGCTCTCCCGCTGAGCTAATCGTCCATGGAGGTGGAGACGGGATTTGAACCCGTGTAGACGGCTTTGCAGGCCGTTGCCTCGCCTCTCGGCCACTCCACCGAGGGGGGATGACCCCCTTCGAGCGGACGACGAGATTCGAACTCGCGACCCCCACCTTGGCAAGGTGGTGCTCTACCAGCTGAGCTACGTCCGCGGAAACCGCCTCCGGACCGCGGGAACCGCGACCCGGTGACGTCATGAACTCTAGCGGATTCCCCGGCCAGCTCAAACTCAGTACCGCGCCGCGGCCCGGAGTGCCGGGGGCCGGACCGGCACCCCGGCCGGAACCGCCCTAGACTCGCACACGTGCACGACATTCCCCCGATCGCCCGTTTCGGCGGGCTCCTCGCCACCGGGCTGCGTGACGTCACCGGCGACGCCGAGGCGCTGGAGTCCTCGGGATGGTGGGCGGTGGTCGCGGACTTCGAGGGGCGGCTGGTGTGCGCCCGGTTCGACTCCGTGGTGTCCGCCCCGGCCCCGCCTCCCGGCCGCTGGAAGGGGCCGGACCCCACCCGGTGGCGCAGCTCCCTCGGGCGCGAGGAGTACCTCGCGGGAGTCCGGCGGATCCGCGAGCACATTGCCGCGGGGGAGGTGTATCAGGCCAATCTGTGCCGGGTGCTGAGCGCGCCCCTGGAGACGGCCGACGGCCCGCCGGACATCGACGCCCTCACCGCCCGGCTCGCCCGGGGAAACCCGGCGCCCTACGCGGGTACCGTGCGCCTGCCCGCCCGTGGCATCGAGATCGCCACCGCGTCCCCGGAGCTCTACCTGCGCCGCGGCGGCCGGGTCGTCGAATCGGGGCCGATCAAGGGCACCGGCCGTACCGCCGAGGACCTGCTGGAGAAGGATCACGCCGAGAACGTGATGATCGTGGACCTGGTCCGCAACGACCTCGGCCGCGTCTGCGAACCGGGCTCGGTGACTGTTCCCGCGCTGTGTGTCACCGAGGCTCACCCCGGACTTGTCCATCTGGTCTCCACCGTCGAAGGGCGTCTGCGCGCGGACACCGGCTGGCCGGCGCTGCTCGCCGGAACCTTCCCACCCGGTTCGGTGACGGGGGCACCCAAGTCCAGTGCGCTGCGCATCATCGAGTCGCTGGAGACAGTCCCGCGCGGCCCCTACTGCGGGGGGATCGGCTGGGTGGACGCGGACCGCGGCACCGGCATGCTCGCGGTGGGCATCCGGACCTTCTGGATCGAGCGTGACGACCCCGCGGGCGCCCGGCTGTGCTTCGGCACCGGCGCGGGCATCACCTGGGACTCCGACCCGGAACGGGAGTGGCGCGAAACCGAACTCAAGGCTTCCCGGCTGCTCGCGGTAGCGTCCGGGGAACGGCAGACGATCGCGACGGGAGGGCAGTGACCATGGGCCTTATCTGGCTGGACGGTGCGCTGCGGGACGAGGACAGCGCACAGGTATCGGTCTTCGACCACGGACTGACCGTCGGTGACGGCGTGTTCGAGACCCTCAAGACAGTGGAGGGCAGGCCGTTCGCGCTGACCCGCCACCTGGACCGGCTCGCCGCGTCGGCCGCCGGTCTCGGGCTCGGGGAGCCGGACCGGGACGAGGTGACCCGCGCCTGCCGGGAGGTCCTCGCGGCCGAGCCGCTGCCGCTGGGCCGCCTGCGGATCACCTTCACCGCCGGGCGGTCCCCGCTGAGTTCCGCCCGGGGACACGCGCGCCCCACCCTGGTCGTCGCCCACGGGCGCGCGACCCGCCGCCCCGACACCACCGCGGTCATCACCGTTCCGTGGTCCCGCAACGAGAACGGCGCACTGGCCGGCCTGAAGACCACCTCGTACGCGGAGAACGTGCTCGCCCTGGCCCGGGCCCGCCAGGAGGCGGCCTCGGAGGCCCTGTTCGCCAATACCGCCGGACACCTGTGCGAGGGCACCGGAAGCAATGTCTTCGTGGTGCTCGACGGAGAGCCGCACACCCCGCCGCTGTCCGCCGGTCCGCTGGCCGGCATCACCCGGGCCCTGGTCCTCGAATGGGTGGGCGCCAAGGAGACCGACCTGCCGATGGATGTGCTGGAGCGGGCCGAGGAGGTTTTCCTGACCTCCAGCCTGCGCGACGTACAGGCGGTGCGGCGCGTCGACGGCCGGGACATCCCCGAGGTCCCCGGCCCCGTGACGGAGCGGGCCCTGCGGGTCTTCCAGGAGCGCTCGGCGGCCGACATCGACCCGTGACCGCCGTCGCGGGGGTGCCGCGGGCAGCTGCCGCGGGTAGGAATGGCGGCGTGACCACCACACTGCGGCCGGACGGCCCCGAGGAGCGGACCGCGGACGGCACTCGCACCCGGACCTTCACCATCTGTGACAACGCCCGGCCGGTGGGGACCCTCCGGCTCTCCGCGGACTCCGGCCCGGGCGGCACCGCCGGCCGCATCGAGGAGCTGTCCGTCGAGGAGCCCGACCGCCGCCGCGGGCGAGCCACCGTCGCGGCGCTGGCGGCCGAGGAGGTACTGCGCGACTGGGGATGCCGGCACCTCGGGGTGAGTGTGCCGGCAGATGCCGGAGGCGCGACACGACTGGCCGGGCTGCTCGGATACGCCGCGGACGGCCGGATGATGTCCAAGGAGGTCCCCGGGCACACACCGCCGCCCCCGCCCGGCAGTACGCTGGAGGACATGAGCCCCGCGCGGTACCCGGGCTGGCTGGAGGCCGAGAAGGCCGGATTCGTGCGCACCTGCACCGGGCGCGGCCTGTCGTCCGCCCGCGCCGGCGCGATCGCCGACGAGACGCACCGGCGTCACCTTCCCGACGGGCCGGACAGCGAAGGGTCGGCGGTGCGGGTTCTCATGCACGAGGGCAACGATGTGGGAACCCTGTGGGTGTCCACGGGGGAGGGGCTGCCGCTCCCCACCGAGGGCTTCGTCTTCTCCGTCGAGGTCGCCGCGGCCCACCGCGGGCGCGGGCACGGGCGGACGCTGATGTACGAGGCCGAACGCGTCTGCCGCGCGGCAGGGGCACGCACCCTCGGTCTGCACGTGGTGGAGGGCAACGCCGCGGCGCGAGCGCTGTACCGGTCACTGGGGTACCGCACTGTCACCCGGTCCTTCCACAAGCTGTTGTGACCGCGGACCGGTCGCCTCGGCCGCGCGGCGGCGCCGACGCGGCTCAGCCGTCGGTCCGTGCGGCAGCCCCCTCCCGCGCCGTGAGCTGCGCCTCCACCGCCTCCGTGATCCGCTCCAGCAGACCGTCCTGGCTCCTGCCGCCGTCCAGCCGGAGACCACCGACCACATAGGTCGGTGTCCCGGTGACCCCGATGGCCTGTCCCTCGGCCTGGTCGGCATCGACGGCCAGCAGATGCCGCCCGTCGATCAGCGCGGTGTCGATCTCCTCGGCGTCCAGCCCGAGGCCGGAAGCCACCTCCAGCAGCACCCGGGTGCCGCCGCGCGCGAGGTCACCGGTCCTGGCCAGCAGCGCCTGGGTGTACTCCTCGCCCCTGCCCTGGGCGGCGGCCTCCTCGGCCGCCTGGGCGGCGGCCAGGGCGTGCCGGTGCCCAGGCAGTGGGAAGTGGCGGCGGCGGATCTCCAGGGCGTCGCCGAACCGCTCGCGCAGCACCCGGAGATCGGCCAGCGCCCGGTGGCAGTCGGAGCACTGGAGGTCGCACCACACCTCGAGGACGGCGCGCTTGTCGGTGTCGTTCATGGGTTCAGTCTTCCAGGACCGGCGCACGGGGGTGGCGAGGGCCTCGGCCGGCTCGCCGTATCCGGGCCGGCGCGGCGGTCCGGCGCCCGGGCGTGGCCCGCGAGCCGCCCGGCAGGGCAGGATGGAGACATGCTCATTACGACAGCCTGTGCCGTAATCTCCGCCGCCGGCCTGGGGATCGCCTTCCTGGTGGCCCGTCGCCGTCGGTTCGCGACGGCCCTCCGGGTGGCCGCCGTGTCACTGCTGCCCGTGGGACTGGCCATGACGGGGGTGGTGCGATTCGTCCTGAACATGACTTTCAATCCGCTGGCCTGGGCGGGTTTCGGAGTGCTGGCCCTGGCCGTGCTGATGTTCCTCGGGGCCAGGTTCGCGGACCGCCGGGGCCACGGAACCGCCCGGCCGCCTGCGGCTTCCGCCGGCGAGCCCGCTCAGGCCCTCCCCGCCACCCGTGAGCGGCCCGGGGGCGCTCCGGCCGGAGCCGGCGGCGCGGACGACTTCTCGGATATCGAGGCGATCCTGAAGAAACACGGAATCTGATGAATTCTGGCGCATACAGGGCGTGTTGATGTGCCACGCATGGGCGCTTGGGCGATCATCGCCGCGAAATGGCGCACATCACGAGGGAGCAGGCTCCCGGCCCCCGACCAGAACCCGACGAACCACCCGCGGTCACGCATCCGGCTCCGGTGGAGCCGCCGCGTCCCCGCGGCTGCCTGTTCGCTCTGTCCCAACCGCCGCTGATGCTGTTCCTCGCGGTCATCGGCGCTCTGCTGCTCATCACGGGGGTGCATGACCTGTTCCTCCTGTGATCCGTCCGCCCGCCCCGCGGTGACTACCGTGCCTGCGGGGCGGAGGAGCGGCGCCGCGCCCGGTACGCGGCGACGTGCAGCCGGTTGCCGCAGGTCCGGCTGTCGCAGTAGCGGCGCGAGCGGTTCCTCGACAGGTCGACGAAGGCCCGCTTGCAGTCGGGCGCCTCGCAGTGCCGCAGCCGCTCGCGTTCCCCTGCCACGATGATGAAGCCCAGGGCCATACCGCAGTCGGCCGCCAGATGGTCGGCGACCGATGCCCCGGGGGCGAAGTAGTGCACGTGCCAGGAGTGCTCGTCGTGGTCCGTCAGCCGTGGTGTTGTCCCCGCCGCCGCCACCATCGAGTTGATCAGTTCCGCGGCGGCCCGGTCCGAGCCGGCCGCGAAGACGTCCGCGAACCGCTCCCGGACCTTCCGCACCGCCCGGAGATCCCGCTCACCCAGCGTTCCGACGTCGCTGATCCGGTGGCAGTCGACGAAGGTCCGCAGGGCACCGACATCCGCCAGTTGGTCTGCGGCGGAGTCCTGCGGGGCGGTGTTCAGCAGGTCCACCACGCTCTCCAGGGCGCACCGGGTGTCGTGGTTGATCAGCAAAGCATCGCTCCGGATCCGGAGGGGCGGCGGTCGTCACCGGCCGTGCGGTCGCCGGTTGCCAGACTCTAACCGGTGCTCCGCACGGCCGCGGCGCCCACGTGCCGGCTGCCGCCCGTCCCGCGCCGGTTCCGCGCCGTCGCCCCGAGTCGGACGGCACGGAAACCGGCGGGTCTCAGCTCTCGGCGAGGATGTGCGAGAGCTCTGTGTCCAGATCGAAGTGGCGATGCTCGGTGCCCGGCGGCACCGCCGCCTCGGTGCGCTTGAGAAATGATTCCAGCGCCCGCGCCGGAGCCTCCAGCAGCGCCTCGCCCTCCGGGGAGCTCAAGGCGATGCAGGCGACCCCCTGACCATGGCTGCGGGAGGGCCACACCCGGACGTCGCCGGTGCCGGTGGGCCGGTGCAGGCCTTCGGCGAGGAGATCACGGGCGAAAACCCACTCGACGGTTTCCTCCGCTCCGGTATGGAAGGTGGCGTGGACGGCGTAGGGGTCCGCTGTGTCATACCGCAGCCCCGCGGGAACAGGCAGTGAGGACTCGCTCGATACGACGAGGCGCAGGTGCAGCTCGCAGCTGACCGTGGTGTTCATAAGCGCCAGGGCCTTTCGCTCAGTGTGCGCTCGGGGATTCGCACGTCGGCGAAGTCCACATGCCTCCTGTGCGCCGGGTGTAAACCCCTCTGACTCAATTGCCCCGATTGGCATCATTCGAATGGAGGAGTCCGGTATGCGATGACGGGGCGGCTGGCCACATTCCGTGTCCGGGGCGGGCTTCCTCCGGCCCGGGCGGCGGGCGGTGCGGGGATGATCTCCGGTGAGGTAGTGTGGCTGCCGCACCCGGGCGATTAGCTCAGCGGGAGAGCGCTTCGTTCACACCGAAGAGGTCACTGGTTCGAACCCAGTATCGCCCACACTCCGCAAGGGGCCGGCTTGAATGCCGGCCCCTTCCGTATGCGTGACGCACCCGGCGCCCGGGGTCCGCCCGAGACCGGTTTGGATGAGGGCCGGGCGGCACTGTATGGTTCTCACCGTGCCGCAGGGCACCACCGGGGCGATTAGCTCAGTGGGAGAGCGCTTCGTTCACACCGAAGAGGTCACTGGTTCGAACCCAGTATCGCCCACATCCCCGAAATGCCGGGCCGTCCCTGACGGTCCGGCATCACTGTTTCCGGGTGCTGCGTGTTCGGGCCGCGCATATCCGTTTCGCGGCGGGATCTGCCCGTCGGTAGGATGCCACGGCGCAGCGCCTGCTGCATTTCCCGGGACAAACGTCAGGAGAGACCGGTGTCGGACGTCCGCGTGACCATCCATCGTGATTCCGAGCGGGAAGAACGCGTGGTGACCCTGGGCACGACGGCCGCCGCGCTCTTCGAGGGCGACCGCTCGGTCGTGGCCGCCCGCATCGACGGCGAGCTGAGGGACCTGGCGCACCCGCTCGCCGACGGGCAGGAGATTCTCCCCGTGGAGATCACCTCCCCCGACGGCCTGGACATCCTGCGGCACTCCACCGCCCACGTCATGGCGCAGGCGGTCCAGGAGCTCTTCCCGGAAGCCCGGCTCGGCATCGGCCCGCCCATCAAGGACGGCTTCTACTACGACTTCGACGTCGAGGCGCCCTTCCACCCGGAGGACCTGCGGCGCATCGAGAAGCGGATGCAGCAGATCCAGAAGCAGGGGCAGCGCTTCTCCCGCCGGGCCGTCAGTGACGAGGAGGCGCGTGAGGAACTGGCCGCCGAGCCGTACAAGCTCGAACTCATCGGCCTCAAGGGTGCCGCCGCGGACGCAGCCGAGGGAGCGTCCGCGGAGGTGGGCGCGGGGGAACTGAGCATCTACGACAACATCGACCCCAAGAGCGGTGAGCTGTGCTGGCGGGACCTGTGCCGCGGTCCTCACCTGCCCAGCACCCGGTACATCCCGGCGTTCAGGCTGATGCGCTCGGCGGCCGCCTACTGGCGCGGCAGCGAGCGCAACCCGCAGCTGCAGAGGATCTACGGCACCGCCTGGCCGTCGAAGGAGGCACTGAAGGAGTACCTGGAGTTCCTCGCGGAGGCCGAGAAGCGGGATCACCGCCGGCTCGGTGCCGAGCTCGATCTCTTCTCCATTCCCGAGGAGATCGGTTCCGGACTGGCCGTCTTCCATCCGCGTGGCGGTACGGTCCGCCGGGTCATGGAGGACTACTCGCGCCGCCGGCACGAGGAATCCGGGTACGAGTTCGTCTACAGCCCGCACGCCACCAAGGGCCAGCTCTTCGAGCGCTCGGGCCACCTCGACTGGTACGCCGACGGCATGTACCCGCCGATGCAGCTCGACGGCGGCCAGGACTACTACCTGAAGCCGATGAACTGCCCGATGCACAACCTGATCTTCGGGGCGCGGGGCCGGTCCTACCGGGAACTGCCGCTGCGTCTGTTCGAGTTCGGCACCGTCTACCGCTACGAGAAGTCCGGTGTCGTGCACGGCCTCACCCGGGCCCGGGGCTTCACCCAGGACGACGCGCATATCTACTGCACCCGGGAGCAGATGGCCGACGAGCTCGACTCGCTGCTCACCTTCGTGCTGAACCTGCTGCGCGACTACGGCCTGGAGGACTTCTACCTGGAACTGTCCACCCGGGACCCGGAGAAGTCCATCGGCTCCGACGAGAACTGGGAGCGGGCCACCGAAGCCCTGCGGCAGGCGGCCGGCAAGCAGGGACTGGAGCTGGTCATGGACCCGGGAGGAGCGGCCTTCTACGGGCCGAAGATCTCCGTCCAGGCCAAGGACGCGATCGGCAGGACCTGGCAGATGTCGACCATCCAGCTCGACTTCAACCTGCCCGACCGCTTCGACCTGGAGTACACCGCTGCGGACGGGTCGCGCCGCCGGCCGGTCATGATCCACCGGGCGCTCTTCGGATCGATCGAGCGCTTCTTCGCCGTTCTGCTCGAGCACTACGCGGGTGTCTTCCCGCCCTGGCTCGCGCCGGTCCAGGCGGTCGGTATCCCGGTCGGTGACGCCCACGTTCCCTACCTCCAGGAGTTCGCCGCACAGGCCAGGGCCCAGGGACTGCGCATGGAGGTGGACGCCTCCTCGGACCGCATGCAGAAGAAGATCCGCAATGCGCAGAAGCAGAAGATTCCCTTCATGATCATTGCCGGGGACGACGACGTCGCCCAGGGGGCGGTGAGCTTCCGCTACCGGGACGGCTCGCAGAAGAACGGCATCCCCCGCAACCAGGCGCTGACGGAGATCGCCGACGCGGTGCGCAGCCGCTCCCAGGTCTGAGACCGGGACGGGAACGGTGCCGCCCGCCCTCCGCGAAGGTGTGCGAGGCGGCGCCGTCCCGCCGTCCGGCACGGGACCGGCACGCCATATGCTGGCCCGCATGAGCAGTGAGCCGGAACAGCAGATCGGGGTCGGGACGCCGGACGACTTCCAGCGCCTGTGGACGCCTCACCGGATGGCCTACATCCAGGGCGAGAACAAGCCGACCGGCCCGGAGCCCGGGGACGGCTGCCCGTTCTGCTCGCTGCCCGCCAAGTCCGACGAGGACGGCCTGATCGTGGCGCGGGGGGAGTCCGTCTACGCGGTGCTCAACCTCTATCCCTACACCGGCGGCCACCTGCTGCTCGTGCCCTACCGGCACGTCGCCGACTACACCGGTCTCACCGGTCCGGAGACAGCGGAACTGGCCGAGCTCACCAAGCGGGCGATGACCGCGGTACGGGCCGCCGCCGGAGCGCAGGGGTTCAACATCGGAATGAACCAGGGCGCGGTCGCCGGGGCGGGCATCGCCGCCCACCTGCATCAGCACGTGGTGCCCCGGTGGGGCGGCGACGCGAACTTCATGCCCGTGGTCGGGCACACCAAGGTGCTGCCGCAACTGCTGGCCGAGACCAGGCAGATGCTCGCCGCCGCCTGGCCCGGCAGCCGCTGATCACATGTTGTACTCGTCGGCCTTCTTCGGCTCGGCCGACTGGACCTGACCGCTGAGGGCCTGGGCGCGGGCGCCGAACTGGCTGGTGTCCACGCCGTTCTCCTCCAGAACCCGCAGCATTGCCGCGTGGGCCACCCGCAGCACCGGGGTGGCGGCCCGCAGGGCGTCGTCCGCCATGAAACGGTGCCGCCACGGCTTGGTGGCCCAGGTGTGCCGCAGACCGAACGGCTCGGGCAGGGCCAGCGTGCCGCCGTAGGCGTCGAGCTGCTTGGGGAACCACGTCAGCGGCGCACGGGCGGCCAGCCGCACCACCTCCTTGGCGTCCACCAGCGGCAGCGGCCGGTCCTGCTTCGTCCAGAACTTCACCGGATGGGGAACCTTCTTGGTCTTGCCGGCGGGCTTCTCCCGGAAGAAGCCGTGCACCGGCCCCAGCGCGTGGCCCGTCACCTCGACGCGCAGCGTGTGATGCAGGACCGTCACCGTGATCATCATGGTGATCACCAGCTCGCCGTCCCACAGGACGAACTGCACGCCCAGGTAGTGCCGGTCGCCACTGTCGAACTGCTGCTCGTTGCAGATCCGCTGCACCTCGATGCCGTTCACGCTGTAGGCCTCGGCCTCGGGGCCGTCCGGCCGGGAGACCGCTCCCGCGTTCTCCCCCACATGCCGTACCACCCAGTGCTCGATGGACGGCGGGGGGAAGCCGCCGGTGTGCAGCGGCCCGCGCTCCAGCATGCGCAGCCGGTCGTGCATGGCGCGCGCGATGTCCCAGCTGCGGAAGGGGTCGATGTCACCCTCCGGGTCGCGGGGCGTGAGCTCCTCGGCGAGCTGCCAGCTGCCCCACCGCACGCCCATCCCGAGAATGCCCTTCGGCCCGGCGTAGTAGACCATGTTGCTGTTCTGCTCCGCGGCCACCTTGGCCAGCCCCAGCCGCAGCCGCTCGGCGTCCGCGTCGTTCGGGTTCTCCGGTACGGCTTCCGGGATCCGGGCCCCCGCACCGCCGCCGCCGAGCAGGTCCGCCCAGTGCGCCCGCAGGTTCTGCGCCGTCTGCTCGCACACCCGCTGCGCCCACAGCCAGGCGAGCACCGGGGCCGGCAGCTGCGCCCACAGATAGAGCCGCCACCCTCCGTCCACCGGCAGCTGGCTGATGACGAGCACGATCAGCAGTGCCAGGCCTCCCAGGATCAGCAGCCCGAACCACCCGGCCCGCTTGTCCTGGGAACCGGCCAGGGTGCGGCGTACCTGGAACAGGCCCAGCCAGATGAGCACGCCGGGCAGGAAGAGCAGCGCGAACACCGCCATGATGAGTGTGAGCTTGCTGTCGCGCTGTTTGCGGATGCGTTTGGCGGCCAGGCAGTGCTCCACAACCGTCTGGGGTTCCGCGCCGAACGACTGGATCAGCGGCTTGCGCCCCTCGCCGAGCATCCGGGTCTCCAGGGCGCGTGTGAACGCTTCGCCCAGGTTGGGCTCCAGCAGCGAGAACTTCCCCGGTTTCACCGACGCCTGGTCGTTGGCCGCCCGGATGTCCGCCGGATCGCCGTCCCGGTAGGCGACCGAGGCGATCGCATGGCTGACACCGGTCTGCCCCCGGCCGGCTCCGGAGAGGGGGACCTGGGCGCCTGGCGCGAAGTCGAAATCCACCCCCGCCTTGCTCTTGAGGTCGTCGAAGCCCGCCATCGTCTGCCCCCAGCGTGAGAACCGAACCGCTGCCGGCTGGTCTTCCCGGTGCCGGGGTGCCCGACACCTGCCGGCGCGCGGCCGGGTGGCCGCGCAGGACGCCAGCCTATCGGCGGACTGCGGTTCGCCCGGCGGGAACCGTCGATCCCCGGCCACGGCACGGGGCCTGCCCCCGTGCGTCCCGGGCGTGGCTACGATGGGCCCGCCGGTGGCCGTTCGACCACCCGGCCCGCAGCGACCCACCGGGAAGACCATGCTCAACAAGTACGCGCGTGCCTTCTTCACGCGTGTTCTGACTCCGTTCGCCGCGCTCCTGCTGCGGATGGGGATCAGTCCGGATGTGGTGACACTCATCGGGACCGCCGGGGTGACGGTCGCGGCCCTGGCGTTCTACCCGCAGGGCATCTTCTTCTGGGGCACCGTCGTCATCACCCTCTTCGTGTTCTCCGACCTGGTGGACGGGACCATGGCCCGGCAGGCCGGGCTCTCCAGCCGCTGGGGCGCCTTCCTGGACTCCACGCTGGACCGGGTCGCCGACGCCGCCGTCTTCGGCGCCCTGGCCCTGTGGTTCGCCGGACGCGGCGACGACCTGCTGCTGTGCGCGGTGGCGCTGTTCTGCCTGGCGAGCGGTCAGATCGTCTCCTACACCAAGGCCCGGGGAGAGAGCATCGGACTCCCGGTCAAGGTCAACGGCCTGGTCGAGCGCGCCGAACGGCTGGTCATCACGCTGGTGTGCACCGGGCTGGCCGGTCTGGAGACGTTCGGGGTGCCCTACATCGGCCTGCTGCTCCCCGTCGCCCTGTGGGTCGTCGCGGCCGGCTCCCTGATCACTCTCGTCCAGCGCGTGGTGACCGTCCGCAAGGAGGCCGCCGAGGCGGACGCCGCCGACCGGCAGGGGGGCACGGCCACATGAAGGAACGGCTGACCGACGGGCTGTACGGGCTGGGCTGGGGCGCGGTGAAACGGCTCCCCGAACCCGTGGCGATGGCGCTGGGCCGCCGGATCGCGGACACCGCAACCAGGCGCCGCGGCCGCGGCGTGCGGCAGCTGACGGCCAACCTGGCCCGGGCCGTACCGGATGCCGGGACCCGGGAGCTGGATGCCCTGACCCGGGCCGGCATGCGTTCCTACCTCCGCTACTGGATGGAGTCCTTCCGGCTGCCGGTGTGGAGTGCCGACCGCATCCGCGCCTCGGTGGAGATCGAGGACCTCCACCACCTCACCGACGGCATCGCCTCGGACCGCGGAGTCGTCCTGGCCCTGCCGCACACCGCCAACTGGGACCTGGCCGGAGCCTGGCTGACCACCGCACTGGACACTCCCTTCACCACGGTGGCCGAACGGCTGAAGCCGGAGACTCTCTACGACCGCTTCGTGGCCTACCGGGAGGGACTGGGAATGGAGGTCCTGCCGCACACCGGCGGTGCCTTCGGGACCCTGGCCCGGCGGCTGCGGCACGGAAAGCTCGTGGCACTGGTGGCGGACCGGGACCTGTCCTCCTCCGGCGTCGAGGTGTCCTTCTTCGGGGAGACCGCACGGATGCCCGCGGGGCCGGCCGTACTGGCTCTGCAGACCGGCGCTCTGCTCCTGCCGGCCACCTTGTGGTACGACTCCTCACAGGTCATGAAGGGGCGCGTGCACCCGCCCGTCGAGGTCCCCGCAGAAGGCACCCGGGCGCAGAAGGCGGCCGTCATGACCCAGGCGGTGGCCGACTGCTTCGCCGCCGGCATCGCCGCTCACCCGGAGGACTGGCACATGCTCCAGCGGCTGTGGACCGCCGACCTGCCGGAACCCGGCGGCCGCGCCGGAGCCGCGGAGACGAGGACAGCGTGAAGATCGGCATCGTCTGCCCCTACTCGTGGGACGTTCCCGGAGGGGTCCAGTTCCACGTACGGGATCTGGCCGAACACCTCATCCGTGAAGGGCACAGCGTCTCGGTGCTGGCTCCGGCGGACGAGGGCACACCGCTGCCGCCCTACGTCGTCTCCGCCGGGCGCGCCGTTCCGGTGCCCTACAACGGCTCGGTCGCCCGCCTCAACTTCGGCTTCCTGTCCGCGGCCCGGGTGCGGCGCTGGGTGCACGAGGGCGACTTCGAAGTGCTGCACATCCATGAACCCGCCGCCCCGTCGCTGGCTCTCCTCACCTGCTGGACCGCGCGGGGCCCCATCGTCGCGACGTTCCACACCTCAAATCCGCGCTCCCGCGCGATGATCGCCGCGTATCCGATCCTCCAGCCCGCCCTGGAGAAGATCAGCGCCCGGATCGCGGTCAGCGAGTACGCGCGCCGCACCCTGGTGGAACACCTCGGCGGGGATGCCGTGGTCATCCCCAACGGCGTGGACGTCGGCTTCTTCGCCGGTGCGGAGCCCAAGGCGGAGTGGCAGGGCGGCACCATCGGCTTCATCGGCCGCATCGACGAGCCGCGCAAGGGGCTGCCGGTGCTCATGGAGGCCTTGCCCCGCATCCTGGCGCGCTGTCCGCAGACCCGGCTGCTGGTGGCCGGCCGGGGGGACGAGGCCGAAGCCGTCGGACGGCTGCCCGAAGGGATGCGCGACCGGGTCGAGTTCCTCGGCATGATCAGCGATGAGGACAAGGCCCGGCTGCTGCGCAGCGTGGACGTCTACGTGGCTCCCAACACCGGCGGTGAAAGCTTCGGGATCATCCTGGTGGAGGCCATGTCGGCGGGGGCTCCCGTCCTCGCCAGCAACCTGGACGCCTTCGCCCAGGTGCTGGACGGGGGAGAAGCGGGGCAGCTGTTCCCCAACGAGGACGCCGAGGCCCTGGCCGCGACGCCCGTCGGGCTGCTGGGCGACGCCGGCCGCCGGGAGGAACTGCGCCGCCGGGGCAGCCGGCACGTGCGCCGCTTCGACTGGTCCACGGTGGGGGCCGACATCCTCGCCGTCTACGAGACCGTTACGGCCGGTGCCGGGGCTGTGGCACCCGACGACCGGGTGGGCCTGCTGGGCCGCCTGGGCTTCTCCCGGGACTGACGCCCGGCCGCCATCCGCCCCGGGCCCGGCTTCCGGGCCCGGTATGGTGACCGGCCGTGACCACTCTCATCTGGACAGCGGCTGTCCTGTTCCTCATCGGTGTCTACCTCAGCTGGACGGCCGGCCGGCTGGACCGGCTGCACGCCCGGATCGACGCGGCCCGTGCCGCCCTGGACGCGCAGTTGCTGCGCCGTGCCTCCATCACCCAGGAACTGGCCACCGCCGGGGTCTTCGACCCCGCCGCCTCCATGGTGCTCTACCAGGCGGCCCACGCGGCCCGGCTGGCCGAGGACGAGCACCGGGAGGTCGCCGAGAGCGAGCTGAGCCAGGCGCTGCGCGCCGTGTTCGCCGACGGTGCCCAAGTGGAGGCGGTGCGCCGGGCACCGGGCGGTGAGGCCACCGCGGAGGAGCTGACCGCCGCGGTGCGCCGGGTCCCGATGGCCCGCAGATTCCACAACGACGCGGTCCGCGCCGCCCGGGCGCTGCGCAGGCACCGCACGGTGCGCTGGTTCCGGCTGGCCGGGCATGCCGCGTCTCCGCTGGCCTTCGAGATGGACGACGAGCCGCCGCGGGCTCTGGACGCCCACGCGGCCGGAGCGGGCGGCGGCGGGGCAGGCCACTGACTGACGATTGGCCCTTTGCGGACATGTCCCGGGGAGGTTTCATCGACAAGGCGGGGTAGTGCGCCCCGTGCCGGCCCGTTCCGGCAGCCAAGTACGCCCATCGTCCGTCGATCGCCGAGTGAGGTCCACACCGTGTCCAGCACGTCCCCCAGCACGCCCCAGAACTCCGAGACCGGTACAGCCCGCGTCAAGCGCGGCATGGCCGAGCAGCTCAAGGGCGGCGTGATCATGGATGTGGTCACCCCGGAGCAGGCCAGGATCGCCGAGGACGCCGGCGCGGTGGCCGTCATGGCCCTGGAGCGGGTCCCCGCCGACATCCGCAAGGACGGCGGCGTGGCCCGGATGTCCGACCCCGACATGATCGACGGCATCATCGAAGCGGTCTCCATCCCCGTGATGGCCAAGTCCCGCATCGGCCACTTCGTCGAGGCCCAGATCCTTCAGGCGCTCGGCGTCGACTACATCGACGAGTCGGAGGTCCTCACCCCGGCCGACGAGGTCAACCACAGCGACAAGTGGGCGTTCACCACTCCGTTCGTCTGTGGTGCCACCAACCTCGGTGAGGCGCTGCGCCGGATCTCCGAGGGCGCGGCCATGATCCGCTCCAAGGGGGAGGCCGGTACCGGGAACGTGGTCGAGGCCGTGCGTCACATGCGGCAGATCAAGAGCGACATCGCCCGGCTGCGAGGCCTGGACAACCACGAGCTGTACGCCGCGGCCAAGGAACTGCGTGCCCCCTACGAACTGGTCAAGGAAGTCGCCGGGCTCGGCCGGCTGCCGGTGGTCCTGTTCTCCGCCGGCGGGGTGGCCACCCCGGCCGACGCGGCGCTGATGCGCCAGCTCGGGGCCGAGGGCGTCTTCGTCGGCTCGGGCATCTTCAAGTCCGGTGACCCTGCCAAGCGGGCCGCCGCCATTGTGAAGGCCACCACCTTCTGCGACGACCCCAAGGTGATCGCGGATGTGTCCCGCGGCCTGGGCGAGGCCATGGTCGGCATCAACTGCGACACGCTGCCGGAAGCCGAGCGCTACGCGTCCCGCGGCTGGTGACCAGCCGGTGTCCCTGAGGGCGGGCGCGCTTGTGCGCCCGCCCGCAGCCGTTGTCGAGAGGTATCACGTGAGCATGCCCGAGATCGGTGTCCTGGCTCTCCAGGGCGATGTCCGCGAACATCTGGACGCGCTGACCGGGGCCGGCGCGCGGGGCCGCCCCGTCCGGCGCCCGGAGGAGCTGGCGGCGGTGGACGGTCTGGTGATCCCCGGCGGCGAGTCCACCACCATGTCCAAGCTGGCCACGGCGTTCGGCCTGCTGGAGCCGCTGCGCGAGCGGGTGAGGGCGGGCATGCCCGCCTACGGCTCCTGTGCCGGGATGATCATGCTCGCGGACAAGATCCTCGACCCCCGTTCGGGGCAGGAGACCATCGGCGGCATCGACATGATCGTGCGCCGGAACGCCTTCGGACGGCAGAACGAGTCCTTCGAGGCGGCTGTGGAGGTCGAGGGCATCGACGGTGGTCCCGTGCAGGGTGTTTTCATCAGGGCCCCGTGGGTGGAGTCCACCGGAGCAGGGACCCTCTCGCTGGCCCGGTACGGGGGACACAGCGTGGCGGTCCGCCAGGGCGGGCTTCTGGCGACCTCCTTCCACCCGGAACTGACCGGGGACCACCGGGTGCACCGCTACTTCGCGGACATGGTCCGGGCCGCGGGCTGATCCACTGGCGGTAGGATCTCCCGCGTCGGTTCTGTTGGCGCCATCGAAGGAGCGAGGCTGTGTCCGGCCACTCGAAGTGGGCAACCACCAAGCACAAGAAGGCCGTGATCGATGCCAAGCGCGGCAAGCTCTTCGCCAAACTGATCAAGAACATCGAGGTCGCCGCGCGTACGGGAGGCGCCGACCCGGACGGCAACCCCACGCTGTTCGACGCCATCCAGAAGGCGAAGAAGAGCTCGGTCCCGAACAACAACATCGACCGTGCGGTCAAGCGCGGCGCCGGTCTGGAGGCCGGCGGCGCCGACTATCAGACGATCATGTATGAGGGCTACGGTCCCAACGGTGTCGCGGTGCTCATCGAGTGCCTCACCGACAACCGCAACCGCGCAGCCTCGGACGTCCGGGTCGCGATGACCCGCAACGGCGGGTCCATGGCCGATCCGGGCTCGGTGTCGTACCTCTTCCACCGGAAGGGCGTGGTCATCGTCCCCAAGGAGGGCCTGAGCGAGGACGACGTCCTGGGCGCGGTGCTGGATGCCGGTGCGGAGGAGGTCAATGACCTCGGGGAATCCTTCGAGGTGGTGAGTGAGGCGACCGATCTGGTGGCGGTCCGCACCGCTCTGCAGGAGGCGGGCATCGACTACGACTCCGCGGACAACAGCTTCCTGCCCACCATGCAGGTCGAGCTGGACGAGGAGGGCGCCCGCAAGATCTTCAAGCTGATCGAGGCGCTGGAGGACAGCGACGACGTGCAGAACGTCTTCGCCAACTTCGATGTCCCCGACGATGTGATGGCGAAGGTCGACGCCTGAGAGCCCGGCCCGGACTCGTCCGGCCGAGCCCGTCCGCCGCTGTCGGCGGCGGACGGTAGCCTCCAGGGAGGCAGGCAGGGCCGGGGAAGGGGAGTGCGCATGCGGGTACTCGGGGTCGATCCGGGCCTGACCCGTTGCGGCATCGGAGTGGTGGAGGGCACCACGGGCCGCCCACTGCGGATGGTCGCGGTGGGGGTGGTGCGCACCGACGCGGGATCCGCCACCGCCGGGCGTCTGGTCCTGATCGAACGCGGCATCGAGGAGTGGCTGGACGCCCATCGGCCCGAAGCCGTCGCCGTGGAGAGAGTGTTCAGCCAGCACAACGTCCGTACCGTGATGGGCACCGCCCAGGCCAGCGCCGTCGCCATGCTGTGCGCGGCCCGGCGGGGCCTGCCCGTCGCCCTGCACACCCCCAGCGAGGTCAAGGCGGCCGTCACCGGCAGCGGACGTGCGGACAAGGCTCAGGTCGGGGCGATGGTCACCCGGCTGCTGCGGCTGGCCGCCCCGCCCCGCCCGGCCGACGCCGCGGACGCGCTGGCCCTGGCCATCTGCCATATCTGGCGTGCCCCGGCGCACAACCGCCTGGAGCAGGCCCACGCCGCGGCGGCCGGCCGTGGCGCCGTTCGACCTTCCAAGGACAGCAGCACATGATCACGTTCGTCTCCGGACCGGTCGCCGCGCTCGCCCCGGACACCGCGGTGGTCGAGGTCGGCGGTGTCGGGCTGGCGGTGCAGTGCACCCCCGCGACCCTGGCCGGGCTGCGGGTCGGGGAGCCGGCCCGGCTGGCCACCGCGCTGGTCGTCCGCGAGGACTCGCTCACGCTCTACGGCTTCGCCGACGACGACGAGCGGCAGGTCTTCTGGCTGCTCCAGACCGCCAGCGGGGTCGGACCCCGGCTCGCCCAGGCGATGCTCGCCGTCCACCGGCCCGACGATCTCCGCCGAGCGGTTGCCGCGGGCGACGAGAAGGCGCTGACGGCGGTGCCCGGTATCGGGAAGAAGGGAGCCCAGAAGCTTCTTCTCGAGCTTCGTGACCGGCTGGGCGAACCTCTGGCCGCCGCGGGCCGCTCCGCACCGGTCCGCTCCGGCTCCTCCGGGACACCGGACTGGCGCGAGCAGCTCCACACCGCGCTGGTGGGCCTCGGATATGCGGCCCGCGAGGCGGAGGAGGCGGTCACGGCCGTCGAGCCCCGGGCCGAGGCCGCAGGCTCCGGCCCGCCCCAGGTCGCGCAGCTGCTGCGCGCGGCCCTGCAGACCCTGAACCGCTCCCGCTGATTGGACACCGCCCATGACCTGGGACGAGACCGCACCCGATGGGGGAACCCGCCTGGTGGGCGCCGAAGCCGACGGGGAGGACCGCGCGGCCGAGGCCGCCCTGCGGCCGAAGGACCTCGCGGAGTTCGTCGGCCAGTCCACCGTCCGCGAACAACTCGATCTGGTGCTCCGGGCGGCACGGGCGCGTGGTGCCACGGCGGACCACGTGCTGCTGTCGGGAGCTCCCGGCCTGGGGAAGACCACGCTCTCCATGATCATCGCGGCGGAGATGAACGCTCCCATCCGCATCACCTCCGGCCCTGCCATCCAGCACGCCGGCGACCTGGCGGCGATCCTGTCCTCGCTGACCGAGGGGGAGGTTCTTTTCCTGGACGAGATCCACCGGATGTCCCGTCCCGCCGAGGAGATGCTCTACATGGCGATGGAGGACTACCGGGTGGACGTCATCGTGGGCAAGGGGCCCGGTGCCACCGCGATCCCGCTCGAGCTGCCGCCCTTCACCCTGGTGGGCGCCACCACGCGGGCCGGCCTGCTGCCTCCGCCGCTGCGTGACCGTTTCGGGTTCACCGGTCACATGGAGTTCTACACGCCCGAGGAACTCGGCCATGTCATCCGCAGGTCCGCCGGGCTGCTGGAGGTGGAGGTCACCGAGGACGGAGCCGGCGAGATCGCCGGGCGGTCGCGTGGCACCCCCCGGATCGCCAACCGGCTGCTGCGCCGGGTGAGGGACTACGCCCAGGTCAAGGCCGACGGCGTGGTGACGCGGGAGGCCGCCCTGCGCGCCCTGGAGGTGTACGAGGTCGACGAGCGCGGCCTGGACCGCCTGGACCGGGCGGTGCTCACTGCCCTGCTGAAGCTGTTCGGCGGAGGGCCGGTCGGGCTCTCGACCCTCGCGGTCGCGGTGGGGGAGGAGCGCGAGACCGTGGAGGAGGTGGCGGAGCCCTTCCTGGTCAGGCAGGGTCTGCTGGCCCGGACTCCGCGCGGCCGGGTCGCCACCCCGGCGGCCTGGCAGCACCTCGGCCTGGTGCCGCCGCCGTCACCGGACCGGGGCGGCCAGACGGGACTCTTCGGGGCGTGACGGCGGCGGAATTGGCCTCTAAAGGAACTCCAATGCCATCCTTGACGTTGTTCCCCAGGCGTAGCCTCGCTTAGACTCCGCCGACGCCATCCGTCCTGGACGGCATGCCCACCCCGAATACCAGGCCGCGCGAGCCGCGGCCGTGCGAAGGAAATTCTTCCGCCGTGGATATCGCCTTTCTTTTCCCGTTCATCCTGCTCATCGGTGTCATGTTCCTCATGACCCGGTCGGCGAAGAACAAGCAGCGCCAAGCCATGCAGATGCGTGACTCGATGGAACCCGGCACCGGGGTCCGGACGATCGGCGGCATGTATGCCCTGGTCAAGGAGGTCCACGAGGACACCGTCCTGCTGGAGATCACCCCCGGCGTGTCCACGATGTACGCGAAGAACGCCATCGGCGCCGTCCTCGAGCCCGAGGAGTACGAGCGGATCATCAGCGGCGAGCCGGCCTTCCCGGACGAGACCCCCGTGGTGCCCGACGACGCCTCCGCACTCACCGGCGAGGAGCAGGCGGGCCGTGACGACCGGGTCGGCCTCGACAAGACGGAGAACGGCACCGCCGAGGGGGCTTCCGGTGAGGAGCCCGGTTCGCAGGACTCGCGGCGCGACGGCGAGAACGGCTCCAAGTCCTGAAACGGTGCCGGTGCCGCCCCACCCGGCCCGCTGCGGGCCGTCCCGGCACCGGTGCCTGCCAATCCACCCGCTGAGCCGCGCGGCGACCACCGGGCGCGAGCCGTTGGACAAGAGAGAGACGAGAAGGTGGCGACACCGAACAATGACCTCAGGTCCTCATCGAGAGACCGCAGGTCCCCGGCCGCCCAGGCCAAGCCCGGGCGCGCTCTGCTGCTGATCCTGCTGATCACGGTGGTGCTCACCGGAGGGATGTTCCTCTCCGGCGCCAACACCCCACGACTGGGCATCGACCTCGCCGGAGGCACCAGCATCACGCTGACGGCCACCGAGGACGCGCGCAACCAGAACGCGGTCAACCAGACCAACCTGGAGACCGCCGCGAGCATCATCGAGCGGCGCGTCAACGGTCTGGGCGTCGCCGAGGCGGAGGTGCAGACCCAGGGCGACCGCAACATCGTCGTCAGCATCCCGCGGGGTACGGACGAGGAGCAGGCTCGGGAGCAGGTCGGGGTGACGGCCCAGCTCGGCTTCCGGCCGGTGCTGAGCATCGACTCCGCCGCGCCGCTGCCCGGCGGCGAGGAGCCGGCCCCCGACGAGGAGGCCGTCGACCCGGACGCCGAGGGCGGCGAGGAGCAGGAGGGCGAGGACGGCGAGGAGGAGCGCAGCGACCAGAGCCTGCGCTCGCCCGGCGCGACGGCTCCGGCAGGGGCCACGACCGCCACCCACGCGTCGTTCCGCACCGAGGACGGCGAGGAAGCCACCGAGGACGGCGAGGAGACCGAGGAGCCCGGCGAAGGCGCCGAGGACGGCACCTCCGAGGACGAGGACGGCGCGGAGAACGAGCTGCTGGCACAACTCGCCGAGCTGGACTGCACCACTCCCGAGGCCCGTGCCGAGGCCGGCCGTGCCGCGGCACAGGTCGACGACTCCGAGCCGATCGTCGCCTGCGACACCGATGGCATGGCCAAGTACGCCCTCGGTCCGGTGGCCGTCCCCGGCACCGACGTCACCGATGCCAGCGCCGTCTACGAGACCCAGCGCGGCATGGGCTGGATCGTCCAGCTGGAGTTCAACTCCGCGGGCGCCGACAAGTTCGCCGACGTCACCGCCGAGCTCGCCACCCAGTTCCAGCCGCAGAACCAGTTCGCCATCGTGCTGGACGGCGAGATCGTCTCCGCGCCGAGCGTCTCCACCCGCATCGGTGGCGGCAGCGCCGAGATCTCGGGCAGCTTCACCCAGGAGTCCTCGGAGGAACTGGCCAACATCCTCAAGTTCGGCGCGCTGCCGATCTCCTTCGAGGAGGGCAACGTCGTCAGCGTCTCGCCGACGCTCGGCGCCGAGCAGCTCAAGGCCGGCCTCATCGCCGGCGGCATCGGCCTGCTGCTGGTGCTCGGCTACCTGGTGGTCTACTACCGGGCTCTGGCGATGGTCGCCGTCGCCAGCCTGCTGGCCATGGCGGCACTGAGCTACGTCATCATGACGCTGCTGGGCCCGGCCATCGGCTTCGCGCTGAGCCTCCCGGCGGTCTGCGGCGCCATCGTGGCCATCGGCATCACCGCGGACTCCTTCATCGTCTACTTCGAGCGGATCCGTGACGAGGTCCGTGAGGGGCGCCCGGTCCGCCCGGCCACCGAGCGGGCCTGGCCCCGGGCGCGGCGCACCATCCTGGTCTCCGACATGGTGTCCTTCCTTGCCGCCGTGGTGCTCTTCCTGGTCTCCGTCGGCTCGGTGCAGGGCTTCGCCTTCGTTCTCGGCCTGACCACCGCGCTGGACGTACTCATCGTGTTCCTGCTGACCAAGCCGATGGTGACACTGCTGATGCGCAGGAAGTTCTTCGCCTCCGGCCATCCGTGGTCCGGCCTCGACCCCAAGCGGCTGGGCATGCAGCCGCCGCTGCGACGCGGCCGCCGCCGCGTCACCGTCCCCGCCGAACCGAAGGAGGCCTGAGATGTCACGGCTCGGCTCACTGGGCTCCAAGCTCTACCGCGGCGAGACCGCCTACGACTTCGTCGGGAAGCGCAAGCTGTGGTACGGCGTCACTCTCGCCTTCGTCGTCATCGCACTGAGCGGTCTGGGCCTGCGCGGCCTGAACATGGGCGTGGAGTTCCAGGGCGGCGCGGTCTTCACCACGCCCCCCGCCGTCGAGATGACGGTCGAGGAGGCACGTGAGGTCACACAGGAGGCCTCCGGCAGCCAGGCCAGGGTCCAGCGCATGGGTGACGGCGCTCTGCGGATCCAGGTCACCGGACTGGACACCGAGCAGTCCAACGAGACCCGGGAGGTGCTGGCCGGTGAGCTCGGCATCCCCGTGCAGGAACTCAGCACCGACCTGGTCGGTCCCAGCTGGGGCGACCAGATGAGCAGCAAGGCCCTGCAGGGCCTGGTGGTGTTCCTCATCCTGGTGACGCTCTACCTCGCCATCGCCTTCGAGTGGCGGATGTCGATGGCGGCGCTCGTCGCCGTGCTCCACGACCTGGTGATCACCGTCGGGGTCTACGCCATCGTCGGCTTCGAGGTCACCCCCGGCACCGTGGTCGGCGTGCTGACCGTCCTCAGCTACTCGCTGTACGACACGGTGGTGGTCTTCGACAAGGTCAAGGAGAAGACCCAGAACGTCACCAAACAGTCCCGCCGCACCTACGGCGAACTGGCCAACCTGGGGCTCAACGCCACCCTGGTCCGGTCCGTCAACACCTCGGTGGTGGCACTGCTCCCGGTCGGCGCGCTGCTCTTCATCGGCACCGGGCTGCTCGGCGGTGGCATGCTGAAGGACATCGCGCTGTCGCTGTTCATCGGCCTGGCCGCCGGAACCTACTCCTCGATCATGATCGCCACCCCGCTGGTCACCGACTTCAAGCTGCGCGACCGGGAGATCCGCGCGCACGACAAGCGGATCCTGGCCAAGCGGGAGGCCGCGGCACAGGCCGCAGCCACCGGTGCGGAGAACGAGACGGGCGATGACGACTCCGGGGCTGAGGATGCCGGAGCCACCACCGCGAGCACCGTGGTGGGCCCGCGCCGACAGCCCGCCTCCCGCAACCGCGGGCGGGGCCGTCCCTCGGGCAAGCGGCGGTGAGCGCGGTGACTCCGGTGCCGGAGGGCCTGCGTGCCCTGCTGCTGGGCCGCATCCGCGACGTGGCCGATCACCCCGCACCCGGGGTGGTGTTCAAGGACATCACCCCGCTGCTCGCCGACCCGGCCGCCTTCTCGGCACTGACCGAGGCGCTGGCCGAGCTGTGCCGGAAGCACGGGGCGACGAAGGTCGTGGGCCTGGAGGCACGCGGCTTCATCCTCGCCGCCCCCGCAGCGGAACGGGCGGGCCTCGGATTCATCCCGGTCCGCAAGGCGGGGAAGCTGCCCGGCGCCACGCTCTCCCAGGCCTACGACCTGGAGTACGGGAGCGCGGAGATCGAGATCCACGCCGAGGACCTGTCCGCGGACGACCGCGTCCTGGTGATCGACGACGTACTGGCCACCGGCGGCACCGCGGAGGCTTCGCTGCGGCTCATCCGCCGGGCGGGGGCGCAGGTCGTCGGCCTGGCCGTGCTGCTGGAGATCGGCTTCCTCGCCGGCCGTGACCGGGTGCTCACCGCCCTGGAGGGCGCTCCGTTCGAGGCGCTGATAACCGTCTGACAGTACGCGGGAGCACAGCGGACACGACATCGCGGCCCGGCTTCCGGCGGATCCCTTCCGCCGGAAGCCGGGCCGCGATGCCGACCCGGCCGGAAACGAGCTCCCGGGCCGGATCTGGCTACCATGGCAGTCCGATCGTTTCTCCGGCCGGACCCGAAGGCCGTCCCGCGGCCCGTCCGGACCGCTCCCTTTCCCGGTCACCCGGCAGGAAAGGCCCGTGAAGGAGTGCCCTTGCCAGACGAGGCCAAGCCGCTGACCTCCGCCGAGCGGCAGAACGCCAGGCCGACCGGGCAGACGACGGCCCGGACGAACGGTGCGAGCGCGCCCAAGCCGCAGCCACCGGCCGTGTCCGGGATCTCCGGGCGCTCCGGGTCCTCCAACCGGGTCCGCGCCCGCCTGGCGCGGCTGGGCGTTCAGCGTTCCACGCCCTACAACCCCGTGCTGGAGCCACTGCTGAGGGTGGTGCGGGCCAACGACCCCAAGGCCGACACCGCCGTGCTGCGGCAGATCGAGCGGGCCTACCAGGTCGCCGAGCGCTGGCACCGCGGGCAGAAGCGCAAGAGCGGCGATCCCTACATCACCCACCCTCTCGCGGTGACCACCATCCTGGGCGAGCTGGGCATGGACCCGGCCACCTTGATGGCCGGCCTGCTGCACGACACCGTCGAGGACACCGAGTACGGGCTGGAGGCCCTGCGGCGCGATTTCGGCGACCAGGTCGCGCTGCTCGTCGACGGGGTCACGAAGCTGGACAAGGTCAAGTTCGGCGAGGCCGCGCAGGCCGAGACCGTGCGCAAGATGGTCGTCGCGATGGCCAAGGACCCCCGTGTGCTGGTCATCAAACTGGCCGACCGGCTGCACAACATGCGCACCATGCGTTTCCTGCAGCGTCACAAGCAGGAGCAGAAGGCCCGCGAGACGCTGGAGATCTACGCACCGCTGGCGCACCGGCTGGGCATGAACACCATCAAGTGGGAGCTGGAGGACCTGGCGTTCGCCATCCTCTACCCCAAGATGTACGACGAGATCGTCCGGCTGGTGGCCGAGCGCGCGCCCAAACGCGACGAGTATCTGGCCACGGTGATCGACGAGGTGCAGGCCGACCTCCGCGGCGCCCGCATCAAGGCGGCAGTGACCGGGCGCCCCAAGCACTACTACAGTGTGTACCAGAAGATGATCGTGCGAGGACGGGACTTCGCCGAGATCTACGACCTGGTCGGCATCCGCGTCCTGGTGGACACCGTGAGGGACTGCTACGCGGCGCTGGGCACCGTGCACGCGCGGTGGAACCCGGTTCCCGGGCGGTTCAAGGACTACATCGCGATGCCCAAGTTCAACATGTACCAGTCGCTGCACACAACGGTTATCGGCCCCGGCGGCAAGCCGGTCGAACTGCAGATCCGCACCTTCGACATGCACCGGCGCGCGGAGTACGGCATCGCCGCGCACTGGAAGTACAAGCAGCAGGCCGTCGCCGGGGCCTCCAAGATCCGCTCGGAGGGCCCGCGCAAGGGCGAGACCGTCGACGACATGGCCTGGCTGCGGCAGCTGCTGGACTGGCAGAAGGAGACCGAGGACCCCGGGGAGTTCCTGGAGTCGCTGCGCTTCGACCTCTCCCGGAACGAGGTCTTCGTCTTCACCCCCAAGGGCGATGTGATCGCCCTGCCGGCGGGGGCCACTCCCGTCGACTTCGCCTACGCGGTGCACACCGAGGTCGGCGACCGGACCATAGGGGCCAAGGTCAACGGCCGTCTGGTCCCCTTGGAGTCCACGCTGGACAACGGCGACACCGTGGAGATCTTCACCTCCAAGGCGGAGGGTGCCGGGCCCTCCCGCGACTGGCTCGGCTTCGTCAAGTCACCGCGGGCACGGAACAAGATCCGCGCGTGGTTCTCCCGGGAACGCCGGGACGAGGCGATCGAGCAGGGAAAGGACTCCATCGCCCGCGCCATCCGCAAGCAGAACCTGCCGATCCAGCACGTCATGACCGGGGACTCCCTGGTCACCCTCGCCCACGAGATGCGCTATCCGGACATCTCCTCCCTGTACGCCGCGATCGGGGAGGGGCACGTCTCGGCGCAGAGCGTGGTGCAGAAGCTGGTCCAGGCCGTCGGCGGGGAGGAGGCGGCCAGCGAGGACATCGCGGAGACCGCGCCGCCGGTGCCCGCCCGCAGCAAGCGGCGCTCCACGGCCGACCCCGGGGTGGTCGTCAAGGGCATCGACGATGTGTGGGTCAAGCTCGCGCGCTGCTGCACCCCGGTCCCGGGCGACCCGATCATCGGTTTCGTGACCCGCGGCAGTGGCGTCTCGGTCCACCGCTCGGACTGTGTGAATGTCGACTCCCTGTGCAAGGAGCCCGAGCGCATCCTGGAGGTCGAGTGGGCCCCCACCCAGTCCTCGGTCTTCCTGGTGGCCATCCAGGTCGAGGCGCTGGACCGCAGTCGGCTGCTCTCCGATGTCACCCGGGTGCTGTCCGACCAGCATGTGAACATTCTCTCCGCGGCCGTGCAGACCTCCCGTGACCGGGTGGCCACCTCGCGGTTCACCTTCGAGATGGGTGATCCCAAGCATCTGGGACACGTGCTGAAGGCGGTCCGTGGAGTCGAGGGCGTCTACGACGTCTACCGGGTCACCTCGGCCCGACGGCCCTGACNCCGGCACGCGAGCGCGTGCCGGGGCCCCGGAAGAAGCGGAGAGCCCGTCAGCCGCCGAACTCCTGCAGCCCCTTCAGCGCCTGGTCCAGCAGCGCCTGCCGGCCCGCCAGCTCCTTCTCCAGTTTCTCGGCCCTGGCGGTGTTCCCGGCCGCCCGTGCCTTGTCGGCCTGCTCGCGCAGCTTGTCCACCGCCCCCTGCAACTGCCCGGTCAGGCCCTCGGCCCGCGCCCTGGCCTCGGGGTTGGTCCGGCGCCACTCCGCGTCCTCGGCCTCGTGGACGGCCCGCTCGACCGCCTGCATGCGGCCTTCGATACCGGCCCGGGCGTCCCTCGGCACGTGGCCGATGGCCTCCCAGCGCTCACCGATCGACCGCAGAGCCGCCCGGGCCGCCTTCACGTCCGTGACGGGCAGCAGCTTCTCGGCCTCGGCGGCGAGCTCCTCCTTGCGGGCCAGGTTCTCCCGGTGCTCGGCGTCGCGCTCGGCGAAGACCTCGCCACGGGCCTGGAAGAAGGCGTCCTGCGCCGCCCGGAACCGGGCCCACAGGTCCTCCTCCGCGTCCCGGTGGGCGCGCCCGGCGGCCTTCCAGTCCCGCATCAGCTCACGGTAGCGTGCCGCCGTGGGCCCCCAGTCGGTCGAGCCGGACAGGCTCTCCGCCTCGGTGATCAGCTTCTCCTTGCGGCGCCGGGTCTCCTCCCGCTGCGCGTCCAGCGCCGCGAAGTGCGCCTTGCGGCGCTTGGAGAAGGCCGACCGGGCGTGCGAGAAGCGGTGCCACAGTTCGTCGTCCGCCTTGCGGTCCAGCCGCGGCAGGCCCTTCCAGGTGCCCACCAGTTCCCGCAGCCGCTCGCCGGCCGAACGCCACTGATCACTGCCCGCCAGCTCCTCCGCCTCGGCGACCAGGGACTCCTTGGCCCGCCTGGCCTCCTCGGCCTGCCTGGCCCGGGCCGCCTTGCGCTCCTCCCGGCGCGCCTCGACCACGCCGGTGAGCGCGGTCAGCCGCCGGTCCAGCGCCGCCAGGTCACCGACGGCGTGAGCCTGGGCCACCTGCTCCCGCAGGTGCTCGATGGCCGCCATGGCGTCCTTCGCCGGCAGATCGGTCGTCTTCGCCCTGTGCTCGAGGAGACCGACCTCCACCTCCAGGCCGTCGTACTTGCGCTCGAAATAGGCGAGAGCCTCCTCAGGGGAACCCGCCTGCCACGAACCGGCGACCTTCTCCCCGTCGGCTGTCCGCACGTACACGGTCCCCGTCTCATCGACGCGGCCCCACGGGTCGCTGCTCACAGCGCCTCCTCCACATGATGCCGGGAGGGGATGCACCGCCCCCGGCATCGTCCACAGTTCTCGTCCGGTCTCGATCCGGCTTCCGGGCCCGCCCGACCGGCGAAGGCACCCTACACAACGCCAACATAGGCGACCGGCCACCCGGCTGTCCGCACTTGCGGGCAGGCGAATTGCCTCCGGGCCGAGCTCCGGCCCGGCGGGTTCGCCCCGCTCCGCCCGCCGCCGGTAGGCTCTGTACACCGTCCGTCGCCGCACGGGCACCGGACCGACACCGAGGGGCGAACGTGCTGATTGCCGGCTTTCCCGCCGGGGCCTGGGGAACCAACTGCTACCTTGTCGCGCCCGCCGCGGGCGAGGAATGCGTGATCATCGACCCCGGCCACCAGGCGGCCGAAGGAGTCGCGGAGACGGTCGCCAAGTACCGGCTCAAGCCGGTGGCAGTCGTCCTCACCCATGGTCACATCGACCATGTCGCCTCCGTGGTCCCGGTGTGCGGGGCACACAGCGTCCCCGCCTGGATCCACCCACGGGACCGCTACATGCTCTCCGACCCGGAGAAGGCCCTGGGGCGGGCCATCGGGCAGCCGCTGATGGGTGAACTGACCGTCGGGGAGCCGGACGACCTGCTGGAGCTCTCCGACGGCGCCGCGCTGGCGCTGGCCGGGCTGGAGTTCTCCGTCGCGCACGCGCCCGGGCATACCGAGGGGTCGGTGACCTTCAGGCTCCCGGAACAGCCCGACATCCCCCCGGTGCTCTTCTCGGGCGACCTGCTGTTCGCCGGCTCCATCGGACGCACCGACCTGCCCGGCGGTGACCACGCCGAGATCCTGCGCTCGCTGGCCCGTGTGTGCCTGCCGCTGGACGACTCGACCGTGGTGCTGTCCGGACACGGACCCCAGACCACCATCGGCCGCGAACGCGCCGCCAACCCGTATCTGCGGGAGGTGGCCGGCGGCCCAGGAGCCGTGGACCTCCAGGCTCCGCGACGAGGAATGTGAAGAAGACCTCTGCTGTGAGCACTTTCTCCGCCCCCCGGGGCACCTACGACCTGATCCCGCCGGACTCCGCGGACTTCCTGGCCGTGCGGGAGGCGATGGCCGCGCCACTGCGCCGGGCCGGCTACGGCTACATCGAGACACCGGGCTTCGAGCAGGTGGAACTCTTCTCCCGGGGCGTCGGCGAATCGACCGACATCGTCACCAAGGAGATGTACACCCTCACCACCAAGGGCGGGGACAGGCTGGCACTGCGGCCCGAGGGCACCGCCTCGGTGCTGCGCGCGGCGCTGGAGGCCAATCTGCACCGCGGGGCCCTGCCGGTGAAGCTGTGGTACTCGGGTTCCTACTACCGGTACGAGCGCCCGCAGGCCGGCCGTTACCGGCACTTCTCCCAGGTCGGTGCCGAAGTTCTGGGCGCGGAGGACCCGGCGCTGGACGCCGAACTGATCATCCTGGCCGCCGACGCCTACGCCTCCCTGGGGCTCACCGGAGTCCGGCTGCTGCTCAACTCCCTGGGAGATCGTGAGTGCCGCCCCGGGTACCGGACAGCCCTGCAGGACTTCCTGCGCGGTCTGGACCTGGATGAGGACACCCGCCGGCGCATCGAGGTCAACCCGCTGAGGGTCCTGGACGACAAGCGGGAGGCCGTCCAGCGGCAGCTCACCGGCGCCCCGCTGATGCGCGACCACCTGTGCGAGGCGTGCAAGGAGTACCACGAGCAGGTGCGTGAGCTGCTCACCGGCGCGGGCATCACCTTCGAGGACGATCCCAAGCTGGTGCGCGGACTCGACTACTACACCCGCACTACGTTCGAATTCGTCCACGACGGTCTCGGTTCCCAGTCCGCGGTGGGCGGCGGGGGCCGCTACGACGGGCTCTCCGAGATGATCGGCGGGCCGGCCCTGCCCGCCGTGGGCTGGGCGCTGGGAGTGGACCGGACCGTGCTGGCGCTGCGTGCCGAGAAGATCGCCCCGGACCTCCCGCGGGGGACCGAGGTCTTCGCGGTGCCGCTCGGCGAGGACGCCCGCCGTGCCCTGTTCGCCCTGGTCACCGAGTTGCGCCGGGCCGGCGTGGCTGCCGACTTCGCCTACGGGGGCAAGGGGATGAAGAACGGCATGAAGTCGGCGGACCGCTCCGGTGCCCGGTTCGCGCTGGTCGCCGGGGAGAGGGACCTCGCCGAGGGCACGGTCCAGCTGAAGGACCTCGCCAGCGGAGAACAGAGCCCCGTCGGGCTCGGAGCGTTGGTGGGGACGCTGCTGGCCGCACTCCGGCCGGAGCCCTCCTGAGAAGGCGGCCGCTGGGGCACAATGGCGGTGACCGGCTCCATGGCGGCACCACTGGCAGGACGGACGGCTTGAGACCATGACGACGACGGCACCCGGGGACGAGATGACCCACGACGGCCCGGGGCAGGAGAGCCCTCCCGAGCCGCCTCCGGGCGGAGTCGGCTCCGGGCGCGGCTTCGCCTGGCTCCTGGTGATCACCGGGGCCATGGGGCTGCTCGCCTCCTGGGTCATCACCCTCGACAAGTTCCGCCTGCTGGAGGACCCGGACTTCTCGCCGGCCTGCAGCATTAACCCGGTGGTCTCCTGCGGCAACATCATGGAGAGCGACCAGGCATCCGTCTTCGGGTTCCCGAACCCGATGCTGGGACTGGTCACCTACGGCATGGTGATCGCCATCGGGGCGGGCCTGGCCGCCGGCGCCCGCTACCGGCGCTGGTTCTGGCTCGGCCTGCAGGCCGGAACCCTTTTCGGGGTGGGGTTCTGCACCTGGCTGATGTATCAGTCGCTGTACCAGATCGTCGCACTCTGCCTGTGGTGCTGCCTGGCCTGGGTCGCCACCATCACCATGTTCTGGTACACCACCCTGCACAACGTGCGCTCCGGGTTCATCCCCGCACCTCCGGCCCTGCGGCGGACCCTGGAGGAGTTCCACTGGCTGCTGCCCACGGTGCACATCGGCATCGTCGGCATGCTGATCCTGACCCGCTGGTGGGACTTCTGGCTCGGCTAGATGCCCCCCCCGCGGCCGGCCGCTCCCGGAGTCGTTCGTCGGTGGCGTGACCTAGGCTTCGGGGTGTGGAGCCCGACCTGTTCACCGCCGCCGCCGAGGAACGCCAGGCCAAGGACCCGTCCGCGAGCCCGCTGGCCGTGCGGATGCGCCCGCGCACCCTCGACGAGGTGGTCGGCCAGCAGCACCTGCTGCGCCCCGGGTCCCCGCTGCGCCGCCTCGTCGGCGAGGGCGGCGCCGGGACGGCCGGGCCCGCTTCGGTCATCCTGTGGGGGCCGCCCGGCACGGGCAAGACCACGCTGGCGCATGTGGTCAGCAGGGCCACCGACAAGCGCTTCGTCGAGCTGTCCGCGATCACGTCCGGGGTCAAGGAGGTGCGGGCCGTGATCGAGGGGGCCCGCCGTTCGTCGGGCGGCTACGGCCGCGACACCGTCCTCTTCCTCGACGAGATCCACCGCTTCAGCAAGGCGCAGCAGGATTCCCTGCTGCCCGCTGTGGAGAACCGCTGGGTCACCCTCATCGCCGCCACCACGGAGAACCCGTACTTCTCGGTGATCTCGCCGCTGCTGTCCCGTTCCCTGCTGCTGACCCTGGAGCCGCTCACCGACGAGGACGTGCGCGGGCTGCTGCGCCGGGCCGCAGGCGACGAGCGGGGACTGGGCGGGGCGATCGGGCTGCCCGACGACACCGAGGCCCACCTGCTGCGCATCGCCGGCGGTGACGCCCGCCGCGCGCTCACAGCGCTGGAGGCGGCGGCCGGCGCGGCGATGGTCAAGGGGGAGGGCACTGTCACCCTGCGGACGCTGGAGGAAGCGGTGGACCGGGCGGCGGTCACCTACGACCGGGACGGCGACCAGCACTACGACGTGGCCAGCGCACTGATCAAGTCCATCCGCGGCTCGGACGTCGACGCCGCCCTGCACTACCTCGCCCGCATGATCGAGGCCGGGGAGGATCCGCGGTTCATCGCCCGGCGGCTGATGATCTCGGCGAGTGAGGACATCGGCATGGCGGACCCGACCGCCCTGCAGACCGCTGTGGCGGCCGCTCAGGCAGTCGCCATGATCGGCTATCCGGAGGCGCGCATCCCACTGGGCCAGGCCACCGTGGCGCTCGCTCTGGCACCGAAGTCGAACGCCGCCTACCTGGCGGTCGACGCTGCTCTCGCGGATGTCCGGGCGGGTCTGGCCGGGCAGGTGCCGTCGCACCTGAGGGACAGCCACTACCGGGGTGCCGAAGGTCTCGGCCACGGAAGGGGGTACCAGTACCCGCACGACGTCGAGGGCGGTATCGCCGCCCAGCAGTACGCCCCCGACACCGTGCACGGCAAGCGCTACTACCACCCCACCCGGCACGGAGCCGAGGCCCGGTACGCGGAGGTGCTCCAGCGCGTCCGCCGCCGGCTGGCCGGTGGAGGCGGCGACCGGCCCTGACCACCGGCAGTCCCGGACCGGCGGTGCGAACGCACGACCGGCCTCGGCTAAGGTAAGCCTTACCTAAACCATTGAGAAAGGTCTTCTTCCGTGAACCAGTCGCGTCCCAAGGTCAAGAAGTCCCGCGCGCTGGGGGTCGCCCTGACCCCCAAGGCCGTGCGGTACTTCGAGAAGCGCCCCTACCCCCCGGGTGTCCACGGGCGCGGCCGCAAGCAGACCAGCGACTACAAGGTCCGGCTGCTGGAGAAGCAGCGGCTGCGGGCCCAGTACGACATCAGCGAGCGGCAGATGGCCCGGGCGTACGACCGGGCCCGGAAGGTGGAGGGAAAGACCGGCGAGGCGCTCATCGTGGAGCTGGAGCGCCGCCTGGACGCGCTCGTGCTTCGCTCCGGTCTCGCCCGCACCATCTACCAGGCCCGCCAGATGGTGGTCCATGGCCACATCGCGGTCAACGGCCGCAAGGTCGACAAGCCCTCCTTCCGGGTCCGGCCCGGTGACGTGGTGGCCGTGCGGGAGCGCAGCCGGGACAAGCACCCGTTCCAGGTGGCCCGTGAGGGAGGCTGGGCACCCGACGGCGAGACGCCGCGATACCTGGACGTCAACCTGCCGGCGCTCGCGTTCCGGCTGGACCGGGACCCCAACCGCAGCGAGATCCCGGTGATCTGCGACGAGCAGCTGGTGGTCGAGTACTACGCGCGATGAGCCCTGGACCGGGTCCGGCTGCCGCCCGGCCCCGGCAGCGGAGAATGTCGGTACGGACCTGCCGCCCGGTCACGGTAGGGTCGGTAACCGCCGCCGCTCCCGGGCAGGCCGCAGGGTGAGCGGCGGCCGACCCATAGGACTTCAGGGAAGCGGTGCAGCGTGTCCGGTGGAGAAGTGGCCGGTCTCCTGGTGGCCGTCTTCTGGGCGATTCTGGTGTCGTTCCTCGCTGTCGCACTGGTGAGGCTCGCACAGACGCTCAGGGCGGCGACCGAGCTCGTGACCGAGGTGACCCGGCAGGCGGTTCCGCTGCTCGGAGAGGCGTCCGAGACGATCCGCTCCGCACAGAGCCAGCTCGACCGGGTGGAGACCATCGCCTCCGATGTCCAGGAGGTGACCTCCAACGCCTCCGCTCTCTCCTCCACCGTGGCCACCACGTTCGGGGGTCCGCTGGTCAAGGTCGCCGCGTTCGGTTACGGCGTCCGGCGGGCTCTGCGCCGGCGTGAGACTCAGCCGCCGCGCCGTACCGTCGCCGGCCGTACGCTGCCGTCCCCCCGGCGCGGCCGGCCCCGAAAGGACTGATCCGCCAGATGTTCCGCCGCGCCTTCTGGTTCACCACCGGCGCTGCTGCCGGTGTGTGGGCCACCACCAAGGTCCAGCGAAAGCTGCGCAGTCTCGCGCCGGAGAGTGTCGCCGTCCGGACGGCGGACCGTGCCGTCCTCGCCGGTCAGCGCCTGCGCGATTTCGCTCTCGACGTGCGGACCGGCATGGCCCAGCGCGAGGGCGAGCTGCAGGACGCGCTGGGCATCGGTGAACTTCCCCACGCGCCCGCCGAGGAACGCGAGCGCGTGATCCCCCCGCAGACCGGCCGGCCCGGGCTCGGCCCGGTACCGCGCACAACCCGAAAAGAGGACCACTGATGGAGTCGGCAGAGATCCGCCGCCGCTGGCTGAGCTTCTTCGAGGAGCGCGGGCACCTTGTGGTGCCGTCGGCCTCGCTGATCGCGGACGACCCGACCCTGCTGCTGGTCCCGGCGGGGATGGTGCCCTTCAAGCCGTACTTCCTCGGCGAGGCCGCACCCCCCGCGCCCCGGGTCACCAGCGTGCAGAAGTGCGTGCGGACCCCGGACATCGAAGAGGTCGGCAAGACCACGCGGCACGGCACCTTCTTCCAGATGTGCGGGAACTTCTCCTTCGGCGACTACTTCAAGGAAGGTGCCATCAAGCTCGCCTGGGAGCTGCTGACCTCCCCACAGGAGGAAGGCGGATACGGCCTGGACGGTGAGCGGCTGTGGATCACCGTCTACGAGGAGGACGACGAGGCGGAGCGGATCTGGCGCGAGGTGATCGGAGTACCCGCCGAGCGCATTCAGCGACTGGGGATGGGGCCCAACTTCTGGTCCATGGGCGTTCCCGGGCCGTGTGGCCCGTGCTCGGAGATCAACTACGACCGAGGGCCCGAATTCGGCCCCGAGGGCGGCCCGGCCGTGAACGACGAACGCTACGTCGAGCTGTGGAACCTCGTCTTCATGCAGTACGAACGGGGGCCGGGCTCCGGTAAGACCGGCTTTCCCATTCTCGGTGAACTCCCCAGCCAGAACATCGACACCGGTCTCGGCCTTGAGCGGCTCGCCATGGTCCTCCAGGGTGTCCGCAACATGTACGAGACCGACACCCTGCGGGTGGTCATCGACAGGGCCACCGAACTCACCGGGGTCCGCTACGGCGACAGCGAGCGTACCGACGTGGCGCTTCGCGTGGTCGCCGACCACATGCGCACGTCCGTCATGCTCATCGGCGACGGCGTCACCCCCGGCAACGAGGGCCGCGGCTACGTGCTGCGCCGCATCATGCGACGGGCCATCCGCACCATGCGCATCCTCGGCGCCGGGACGCGTGTCGTGGGGGACCTGGTGGACGTCGTCCTGAAGACGATGGGACAGCAGTACCCCGAGCTGCTCACCGACCGCAAGCGCATCGAGACGGTCGCCCTGGCAGAGGAGTCGGCTTTCCTCAAGACGCTCAAGGCGGGTACCGGCATCCTGGACGCGGCCGTCGCGGAGACCCGGGCCACGGGAGGCACCGTGCTGCCGGGTGAGAAGGCCTTCCTGCTCCACGACACCTGGGGCTTCCCCATCGATCTCACCCTCGAGATGGCGGCCGAGCAGGGCCTGAGCGTGGACGAGACGGGTTTCCGCCGCCTGATGAAGGAGCAGCGGGAGCGGGCCAAGGCCGACGCCCAGGCCAAGAAGCAGGGCCACGCCGACCTGTCCGCCTACCGCGAGGTCGCCGACCGGGCCGGTACCACCGAGTTCACCGGCTACACCCACACCTCCGGCGAGGCCACGGTGGTCGGCCTGCTCGTGGACGGTCTGCCCTCCCCAGCGGCCGCCGAGGGCGACGACATCGAGGTGGTGCTCGACCGCACGCCGTTCTACGCCGAGGGCGGAGGGCAGCTCGCCGACACCGGCCGGATCAAGCTGGACTCCGGGGCAGTCATCGAGGTCCGTGACGTCCAGCAGCCCGTGCCCGGCGTGACGGTCCACAAGGGGGCCGTCCAGGTCGGCGAGGTGACCGTGGGGGCCGGCGCGTTCTGCCGCATCGACGTGCGCCGTCGCCGCTCCATCGCCCGGGCGCACAGTGCCACCCATCTCACCCACCAGGCGCTGCGCGACGCCCTCGGCCCGACGGCCGCCCAGGCCGGTTCCGAGAACGCGCCGGGCCGTTTCCGGTTCGACTTCGGCTCTCCGGCCCCGGTGCCCACCGCGGTCCTCACCGATGTCGAGCAGCAGATCAACGAGGTGCTCGGCAGGGAACTCGACGTCACCGCCGAGGTGATGTCGATGGAAGAGGCGAGGAGGCAGGGCGCCATCGCCGAGTTCGGCGAGAAGTACGGCGACCGGGTCCGGGTGGTCACCATCGGGGACTTCTCCAAGGAGCTGTGCGGCGGTACCCATGTGCACAACACCGCCCAGCTCGGGCTGGTGAAGCTGCTCGGGGAATCCTCCATCGGCTCGGGCGTGCGGCGGGTCGAGGCGCTGGTGGGTGCCGACGCCTACCAGTTCCTGGCTCGGGAGCACACGGTGGTCTCCCAGCTCACCGAGCTGCTCAAGGGACGGCCCGAGGAACTGCCCGAGCGGGTCTCCGGGATGCTCTCCCGGCTGCGGGAGGCGGAGAAGGAGATCGAGCGGTTCCGCGCGGAGAAGGTGCTGCAGGCCGCCGGAGGACTGGCCGACAGTGCCCGGGACGTCCACGGTGTCGCCCTGGCGGGAGCCCGGGTACCGGACGGCACCACCGCGGACGACCTGCGCAAGCTGGTCCTGGACGTGCGCAACCGGCTGCAGTCGCGAGCGGGAGCGTCCGACAGGGCCGCCGTGGTGGCCCTGTTCAGCGTGGTGGGCAATCGTCCGGTGACCGTGATCGCGACGAACGAGGCGGCCCGTGAGCGCGGGCTGAAGGCGGGTGACCTGGTCCGTGCCGCGGCCAAGGCCCTGGGCGGCGGTGGGGGCGGCAAGCCCGATGTGGCGCAGGGCGGGGGCCAGAACCCGGCTGCCATCGACGAGGCACTGGCCGCGGTCGAACGGCTCGTGTCCGGGAGTGCGTGATGCGGCGGGGCCGGCGGCTGGCCGTGGACGTCGGTGACGCCAGGATCGGGGTCGCCAGCTGTGACCCCGACGGGCTGCTGGCCACGCCCGTGGAGACGGTGCCGGGACGGGACCGGGCCGCAGCCCAGCGTCGACTGGCCGAACTCGTCGCCGAGTACGAACCGCTGGAGGTGGTGATGGGCCTTCCGCGGTCCCTGCGGGGAGGGGAGGGCCCGGCGGCGGGCAAGGTGCGTGCGTTCGCGCGCGAGACGGCTCAACGGGTGGCCCCGGTTCCCGTACGTCTGGTGGACGAGCGCATGAGCACCGTGACCGCCGCACAGGAGATGCGCATGTCCGGGGTCTCGGCGCGGAAGGGCCGCGGGCGCATCGATCAGGCTGCCGCGGTGGTCATCCTGCAGAGTGCTCTGGAGACCGAACGGGTGTCGGGGCGGCCGCCGGGGCAGTGCGTCGAAGTGGTTGTCTGATGGCTATACGGTAACGTTCCGCGCGACAAGGCAGTCAATCGAACAGCAGGACTACCGGCCTGCGGGCGAGCGTTCGACCGGACAGGGAAAGAACGGCTGCCGCTGTACGTCACAAGGGGATCGATGAGTGATTATGGCCGGGGTCCCGGCTCCGAACCGTGGCACCCCGACGACCCTCTCTACGGAGATCAGGGATGGGGTGACGGGTACGGCACCCAGGATGGCCATGCCCCGCGGCACGGCGACGCCGGCGGTCAGGGGCAGTGGCCGTCCGGGCACGGCGATCACCAGCAGCATCCCCACCAGCAGCATCCCCACCAGCAGCATCCCCACCAGCAGCACCCCCCTCAGGGCCACCAGCACGGGCAGTCCGGTTATCCGCAGGACCAGCAGTACCAGCAGCAGTCACCGGGGTACCCGCACCACCAGCAGTACCAGCAGAGCGCTCACCCCTACCCGGAGCAGCACCCCCAGCAGCACCAGGACCCTTACCAGGGGTATCACCCCCAGCAGCATCATGACCCCTACCAGCAGCAACAGGCCTCCGGGTATCCGTACCCCCAGCAGGGCGGCTGGGAGGGAGGGCAGCACTACGACGCCGAGCCCTACGACCCCTACGGTCGCGAGCAGCCCGATGCCTACGGCGCGGGCGCGCAGCGGAACACGGCGCCCCAGCAGGCTGAGCCCATGCCCCCGCAGGACGCCGGGCGGCGCCCGGCTCCGGGACCCGGCGCACGCCGGCGGCCGGAGGAGCCGTCCGGTCCCGACCCGGACACCGGGTGGGACCCGGGGCCGGACCAGGGGGAGAGCGATTTTTTCTCCGGGCGGGACAACGATGATGACGTCGATGACCGTGACGAGCCCGGTGGCAGGCGCGGCGGAAGGTCCAAGAAGAAGGGCAAGCCTCAGCGCAGCGGCTTCGCCTGTCTGGTTGCCGCTCTCGTCCTCACCGGAGGGCTGGGCACCGCCACATACCTCGGTTACCAGTTCTACGACAGCAGGTTCGGCGGCGGCGGTCCGCCGGAGGACTACGCCGGTGAGGGCACGGGTGAGGTCCAGGTGGAGATCCCCGAGGGCGCCTCTCTCTCCAAGATGGGGAACATCCTCAAGGAGGCGGGGGTCGTCAAGAGCCACGACGCCTTCGTCGCCGCCGCAGCGGCCGACGAGGAGAGGTCCCGGCGTATCCAGGCAGGTGTCTACACGCTGCGCAAGGAGATGTCCGCCGTGGCGGCCATCGAGATGCTCGTCTCCCCGGAGGCGCTGAACACGCTCACCATTCCGGAGGGGTGGCGCACCACCCGGGTCTACCAGGCGATCGACGAGCGGCTCGACCTCGCCGAAGGAACCACCGAGGAGATCGCCGAGAGCGGGGACTTCGACCTGCCGGACTGGGCCACCGGGAATCCGGAGATAAAGAGCCCCCTGGAGGGGTTCCTCTTTCCGGCGCGGTACAACGTGGGCGAGGGGGTCACGCCCGAGGACCTGCTGAGCCAGATGGTCGACCGCGCCGTCAAGGAGTACGAGCGGTTCGATCTCGCCGCCGCGGCGCAGAGTCTGGGGCTGGAGTCCCCGATGGATGTGCTGACCGTTGCCAGCCTGGTGCAGGCGGAGGGCAAGACCCACGAGGACTTCCGGAAGATGGCCCGGGTCGTCTACAACCGGCTCGAGCCCACCAACGATGAGACGAACGGCAAGATCGAGTTCGACTCCACATACAACTACATCATGAATCAGAGCGAGATCCTCCTGAACCCGGATACTCTCCGCAGTCATGATGATCCGTACAATACATACTATTATCGAGGTCTCCCCCCGGGACCGATCGGCAACCCCGGCTCGGAAGCGGTGGAGGCGGCGATCGACCCGGAACCGGGCGAGTGGATGTACTTCGTCTCGGTCGACGGGAACACCACCGAGTTCGCCGTCACCTACGAGGATCACCAGCGTCTGGTCGAGAAGTTCAACGAGTTCCAGCGACAGCAGAACGACGGGTGAGGTGGCACGCCCCGTGCGCCCCGCCGGGCCGGAGAGCGGGAGGGCAGGAATGACAGCGGCATCGGCCGGAAACCGGGCCGGCGCGTACCGGGCGGCTGTGCTCGGCTCGCCGATCGCCCACTCGCTCTCCCCGGTCCTGCACCGGGCTGCCTACGCGGACCTCGGCCTGAGCACGTGGACGTACGGGCGGTACGACGTGGACGAGCACGGACTGGAACGATTCGTCCGCGGGCTGGGGCCGGAATGGGCCGGACTCTCCCTCACCATGCCGCTCAAGCGCGCCGTCATTCCCCTGCTGGACAGCATGAGCGGGACCGCCGAGGCGGTGGAAGCGGTGAACACGGTGGTGTTCACCGCGGACGGGCGGCGTATCGGGGACAACACCGACGTCCCGGGCATCGTCGCCGCGCTCCGGGAGCGGGGCGTGGAGCGAGTCGAACGCGCGGCCGTTCTCGGTGCCGGAGCCACCGCTGCCTCGGCCCTGGCCGCGCTGGCCCACATCTGTGCCGGCGAGGTCACGGCCTACGTCCGCAGCACCGGGCGGGCCGCGGAGATGCGCGGCTGGGGGGAACGGCTCGGGCTGCCGGTGAGGACCGCCGACTGGTCCGAGGCACGCGAGGCGCTGCATGCCCCCCTGGTGGTCGCCACGACCCCGGCCGGCGCCACCGACTCTCTCGCCGCTGAGATCCCCGCAGCCCCCGGTGCCCTCTTCGACGTCCTCTATCACCCCTGGCCCACGCCGCTGGCCGCCGCCTGGGCCGAGCGCGGAGGGGTGCTGCTCGGCGGGCTGGACCTGCTGGTCCACCAGGCGGTGCTCCAGGTGGAGCTGATGACGGGGAAGACGCCCGGGCCGCTCGCCGCCATGCGTGCGGCGGGTCAGCGCGCGCTGGCCGCCCGGCCTGCCTGACATCCCGGCACCCGGAGGCGTCCGGAACCCGGACGGGGTTGGGGAGTGTCGGGCGGGCATGCAAAGATCAGGATGTCCGAGCCGTCCGGGATCCGAGGAGCACCGTTGAGCAGATTGCGCTGGCTGACCGCAGGGGAGTCGCACGGTCCGGCGCTGGTGGCGACGCTGGAAGGGCTGCCCGCCGGGGTGCCCGTCACCACCGCCATGGTGGCCGACGCCCTGGCCCGCCGCCGGCTGGGGTACGGCCGCGGTGCCCGGATGAAGTTCGAGCGGGACGAGGTCACCTTCCTCGGCGGTGTCCGGCACGGCCTGACTCTGGGCTCCCCGGTGGCCGTCATGATCGGCAACACCGAGTGGCCCAAGTGGGAGAAGGTCATGGCGGCCGACCCGGTGGACCCGGCAGAGCTCGCGGAACTGGCCCGCAACGCGCCGCTCACCCGCCCTCGCCCCGGCCACGCCGACCTCGCCGGCATGCAGAAGTACGGTGCCGCTGACGCCCGTCCGATCCTGGAACGGGCTTCCGCGCGGGAGACCGCCGCCCGGGTCGCCCTGGGGACCGTGGCCCGCTCCTACCTCAGGGAGACCACCGGCACGGAGATCGTCTCGCACGTCGTGGAACTGGGCGCGGCTGCCGCCCCGGCGGGAACCGTACCGGTGCCCGACGACGTCGCACGGCTGGACGCCGACCCGGTGCGCTGCCTGGACCCGGCCGCGAGCAAGGCGATGGTCGACGAGATCGATCAGGCCCACAAGGACGGCGACACGCTCGGGGGAGTCGTCGAGGTCGTCGCCCACGGCGTTCCTGTCGGGCTCGGCTCCCACGTGCACTGGGACCGCCGGCTGGACGCCAGACTCGCCGCCGCCCTGATGGGCATCCAGGCGATCAAGGGCGTCGAGATCGGTGACGGCTTCGGCCTCGCACGGGTCCCGGGCTCGCAGGCTCATGACGAGATCGTCGCCACGGCCGACGGCATCCGCCGGGCTTCCGGCCGCTCCGGCGGAACAGAGGGCGGGCTCAGCACCGGCGAGCTGCTGCGGGTCCGGGCGGCGATGAAGCCCATCGCTACCGTGCCGCGCGCGCTGGCCACCGTCGACACCGCCACCGGCGAGGCCACCAGGGCGCACCACCAGCGCTCGGACGTGTGCGCCGTGCCCGCGGCCGGGATCGTGGCGGAAGCCATGGTCGCACTCGTGCTGGCGGACGCGGTGGCCGAGAAGTTCGGCGGGGACAGCGTCACCGAGACCCGCCGCAACGTCACCGGCTATCTGGAAGCCCTGGAGATCCGGTGACCGGCCCTGCTGTGGTGCTGGTCGGCCCGCCCGGAGCGGGCAAGACCACCGTGGGGGCTCTGCTGGCCGAGCGGCTCGGCCTTTCCCTGCGGGACACCGACGCCGACGTGGAACGCATGGCGGGCAAGCCCATCCCCGAGATCTTCTTCCAGGACGGTGAGCGGCGGTTCCGGCAACTGGAGGCCGAGGCCGTCCGGTCCGCCCTCGGCGGCCACGACGGAGTGCTTTCGCTGGGAGGCGGCGCGGTCCTGGACGACGGCACCCGTGCCCTTCTGTCCGGGCTGCCGGTCGCCTTTCTCGACGTCGCGCTCTCCGACGCCGTCAAGCGGGTGGGTCTTGACGCCCCGCGTCCATTGCTGGCAGTCAACCCGCGTCAGCAGTGGCGGACCCTGATGGAGGCTCGCCGGCCGCTGTACCTGCAGGTGGCCCGCGCCGTGGTCGGCACCCAGGACCGGACACCCGCCGAGGTCGCCGCGGCGGTTCTCGACGCATTGGAGCTCAGGACAGCATGACCGGTACTCACCCCGCCCCCGTCCGTATCGCCGTCGGTGGCAGCGCGGGCACCGAACCCTACGACGTCCTCGTCGGCCGGCAACTGCTCGGTGACCTCCCCGGGCTCATCGGCACCGCCGCCCGGCGGGTCGCCGTTCTCCATCCCGAAGCGCTCGCCGAGACGGGAGACGCACTCCGGGAGGACCTGGCGGCCCAGGGCTACCAGGCCATCGCCGTGCAACTGCCGAACGCGGAGGAGGCGAAGACCGCCGAAGTCGCCGCCTACTGCTGGAAGGCGCTGGGGCAGAGCGGCTTCACCCGCACCGACGTGGTGGTGGGCGTGGGGGGAGGGGCGACCACCGATCTCGCCGGTTTCGTGGCCGCGACGTGGCTGCGCGGCGTGCGCTGGGTGGCCGTCCCGACCACGGTCCTGGGCATGGTCGACGCCGCGGTCGGCGGGAAGACCGGGATCAACACCGCGGAGGGGAAGAACCTGGTCGGCGCGTTCCATCCGCCGGCGGGCGTGCTCTGCGACCTGGCCGCGCTGGAGTCCCTTCCGGTCCATGACTACGTCTCGGGCCTGGCGGAGATCATCAAGGCCGGGTTCATCGCCGACCCGGTCATCCTGGAGCTGATCGAGAGCGATCCCCGGGCTGCCCGGACTCCCGAGGGGCCGCACACCGCTGAGCTCATCGAGCGCTCCATCAAGGTCAAGGCCGAGGTGGTGTCCGGTGATCTGCGCGAGGCCGGCCGCCGGGAGATCCTCAACTACGGCCACACCCTGGCCCACGCGATCGAGAAGAACGAGCGCTACGAGTGGCGGCACGGGGCCGCGGTCGCGGTCGGCATGGTGTTCGCCGCCGAGCTGGGCCGCATCGCCGGCCGGCTGGACGACGCCACCGCCGACCGGCACCGCGCCGTGCTGGAAGCGGTCGGCCTGCCGGTGACCTACCGGGGCGACCAGTGGCCCAGGCTGGTCGAGACGATGAGGGTCGACAAGAAGTCCCGCGGCGACCTGCTGCGCTTCATCGTGCTGGAAGGGCTGGCGCGGCCCACGGTGCTGGAGGGCCCGGATCCGGCCATGCTGCTGGCCGCCCACGCGGAGATCGCCCGGTGACCCGCCGGGTCCTGGTCCTGAACGGACCCAACCTGGGCAGGCTGGGTTCGCGGGAGCCCGATGTCTACGGCGCCACCTCCTATGCCGGGCTCGTCGAGCGCTGCGCGGCAGCCGGCCGCGAACTGGGTCTGGACGTCGAGGTCAGGGAGACCAACGACGAGGGCGAGCTGATCGGCTGGCTGCATGAGGCCGCGGACGGCCGGCTGCCGGTGGTCCTCAACCCGGGGGCGTTCACCCACTACTCCTACGGCATGCGGGACGCCGCCGCTCAGCGCACCGCACCGCTCATCGAGGTGCACATCTCCAACCCCCACGCACGCGAGGAGTTCCGGCACACCTCGGTGGTGGCCGCGGTGGCCACCGGTACCGTTGCGGGGTTCGGGATCGACTCCTACGTGCTCGCCCTGCGGGCCCTGGCGGGGGAACTGTCCGGCCAGACGTGAGCGACCTGCCGGTCGCGGGCACGCTGCGCCGGGCCGGGACGTTGAGTATGAGACGGACGGCACCGGTACGGTGAGTCCCCGACGGACAGCCGCACGGCCAGGGGAGGCCGTGCCCGGAGCAGACGGAGCGGGAGCGGATGCAACAGCCCGGTGGGATGCCCGTGCCGGCCGGCATCGGACCAAGCGGTCACCTCCGGCTTCCGCCCGGAGGTGCCGTCCCCGCCCCCGACACCGGGGCGGCCACGCCCGATCCGGCGCACGCCGGGGTCGCCGTCCTGCTGATCGGGCCGGCGGGAGCGGGCAAGACGACCGTCGCGCGCCACTGGGCGCAGGCACGCCCGGTCCCCACGGCCCACATCAGCCTGGACGACGTGCGCGAGTGGGTCCGCTCCGGCTTCGCCGATCCCCGCGCCGGATGGGACGACCGGTCCGAGGCGCAGTACCGGCTCGCCCGCCGCACCTGCGGATTCGCCGCCCGCAATTTTCTGGCCAACGGCATCTCCTGCATTCTGGACGACGCCGTCTTCCCCGACCGCCCTGCCATCGGCCTGGGGGGCTGGAAGCGCCACGTCGGGCCGGGCCTGATCCCTGTGGTGCTGCTGCCCGGCCTGGAGGTGGTTCTGGAACGCAACGCCTCGCGGACCGGCACCCGCCGGCTCTCCGACGAGGAGGTCGCCACCATCCACGGACGGATGGCCGGGTGGTACGGGGCAGGCCTGCCCATCATCGACAACTCCCGGCACGACGTGGCCACCACCGCCCGGATGCTCGACGACGCGGTCTCCCGGAGTCTCAGCAGCCCGGCGCAGTGGTGAGCCGGGCCGCGGCAGCGTCTGTGCGACGCGCCGACCGCCAGGACGCGCCGATGCGGCTGCCCGGTGGCCGGGCTGCGTAGGCTCGGGGCATGTCCGAGGTACACGCGGCCCGGCGTTCCCGCCTGCGTGCCCGCTGCATGCCAGCGGGCAGCGCAGCTGTGCTGATCAGCCGGCCGGCCAATGTGCGTTATCTGGCGGGTCCGGCGGCTCCTGCCGGCTCCGTGCTGTTGCTGGGCCCGTCCGGGGAGGACGTGCTGGTGAGCCATCCGGAGCCCGGCAGGGGGTCCGCACGGGCGGCACTTCCGGACGACGGGCTGAGCTGGTCGGAACTGCCCGCCGAGGCGGACCCCGCCGTGCGTGCGGCGAGTCTGGCCGCCGAGGCGGGAGCCGAAGTCCTCGCCCTCGAGGAGCACCATCTGACCGTCGCCCGCCACCGGGCACTGGCCGGCGGGTTTCCCCGGATCCGGCTGTCCGATCTGGGCTGCGCGGTCGAGGAGCAGCGCCTGGTGAAGGACGAGGAGGAGATCGCGGCACTCCGGGTGGCGGCGGAGATCACCGACCGGGCTCTGGGGGAACTCCTGGAGTCCATCCTCGTCGGCCGTACCGAGCGTCACCTGGCCCTGGAACTGGAGCGCCGGCTCGTCGATCACGGAGCCGACGGCCCGGCCTTCCCGACCTCCGTGGGCACCGGCAGCAACTCCGGCCTGGCGGGGCACCGGCCCACCGACCGCCGGGTGGAGGAGGGGGACTTCCTCTCCGTGCGCCTGGGTGCCCGGTTCGGCGGGTACCGGTGCCAGATCGGCCGGACGTTCGTCATCGGGACGAGCCCGGCGGACTGGCAGGTCGAACTGTACGATCTGGTGTTCGCCGCCCAGCGGGCAGGCCGGGAGGCTCTCGCGCCGGGAGCCGAATGCCGCGCGGTGGACCGGGCGGCCCGTCAGGTGCTGGATGCCGCCGGGCACGGCCAGGCGCTGGGACCTGTGACCGGCCACGGAGTGGGGCTGGAAATCGGGGAGGACCCCCGCTTGTCGCCCGCCGCCATGGGTAGACTGGGGGCTTGTGTTCCGGTCACCGTCGAGCCGGGGGTCCATCTTCCGGGCCGGGGCGGCGTCCGGATCGACGACACTCTCGTCGTCCGCCCCATGGCGGACGGCGGACCCGAGCTACTCACCATCACGACCAAGGAGCTCCTCGCCCTGTAAGCCCTCCCCGCGAGGCGGGTGCGCGTCGGGCCCGAGGTCACCCCAAGCAGCAGTCTCAGGAGATTCCGCGACCGTGGCGACCACGAACGACCTCAAGAACGGCATGGTGCTCAAGCTCGACGGAGGCCAGCTCTGGTCCGTTGTCGAGTTCCAGCACGTCAAGCCCGGCAAGGGAGGTGCATTCGTCCGCACCAAGCTCAAGAACGTGCTCTCCGGCAAGGTGGTGGACAAGACCTTCAACGCCGGTACGAAGGTCGAGACGGCCACCGTCGACCGGAGGGGGATGCAGTTCTCCTACAAGGACGGCTCGGACTTCGTCTTCATGGACACCCAGACATTCGACCAGCTGCACATCAACCCCGACACGGTGGGCGAAGCGGCCAACTACCTTCTGGAGGGGCAGGACTGTACGGTCGCCATCCACGAGGAGAGCCCGCTGTTCATCGAGCTGCCCGCGGCCGTGGAGCTGGTGGTGGAGTACACCGAACCGGGAGTCCAGGGAGACCGTTCCACCGGCGGCACGAAGCCGGCCAAGCTGGAGACCGGCTACGAGATCGGGGTGCCGCTGTTCATCACCACCGGGGAGAAGATCAAGGTCGACACCCGCTCGGGTGACTACCTCGGCCGGGTGAACAGCTAACCGTGGCAGCACGCAGCAAGGCCCGCAAGCGCGCCTTCCAGATCCTCTTCGAGGCGGACCAGCGCGGCAACGGCGTCACCGATGTGCTTGCCGACTGGATACGCCTGGCCCGTGACGACGGCCGGCAGCCGCCGGTCAGTGAGTACACGATGGAGTTGGTTGAGGGGTACGCCGAGCGGGCGGCCCGGATCGACGAACTCCTGTCGGCCTACTCGGTGGGCTGGCCGCTGGACCGGATGCCGGTGGTCGACCGCTCCATTCTCCGGCTGTGCGCCTATGAGCTGCTGTGGCGGGACGAGACTCCGGACGCGGTGGTGCTCGACGAGGCGGTCCAGCTCGCCAGGGAGTTCTCCACCGATGACTCCCCGGCGTTCGTCAACGGCCTGCTGGGCCGGCTCAAGAGCCTGAAGCCGACACTGCTGCGCTGACTGACCCGGCCCGCGGTGGCCCCGCAGGATCTGCCGCAACGGGCCCGGGACCGGAAGAACGAGAAAGGCGGGCTGCGGGGGCGATCGCGCCCCCGCCGCCCCCCTTCGTCCGTGTCGTGTGGTGCCCCGCGTACCGTCCGGCGCCGGACCGCCGTGATCGTCCCGGGTCAGCTGTCCTCGGACTGGACCGCCCGGCGGGCATCGTTGCCGAGCACTCCCCAGCTGATCAGCTGCTCGGTCAGCACGGAAGGTGACTGGTCGTAGATCACGGCCAGAGTGCGCAGGTCGTCCTGGCGGATGGAGAGCACCTTGCCGTTGTAGTCGCCGCGCTGGCTCTGGATGGTGGCGGTGTAGCGCTGGAGCGGCCCGGCCTTCTCCGTCGGCACGTGCGCCAGCCGCTCCAGGTCGAGCACGAGCTTCGGCGGGGGCTCAGCGGCGCCACCGGGCGTCGAGCCGGGCAGCAGCTCCTGCACCGGCACTCCGTAGAAGTCTGCGAGCTCGGCCAGGCGCTGCACGGTGACGGCACGGTCGCCGCGTTCGTACGAACCGACCACCACCGCCTTCCAGCGGCCCTGGGACTTCTCCTCGACTCCATGGAGGGACAGACCCTGCTGGGTACGGATGGCGCGGAGCTTGGCCCCGAGCTGTTTGGCGTATTCGCTGGACATGTGTCTCCCCGGACGGCTTGTGGTAACTCATTGTGAGATTACGCAGCGTGATATCTCTCGTCAAGCCGAAGCTGGGCAGACCGCTGTGACCAGCGTGAATGCGAATCGAACGGGTGATCCTGGTACGCTCGGCACCGGATAGTTCCGACGTCCTTTAAGGCCCGTCCCGTGAGGCGGGGAAGGAGGTCCGTTTTCGTATGGACAGCAGCAGCCCGTATCCGGTCCGCTCCGTTCTGGAGGCACCGGACATCGCGCGGGTACTGACCCGCATCGCCCACGAGATCGTGGAGCGCGCCAGGGGCGCGGACGACGTCGTGGTGCTCGGCATTCCCACCAGAGGTGTCTTCCTGGCCCGCCGCCTGGCCACCCGGCTCGCGGAGATCACCGGATCACAGATTCCCGTCGGCTCGCTCGACATCACCATGTACCGGGACGACCTGCGACTGGGCCCGGCCCGGGCGCTGGCCCGCACCGACATCCCCGACGACGGCATCGACGGCCGGCTGGTGGTGCTCGTCGACGACGTGCTGTTCTCCGGCCGCACCATCCGCGCCGCTCTCGACGCCCTCAACGACATCGGCCGCCCCCGCGCCGTTCAGCTCGCGGTCCTTGTGGACCGCGGCCACCGGCAGCTTCCCATCCGCGCCGATTACGTCGGCAAGAACCTCCCCACCTCCCTGCGGGAAACGGTCAGGGTCCAGCTCACCGAGGAGGACGGCCGCGAGGGCGTGTTCCTCGGCGTCCGCGAACCCGCTCCGGCCGCCGAGGACCGGTAACCGGTCAGGCTTCCCCGCACGGACCCCGGTGCAGGGGACCGCGACTCCGTCCTGCCCGGACGCCGGCGGTACCCAGCACCTCAGTACGCTCACGGAAGGCAACAGATGGAGCGCCACCTCATCTCGGCGGCCGACCTCACCCGCGACGACGCCGTCCTGGTCCTCGACACCGCCGAGGAGCTGGCCCGGATCGCGGACCGGCCGATCAAGAAGCTGCCCACACTGCGCGGCCGCACTGTCGTGAACCTCTTCTTCGAGGACTCCACTCGCACCCGGATCTCCTTCGAGGCCGCGGCGAAACGGCTCTCGGCCGACGTCATCAACTTCTCCGCCAAGGGCTCCTCGGTCTCCAAGGGCGAGTCCTTGAAGGACACCGCCCTCACCCTTGAGGCGATGGGTGCCGACGCGGTGGTGATCCGGCATCACGACTCGGGCGCACCGCACCGGCTGGCCACCTCCGGCTGGATCGGCGGGTCGGTCGTCAACGCGGGCGACGGCACCCATGAGCACCCCACCCAGGCACTGCTCGACGCCTTCACACTCCGCCGCCATCTGGCCGGCGGGCCGGATGGTGACCCCGTCGCGCACGGAACAGCCGGTGACGGGACGGGCCGCGATCTGACCGGGCGGCGGGTCACCATCGTCGGTGACATCCTGCACAGCCGGGTCGCCCGCTCCAACGTGCTTCTTCTGCACACGCTGGGTGCGGAGGTCACCGTCGTGGCACCGCCCACGCTGCTGCCGATCGGCATCGAGTCGTGGCCGTGCCAGGTGAGTTACAGCCTCGACACGGTCCTGGACACCTCGGACGCCGTGATGATGCTGCGCGTCCAGCGGGAGCGGATGAACGCCGCCTACTTCCCCACCGAGCGGGAGTACGCCCGCCGCTACGGACTGGACGGCGACCGGATGAGCCGGATGCCCGGGCACGCCGTCGTCATGCACCCCGGGCCGATGAACCGGGGGATGGAGATCACCGCCGAGGTGGCCGACTCGCCGCGCTGCACCGCGGTCGAACAGGTCACCAACGGTGTCAGCATCCGTATGGCGGTGCTGTACCTGCTGCTGGGCGGGGCCGAGCCCGCCGTCACCACCCGCACCGAGGAGAGCAAGTGAGCAACAGCAAGACCCTGATCCGCGGCGCGAGGATCCTCGGCGGCGAGCGGACCGACGTACTGATCGACAACGGCACGGTCGCCGGTATCGGCACCGGCGCCGACACCGGCGGGGCCACGGTGATCGATGCGGACGGGCAGATCCTGCTGCCCGGCCTGGTCGACCTGCACACACACCTGCGCGAGCCCGGCCGCGAGGACTCCGAGACCGTTCTCACCGGCACCCGGGCCGCGGCGGCCGGCGGCTACACCGCCGTGCACGCCATGGCGAACACCTTCCCGGTGGCCGATACCGCCGGGGTGGTCGAACAGGTCTGGCGGCTGGGCCGGGAGGCCGGCTACTGCGACGTCCAGCCCGTCGGGGCCGTGACCGTCGGACTGGAGGGCAGGCAACTCGCCGAACTGGGAGCCATGCACGAATCCGCAGCGGGGGTCAGGATCTTCTCCGATGACGGAAAGTGCGTCGACGACGCCGTGATCATGCGCCGGGCACTGGAGTACGTGAAGGCCTTCGACGGAGTCATTGCCCAGCACGCGCAGGAACCCAGGCTCACCGAGGGCGCCCAGATGAACGAGGGCACCGTTTCGGCCGAGCTCGGCCTCACCGGCTGGCCTGCCGTGGCGGAGGAGTCGGTCATCGCCCGGGACGTGCTGCTGGCCGCGCATGTCGGCTCCCGGGTGCACATCTGCCACCTGAGCACCGCGGGATCGGTCGAGATCGTCCGCTGGGCCAAGTCCAAGGGGTGGAACGTCACCGCCGAGGTGACTCCGCACCATCTGCTGCTGACCGATGAGCTGGTCCGCTCCTACGACCCGGTCTACAAGGTCAACCCGCCGCTGCGCACCGAGAACGACGTGATGGCGCTGCGGGCGGCCCTGGCCGACGGCACCATCGACTGCGTGGCGACGGACCACGCCCCCCACCCCCACGAGGACAAGGACTGCGAGTGGGGAGCGGCGGCCATGGGGATGGTCGGCCTGGAGACGGCGCTGGCCGTCGTCCAGCACACCATGGTCGAGACCGGACTGCTCGACTGGGCCGGGGTCGCCGAGCGGATGTCCCACCGGCCGGCCGCCATCGGCCGGCTGGCCGGCCAGGGCCGTCCGGTGGCAGTGGGGGAACCCGCCAACCTCACGCTGGTCGATTCCGCCTACCGTGGAGAAGTGAACTCCGCAGGCTTCGCCTCCCGCAGCCGCAACACCCCGTATCAGGGCCGTGAGCTGCCAGGACGCGTGACGCACACCTTCCTGCGGGGCAGGGCAACGGTCGTGGACGGGAAGCTGGCGTGAATCCTCTGCTCAATATCCTCGCGGACGGCACCATCGAGCGCAGGTCGCAGGAGGTGACCGACTGGGGCGCCCGGATCGCCTGGACCGTGGCCACCCTGCTCTTCATCGCCTTCCTCTACTGGCTGATGCGCAAGGGCTGGCAGAACCGCGGAGCCTCGCAGTCCGACCTGCCCGACCTGCTGCCGGCTCCCGCGGTCACGGGAGAGCCCCGGCTGGAGATGTCCGGCCGCTACCACGGCTCCACCACCGCGGGCCAGTGGCTGGACCGCATCGTCGCGCACGGCCTGGGAGCCCGCAGCCGGGCCCGGCTCACCCTCACCGACGAGGGCGTGACGGTGCTGCGGCCCGGGGCACGGGACTTCTTCATCCCCGCCGACCGCATCAGGGGAGCCCGCCTGGACAAGGGCATCGCCGGGAAGGTCCTCACCGAGGGCGGACTGCTGGTGATCACCTGGCAACACGGCGAGCGCCTGCTCGATTCCGGTTTCCGTTCCGACCGGGCGGCCGACCACGCCGCCTGGGCCGGGACTCTCATTAACCTTTCCGGCGCCACCGATGCCGCCGCCCAGCACGACCCGGAGGCCGCACGATGACGACCCTCACCCGGGGAGCGGAAGCTCCCGCCCTTCTCGTCCTGGAGGACGGCCGCAGCTTCCGCGGCCGTGCCTACGGGGCGGCCGGGGAGACCGTCGGCGAGGCGGTCTTCTCGACCGGTATGACCGGATACCAGGAGACCCTCACCGATCCCTCCTACCACCGCCAGGTGGTCGTGATGACCGCCCCGCACATCGGCAACACCGGCATCAACGACGAGGACCCGGAGTCCCGGCGGATCTGGGTGGCCGGCTACGTCGTGCGCGACCCGGCCCGGGTCCCCTCCAACTGGCGCTCTGTGCGATCCCTGGACGAGGAACTGGCGGCCCAGGGCGTGGTCGGCATCAGCGGCGTCGACACCCGTGCCCTGACCCGCCACCTGCGGGAGCGCGGCGCCATGCGCGTGGGCATCTTCTCCGGGGACGCCCTGCGGGCAGGGGAGGAGGAACTGCTCGCCCGGGTGCGCTCGGCACCGCCGATGGCGGGGGCCGACCTGTCCGCCGAGGTGGCGACCACCGAGCCCTACACCGTCGACGCCATCGGGCCGAAGAAGTTCACGGTGGCCGCGGTCGACCTCGGCATCAAGGGAATGACGCCGCAGCGGATGGCCGAGCGCGGCATCGAGGTCCGGGTGCTGCCGGCCACGGTCACCACCGAGGAGCTCTACGCCACGGAGCCGGACGGAGTGTTCTTCTCCAACGGGCCGGGGGACCCGGCGGCAGCGGAACACGCCGTGGCCCTCATGCGGGACGTCCTGGAGCGCCGCACGCCCCTGTTCGGCATCTGCTTCGGCAACCAGATCCTCGGCCGGGCCCTGGGCTTCGGAACCTTCAAGCTCAAGTACGGCCACCGCGGGATCAATCAGCCGGTGCAGGACCGCAGTACCGGCAAGGTGGAGATCACCGCGCACAACCACGGGTTCGCCGTGGACGCGCCGCTGGACCAGGTCTGCGACACCCCCTTCGGCCGTGCCGAGGTCAGCCATGTCTGCCTCAACGACAACGTCGTGGAGGGCCTGCGACTGCTGGACAGGCCGGCCTTCAGCGTGCAGTACCACCCCGAAGCGGCCGCCGGCCCGCACGATGCCGCCTACCTCTTCGACCGCTTCGTCTCCCTGATGGAGGGCCAGCGTGCCTAAGCGCACCGATATCCAGTCCGTCCTGGTCATCGGCTCCGGCCCGATCGTCATCGGACAGGCCGCCGAGTTCGACTACTCCGGAACCCAGGCATGCCGCGTGCTCAAGGCCGAGGGCCTGCGCGTCATCCTGGTCAACTCCAACCCGGCCACGATCATGACCGACCCGGAGATCGCCGACTCCACCTACGTGGAACCGATCACTCCGGACATCGTCGAGAAGATCATCGCCAAGGAGCGCCCCGACGCCCTGCTGCCGACCCTCGGCGGCCAGACCGCGCTCAACACCGCGATGTCCCTGCACGAGGCGGGAACACTGGAGAAGTACCGCGTCGAGCTGATCGGCGCGAACGTCGAGGCCATCGCCAAGGGGGAGGACCGCGACCAGTTCAAGGAGGTCGTCGCCGCGGTGCGCGCACGCACCGGGCACGGTGAGTCCGCCCGGTCGGTGATCTGCCACACCATGGAGGAGGTCATCGCCGGAGTGGAGGAGCTGGGCGGCTACCCGGTGGTGGTCCGGCCCTCCTTCACGATGGGCGGCGCGGGTTCGGGCTTCGCCCACAACGAGGACGAGCTGCGCCGCATCGCGGGACAGGGCCTGGCTCTCTCCCCGACCACCGAGGTGCTCCTGGAGGAGTCCATCCTCGGCTGGAAGGAGTACGAGCTGGAGCTGATGCGCGACAAGCACGACAACGTCGTGGTGGTCTGCTCCATCGAGAACTTCGACCCGATGGGCGTGCACACCGGCGACTCCATCACCGTGGCCCCCGCCATGACGCTCACCGACCGGGAGTACCAGGTGCTGCGCGACATCGGCATCGAGGTCATCCGTGAGGTCGGCGTCGACACCGGCGGCTGCAACATCCAGTTCGCGGTCGATCCCCGGGACGGCCGGGTGGTCGTCATCGAGATGAACCCCCGGGTGTCGCGTTCCTCCGCGCTGGCCTCCAAGGCCACCGGGTTCCCGATCGCGAAGATCGCCGCCAAGCTCGCGGTCGGCTACACCCTGGACGAGATCCCCAACGACATCACCGAGCAGACACCGGCCTCCTTCGAGCCCACGCTCGACTACGTCGTGGTCAAGGTGCCCCGCTTCGCCTTCGAGAAGTTCCCGGCGGCCGACGCGGGCCTCACCACCACCATGAAGTCCGTCGGTGAGGCCATGGCGATCGGCCGCAACTTCACCGAGGCGCTGAACAAGGCCCTGCGTTCGCTGGAGAAGAAGGACTCCCAGTTCGCCTTCACCGGAGACCCCGGTGACCGCGAGAAGCTGCTGGAACAGGCCGCCGTGCCCACCGACGGCCGCGTCAACACCGTCATGCAGGCGATCCGTGCCGGAGCGTCGCCGCAGGAGGTCTTCGAGGCCACCGGCATCGACCCGTGGTTCGTGGACCAGCTGTTCCTGATCAACGAAGTCGCCGGAGAACTCGCCGCGGCGGACCGGCTCGGCCCGGACCTGCTGCACCTGGCCAAGCGGCACGGTTTCTCCGACGCCCAGATCGCCCGCATCCGCGGCCTGCGCGAGGACGTCGTCCGTGAGGTCCGGCACGCCCTCGGGGTGCGCCCGGTCTTCAAGACCGTGGACACCTGTGCCGCCGAGTTCGCCGCCCGCACCCCGTACTTCTACTCCTCCTACGACGAGGAGAGCGAGGTCGCTCCGCGCGAGAAGCCCGCGGTGATCATCCTCGGGTCCGGTCCGAACCGCATCGGGCAGGGGATCGAGTTCGACTACTCCTGTGTGCACGCCTCCTTCGCGCTGCACGACGCCGGCTACGAGACCGTGATGGTCAACTGCAACCCGGAGACGGTCTCCACCGACTACGACACCTCCGACCGGCTGTACTTCGAGCCGCTCACCCTCGAGGACGTCCTGGAGATCGTGCACGCGGAGACCCAGGCCGGGCCGGTGGCCGGTGTCGTCGTCCAGCTCGGCGGCCAGACACCGCTGGGACTGGCGCAGGCGCTCAAGGACAACGGTGTGCCCGTCGTCGGCACCCCGCCGGAGGCCATCCACCTGGCCGAGGAGCGTGGCGCGTTCGGCCGGGTGCTGACCGAGGCCGGGCTTCCCGCCCCGAAGTACGGCACCGCCTTCTCCTTCGAGGAGGCCCGGGCGACCGCGGCGGAGATCGGCTACCCGGTGATGGTCCGCCCCTCCTACGTGCTGGGCGGCCGCGGCATGCAGATCGTGTACGACGAGGCCTCCCTCGCCGAGTACCTCGAACGCCACGCCGGGCTCATCTCGGAACACCCGGTGCTGATCGACCGCTTCCTCGACGACGCCATCGAGATCGATGTCGACGCCCTCTACGACGGCCACGAGCTCTACCTGGGCGGCGTGATGGAGCACATCGAGGAGGCCGGCATCCACTCCGGCGACTCCGCCTGCGCGCTCCCGCCCATCACGCTGGGCGGTTACGACATCAAGCGGCTGCGCGCCTCCACCGAGGCCATCGCGAAGGGCGTCGGTGTCCGCGGACTGATCAACATCCAGTTCGCCCTGGCAGGAGACATTCTCTACGTCCTGGAGGCGAACCCGCGCGCCTCCCGCACCGTCCCCTTCACCTCCAAGGCCACCGCCGTCCCGCTGGCGAAGGCCGCGGCGCGGATCTCGCTGGGCGCCACCATCGCCGGCCTGCGTGCCGAGGGCATGCTCCCGGCCACCGGTGACGGCGGCACCCTTCCGCTGGACGCCCCCATCTCCGTGAAGGAGGCCGTGCTGCCGTGGACGCGCTTCCGCGACGTGCACGGCCGCGGGGTCGACACCGTGCTCGGCCCCGAGATGCGCTCCACCGGCGAGGTGATGGGTATCGACTCGGCCTTCGGCACCGCTTATGCCAAGTCGCAGGCGGCGGCCTACGGAGCACTGCCCACCAAGGGCCGTGCGTTCATCTCGGTCGCCAACCGAGACAAGCGTTCCATGATCTTCCCCGCCCGGGAACTGGTCGCCATGGGCTTCGAACTGCTGGCCACCTCGGGCACCGCCGAAGTCCTGCGGCGCAACGGGATCGACGCGACCGTGGTGCGCAAGCAGAGCGAGGGCCCGGGACCCGACGGTGAGCCCACCATCGTCCAGCTCATCCACGACGGACGGGTCGATCTCATCGTCAACACGCCCTACGGTACCGGCGGGCGGCTGGACGGTTACGACATCCGCACCGCGGCCGTCGCACGCGCCGTCCCCTGTCTCACCACGGTGCAGGCCCTGGCAGCCGCCGTGCAGGGCATCGACGCACTCTCCCGGGGCGAGGTCGGGGTGCGGTCCCTGCAGGAACACGCCGAACACCTCACCTCGGCCCGGGCCCGGTGACCGAAGTGACCTTGTATCCCTGGCTGTTCCGCACCGTCCTGCGACGGATGGACCCCGAGCGCGCCCACCGGCTGGCTTTCGGGACCATCCGCGCGGCGGCGGCGGTACCTCCGCTGCGGTCCGTGCTGCGGTCCCTGTTCGCCCGTCGCAGGCCGGAACTCCGCACCCGGGCACTGGGCCTGGACCTTCCCGGCCCGTTCGGGCTGGCCGCGGGTTTCGACAAGAACGCCGTGGGCATCGACGGGCTGGCGATGCTGGGCTTCGACTTCGTCGAGATCGGCACCGTCACCGCCCGTCCGCAGCCGGGAAATCCGGCACCCCGGCTGTTCCGCCTGGAGGCCGACCGCGCCTTGATCAACCGCATGGGCTTCAACAACGACGGGTCCGCCGCCGTTGCCGCCCGGATGTCCCGGCGCAGCCGGCGGGCTCCCGGGCCCAGGACCGTCACCGGTGTCAATATCGGGAAGACCAAGGCCGTGCCCGAGGAAGAGGCGGTGGCCGACTATGTGGCGTCCACCGAGCGCCTCGCGGCGCTGGCCGACTATCTGGTCGTCAATGTTTCCTCTCCGAACACCCCGGGTCTGCGTGACCTCCAGACGGCCGACCGGCTCCGCCCTCTGCTGACCGCGGTGCGCGCGGCGGCCGACCGGGCGGCACCGCGGCACGTCCCGCTGCTGGTCAAGATCGCCCCCGATCTCGCCGACGAGGATCTGGACGCCGTCGCCGACCTCGCCCTCGAACTCGGTCTGGACGGCATCATCGCCACGAACACCACCGTCGGCCGCGAAGGACTGGCCGGTCCGCCGGAGGCAGTGGCCGCCTGCGGGCCCGGGGGCCTTTCCGGAGCCCCGCTCAAGGAGCGCTCCCTTCAGGTGCTGCGCCGGCTGTACGCGCGGGTGGGGGACCGGGTCACGCTGGTCGGGGTCGGGGGTGTGGAGACCGCGCAGGACGCCTGGGAGCGGATCCTGGCCGGTGCCTCCCTGGTCCAGGGCTACAGCGCCTTCGTCTACCAGGGGCCTGCCCTGCCCCGGCGGATCCACCGCGGGCTGGCCCGTCGCCTGGCCTCCAGTCCCTACCGCACCCTCGCCGAGGCGGTCGGCGCCGACACCCGCAAGGAGCCCATGTGAGTACCGACGCCGCCCCGCTGCCCTTCGGCGGCCGGCTGCGCGACGCCCTGGACACCCGGGGCCCGCTGTGCGTGGGGATCGACCCCCATCCCTCCCTGCTGGCGGACTGGGGGCTGGCCCAGGACGCCGCCGGCCTGGAGAGGTTCACCCGCACCGTCGTCGAAGCACTGGCGGACTCCGTGGCCGTGCTCAAGCCGCAGAGCGCCTTCTTCGAACGATTTGGGTCGGCCGGCATCGCCGTGCTGGAGCGCGCCGTGGCGGACGCCCGGTCGGCGGGCGCACTGGTGGTCATGGATGCCAAGAGAGGCGACATCGGTTCCACGATGACGGCTTATGCCGCTGCCTATCTCGACCCGTCCGCCCCGCTGTTCTGCGATGCCGTGACCCTGAGCCCGTACCTGGGGTTCGGTTCGCTGCGGCCCGCGCTGGACCGGGCGCGCGAGGCCGGTGCGGGAGTCTTCGTCCTGGCCCTCACCTCCAATCCCGAAGGGGCCCAGGTTCAGCGTGCCGTCGGGACCGACGGCCGTGCCGTCGCGGCGGCCGTGCTGGCCGCGCTCGCGGAGGAGAACCGTGGTGCCGAGCCGCTTGGGTCCTTCGGCGCGGTGGTGGGGGCGACCCTCACAGCCCCCTCGGCCGACCTGGCCGTGAATGGACCGTTGCTGGCACCGGGTTTCGGGGCTCAGGGCGCCACGGCCGGGGACCTGCCGCGGGTCTTCGGCGCGGTGGCACGCAATGTCGTCCCCAGCGTCAGCCGGGACGTGCTCAGGGCCGGTCCCTCCGCCGCCGGGCTGCTCTCGGCGGCCCGGCGCTGGGCCGACGACCTTGCGCAGGCTCTGGAGAGCGCGCCGGGCGCGGGAGGGGCCTGAGGGGCCCGGCGGGCATCGTCCCGGGCGGGGTTCGCCCGGGCTTCCGCGGCGTGCCCGCGACAGGGGAGGCCGAGAGGTTGCCGGGACGATGCAGGCTGTGGCGCCCTCGTCCCCTCCGGAGTCCGGTGGTGATATGCCCGAAAAGTACTGTTCTGGCGACGCTGACCAGGACTTTTCATCGATTCTCGCTGACTCAGGGCGTCTCGGCCGCTAGTCTCCATCGGGAGGACGCCGCCGAGGCGTTGCTCGTTGCCCCGCGCAGGCGGGGCAGCTAGGTTCACACACCGATCCGTATCCGTCAGTCCTACACCCGAGGTGAACGGCGTGGCTCTTCCGCCCCTTACCCCTGAACAGCGCGCAGCCGCGCTCGAGAAGGCCGCCGCGGCTCGCCGGGAGCGCGCCGAGGTGAAGAACAGGCTCAAGCACTCCGGCGCTTCGCTTCACGACGTCATCAAGCAGGGCCAGGAGAACGACGTCATCGGCAAGATGAAGGTCAGCGCCCTGCTCGAGAGCCTTCCGGGCGTCGGCAAGGTCCGCGCCAAGCAGATCATGCAGGAGCTCGGCATCTCCGAGAGCCGCCGGGTCCGCGGTCTCGGCTCCAATCAGATCGCGGCGCTGGAGGGCAGGTTCAGCAGCGGGACCGCCTGATTTCTCAGGCTGCCGGGCAACCGGGATAATCGCTGCATGAGTGCCGCAGCTTTCCCGGGGTCGACCCCCGCATCACCGGCCGGTCGTCCGAGACTGACCGTGCTCTCCGGCCCCTCCGGGGTCGGCAAGAGCACGGTCGTCGCCCATCTGCGCAAGGCCCACCCCGAGGTCTGGCTGTCCGTGTCCGCCACGACGCGGGAACCCCGCCCGGGAGAGCGGCACGGAGTGCAGTACTACTTCGTGGACGACAAGGAGTTCGACAAGCTGGTCGCCAACGACGAACTCCTGGAGTGGGCCGAGTTCGCCGGGAACCGTTACGGGACCCCCCGCCGTGCCGTCATGGAGCGGCTGGAAGCGGGGGAGCCCGTGCTCCTCGAGATCGACCTGCAGGGTGCCCGTCAGGTGCGGGAATCCATGCCGGACGCCCGGCTGGTCTTCCTCGCGCCGCCGAGCTGGGACGAGCTGGTGCGCCGGCTCACCGGCCGGGGCACCGAAGCGCCGGAAGTGATCGAGCGGCGGCTGCTGGCGGCGCGCACCGAACTGGCCGCCGAACCGGAGTTCGACGTCACCCTGGTGAACACGTCGGTCGAGGCCGTCTCCGCCGAGCTGCTAGCCTTGCTGTGTTGAACCGGGGGCGCCCGGGCCCACCGGTCCCGCCGATCGTTCCCCGCCACTGACCAACGCAGCGGAAGGCAGAGCGTGTCCTCTTCCATCACCACGCCCGAGGGCATCATCAACCCGCCGATCGACGAGCTGCTCGAGGCCACCGACTCGAAGTACAGCCTGGTGATCTACGCGGCCAAGCGCGCGCGCCAGATCAACGCCTACTACTCGCAGCTCGGTGAGGGCCTGCTGGAGTACGTCGGCCCGCTGGTCGACACTCACGTCCACGAGAAGCCGCTGTCGATCTCGCTCCGAGAGATCAACGCCGGGCTGCTGACCGCCGAGGCCGTCGAGGGCCCGGCGGAGTAACCGCTAAGGGGTGCCGTTCCGGCACCNCCGGCGGCTGTGCCTCCGGGCCGCCCGCCGTGCCGCACGCCTGCCGCGCGGCATCCGCGTGCGCAAGAGGTGAACTGATGGATCAGCCCGAGGTCGTCCTGGGGGTGGGCGGAGGTATCGCCGCCTACAAGGTCTGCGAGTTGCTGCGGCGGCTCGCCGAGTCCGGTCACCGGGTCCGTGTCGTGCCGACCTCCGCCGCGCTGGAGTTCGTGGGCGAGGCCACGTGGTCGGCGCTGTCGGGGGCCCCGGCACACACCGGGGTCTGGAACGACGTCCACGAGGTGCCGCATGTGCGCATCGGGCAGCGCGCCGACCTGGTCGTGGTCGCGCCCGCCACCGCGGATCTGCTCGCCAGAGCAGCCCACGGGCTCGCCGACGATCTTCTCACCAACACCCTGCTCACCGCCCGCTGTCCGGTGGTCTTCGCGCCCGCCATGCACACCGAGATGTGGGAGCACCCGGCGACCCGGGAGAACGTGGCCACGTTGCGACGGCGCGGAGCCGTGGTCATCGAGCCCGCGGTCGGCCGGCTGACCGGCGCCGACACCGGAAAGGGGCGGCTGCCCGATCCCGGTGAGATCTTCGAGGTCTGCCGCGGGGTGCTGGCCCACGGTGCCGGTGGGAGCCCGGTCGCGGACCTGGCCGGGCGCCATGTCGTCGTCAGCGCCGGGGGCACCCGCGAGCCGCTGGATCCGGTGCGGTTCCTGGGAAACCGCTCCTCGGGTAAACAGGGCTACGCGCTGGCGCGCACCGCGGTTGCCCGTGGGGCGCGGGTGACCCTTGTGGCCGCCAACACCTGCCTGCCCGATCCGGCGGGTGCCGAGGTCCTTCCGGTGGGAACCGCGGCCGAACTCCGCGAGGCCGTCCTGGGGGCGGCCGGGGACGCGGACGCGGTGGTGATGGCCGCTGCGGTGGCGGACTTCCGGCCGGCCGCCCGCTCGGAGAGCAAGATCAAGAAGCGGGACGGAGCCGATCCCGAGCCGATCGTTCTGGTCCGTAACCCGGATGTGCTGGCGGAGCTGGCCGCCCGACGCCGGGCCGGACAGGTCGTGGTCGGTTTCGCCGCCGAGACCGACGACGTGCTCGCCAACGGCCGAGCGAAACTCGCCCGCAAGGGCTGCGACCTCCTGGTGGTCAACGAGGTGGGGGAGAACCGCGCCTTCGGCACCGAGGACAACGAAGCCGTGATCATCGAGGCCGGAGGAGAGGAGACCCCCGTTCCTCCGGGCCCCAAGGAACAGCTGGCGGACCGGGTGTGGGACGCCGTCACACGCCTCCTCGGCGCCGCGGACTGACCGGTTGGCGTGCCCCGCCACGACCCGAAGTGCCGAGTACCCTCCCGGACGGGCCGCGCTGGGGATATGGTGTGCTCCGGAGGGCTGGGCCCGGCTGCGGCAGACCGCGGTCCCCTCAGCCCTCCAGCCAGCCCGGTACACTGGCCCGGAGCCTGAGCCGGGGTTCTCTGTTCCCGGGCCGGCCAGCAGATCAGTCAGCAGCCGCTGCAAACCCAGGGAGCGATGTGTCCCGCCGCCTGTTCACCTCGGAGTCCGTCACCGAGGGTCACCCAGACAAGATCGCCGATCAGATCAGCGACACCATCCTCGACGCCCTGCTGAAGGAGGACCCCTCCTCGCGGGTGGCCGTCGAGACATTGATCACCACCGGCCTGGTGCACGTCGCGGGCGAGGTGACCACCAAGGCATACGCGCCGATCGCGACGCTGGTGCGCAACAAGGTGCTGGAGATCGGCTACGACTCCTCCAAGAAGGGGTTCGACGGCGCCTCCTGCGGAGTGTCGGTGTCGATCGGGGCGCAGTCCCCGGACATCGCCCAGGGCGTCGACACCGCCTACGAGAGCCGTGTCGAGGGTATCCAGGACGAACTGGAGCGGCAGGGCGCCGGGGACCAGGGCCTGATGTTCGGCTACGCCTGTGACGAGACCCCCGAACTGATGCCGCTGCCCGCCATGCTGGCGCACCGGCTGGCCCAGCGGCTGTCGGAGGTCCGCAAGAACGGCACCATCCCCTACCTGCGGCCGGACGGCAAGACGCAGGTGACGGTGGAGTACGACGGGGACAAGGCCGTCCGCCTGGACACCGTCGTGGTCTCCAGCCAGCACGCCTCGGACATCGACCTCGATTCGCTGCTGGCTCCCGACATCCGGGAGTTCGTCGTGGAGCCGGAGCTCAGGGCTCTGATCACGGCCGGCATCAAGCTGGACACCGAGGGGTACCGGCTGCTGGTCAATCCGACCGGGCGGTTCGAGGTGGGCGGGCCGATGGGGGACGCCGGGCTGACCGGCCGGAAGGTCATCATCGACACCTACGGAGGGATGGCCCGGCACGGCGGCGGGGCGTTCTCCGGCAAGGACCCCTCCAAGGTGGACCGCTCGGCGGCCTACGCGATGCGCTGGGTCGCCAAGAACGTGGTGGCCGCGGGACTGGCCTCGCGCTGCGAGGTACAGGTCGCCTACGCCATCGGCAAGGCCGAGCCGGTGGGCCTGTTCGTGGAGACCTTCGGCACCGCGACCGTCGACCCCGACCGCATCGAGCAGGCCATCACCGAGGTCTTCGACCTGCGCCCGGCCGCCATCATCCGCGACCTGGACCTGCTGCGCCCCATCTACGCCCAGACCGCGGCCTACGGCCACTTCGGCCGTGAGCTGCCCGACTTCACCTGGGAACGCACCGACCGCACCGACGCCCTGCGCACCGCCGCGGGCCTGTAGCGGGCGGGCCCAGCCGGGGGCGGGGGCCGCGCGGCTGTCCGGCCCGTCTGCTAGGACTGTCGGGTGACCAGTGAGGAACCCCGCCACGCCGGGGAGGGGGAGAGACCGGCCCCGGATGCCGAGCAGCTCGCTCTCATCCGCGGCCCGGCCCGCTCCGCTCCGCGTGAGCGGGCCCGGCCGCGGACCTGGCGCGGTGCTCCTCTCGCGGAGAGTCTGCCGGTCGCCCGGGTGCTGGTGGACAAAGGGCTGGTCCATCTGGACCGTTTCTTCGACTACGCGGTCCCGGCAGCGATGGCCGACGAGGCCCGCCCCGGCGTACGGGTGCGGGTCCGCTTCGGCGCCGGCGAACGGGGCGGCCGCCGCGAGGGCGGAGGCCTGGTGGGCGGCTACATCGTGGAACGCCGTCCGGACAGCGACTACCCGGGGGTGTTGGCGCCCCTCGCCCAGGTTCTGTCCACCGAGCAGGTCCTGACCCCGGCTCTGCTGCGGCTGTGCCGGGCGGTCGCCGACCGGTACGCCGGGGCGCTGGCCGATGTGGTGCAGCTCGCGGTCCCGCCCCGGATGGCCAGGGCCGAACGCAAGGAGTCCCCGCCCCCCGCCGCTCCGCCGGCCGAACCCGCACCGGGAACCTGGTCGCGCTTCCCGCAGGGGCCCGGCTTCCTGCGCTCCCTGGCGCGCGGTGGAGCGCCGCGAGCGGTCTGGACAGCCCTGCCCGGACCGCAGTGGCCCACCGAACTGGCGACCGCCATGGCCGCCGCTCTCTCCTCCGGCCGGGGCGCCCTGGCGGTGCTCCCCGACGGCCGGAGCGCGGCCCGGGTCGACGACGCCCTGACGGCTCTGCTCGGCTCCGGACACCACGTACTGCTGACGGCGGATGCCGGCCCCGAAGCCCGGTACCGCCGCTGGCTTGCCCTCAGCCGGGGCTCGGTGCGGGCCGTGGTGGGCACCCGGGCAGCGATGTTCGCGCCGGTGCCGCACCTTGGGCTGGTTGCCGTCTGGGACGACGGTGACGCGGCACACAGCGAGGAGCGGGCACCGCTGCCGCACGCCCGCGAGGTGCTGATGCTGCGCTCCGCACAGGAGAACACGGGCTTTCTGCTGGGGGCGCACAGCTGTACGGTCGAGGCGGCCCAGCTGGTCGAGTCCGGCTGGGCCCGTTCACTGGCCGCCGACCGTGAGACCGTCCGAGCCGCCGCGCCACTGATCCGCACCGTCGACGATACGGAGCAGGCCAGGGACGCCGCCGCCCGCACAGCCCGGCTGCCCTCTCTCGCCTGGCGCACCGCAAGGGACGCCCTGGAGCGTGGCCCCGTGCTCGTCCAGGTGCCCCGGCGCGGATATGTTCCCCGGCTGGCCTGTGAGCGCTGCCGGGAGCCGGCGCGCTGCGGCCACTGCCACGGGCCGCTCGCCTCGCCCGCTGCGGACCGGGCACCGGACTGCGCCTGGTGCGGCAGACCGGAGCCTCACTGGTCCTGTCCCGGGTGCGGCTGCACCCGGCTGCGCGCCACGGTGGTCGGGGCCCGGCGCACCGCGGAGGAGCTCGGCCGTGCGTTTCCCGCCGTGCCGGTGCGGACCTCCGGCCGCGACCATGTCCTGCCGTCGGTGCCGGACCGGCCCGCGCTCGTGGTGAGCACCCCCGGAGCCGAGCCGGTGGTCGAGGAGGGGCCCGGGTACGCCGCTGCCCTGCTGCTGGACGGCTGGGCGCTTCTCGGCCGCCCCGATCTGAGGGCGGGGGAGGAAGCGCTGCGGCGCTGGCTGAACGCGGCGGCCCTGGTCCGGCCTGCGGGAGAGGGTGGCACCGTCCTGGTGATCGCCGAGCAGGGCCTTCGCCCGGTCCAGGCCCTGGTCCGCTGGGATCCTCCGGGCCATGCCCGGCGTGAACTGGCCGACCGGGCCGTGCTGGGACTTCCGCCGGTGAGCCGGATGGCGGCAGTCAGCGGTTCCCCGGAAGCGGTGGAGGGTCTGCTGCGCACGGCCACGCTTCCCGGCGATGCCGAAGTACTGGGGCCGGTGCCGGTGGCCGGAGCGGGCGGCCCACGGCGTCCGGGTGGCCCACCCCCGGGCGAACGGTGGGACCGGGCCCTGATCAGAGTGCCCCCGGGCAGTGGCGCGGCGCTGGCGGCAGCCCTGAAGAGTGCTCAGGCCGCCCGCCTGGCCCGGAGGCAGGGACCGCCGGTCCGGGTCCGGATCGATCCACCGGACATCGGCTGAGGGCGGGGGTTCTCAGCCGGTGCGCGGGCCGGGCAGCGTGCTCCGGGGGACGTCCTCCGCCTCGGCGGACAGCCCCGGGGCGGACCCCTGCCCGGGCAGACAGCGGGGAGCAGGGACGGACGGTGTTCCGGCCGGAGGGTCGTCGGCCGGGCCGGTGAGCTCCGCTGCCGGGTCGGCTTCGACGACCACGCCCCTGTCCGGGGCACGCCGGGCGCCGTAGCGCCGGTGCACGGCCTGTTTCGTCACGCCGAGGGCCGAGCCGACCGCGTCCCAGGAGAACCCCAGAGAGCGGTCGAAGTCCACCGCCGCGGTCACCAGCGTCTCGACGCTGTCCCTCAGCTCCTGGGCGAGCCTGACCGTGGGGGCCGGAGCCCGGCCGTACACGACGAAGCCGGCCGAGGAGGAGGTGCGCCGCGGCCGGTACACGTTGCCCAGCTGGGCGGTCAGGGTGCGCAGCGCATCCACCTGCCGGCGGACCCGCTCGATGTCCCGTACCAGCAACTGCAGACTGGCCCGCGCCTGGGCGTCAGGGGTGTCGTGGTCGGCCATGAACAAGCCTCTCAACCGGCGGAAGGGAACGGGCCGGGCGGCCCGCGGGCAGTCAATCCGCCGTGACCAACGCGTCACCCCGGTGCCCGGTCACGCTCCCGGGGCGCGTCCCGGCCCAATGGGGGCGCGTCGGTGCGCCCGCGCTCCCCGTGGGTGAGACCCCGCGACGGGCCGTAGACTGTGACGCTGCCCCGCCGCCCCGCCCGAGAGGTGAATTCCGCACGATGAGGCTCGTCTTCGCCGGCACCCCAGAGGTGGCCGTACCCGCTCTGGACGCGTTGCTGGCCTCCTCGCGGCACGAGGTGGCCGCCGTGGTCACCCGGCCCGACGCCCCGGCCGGCCGCGGGCGGCGGATGGTGGCCAGTCCGGTCGCCCGTCGTGCGGAGGAGGCCGGCATCGAGATCCTGCGCCCGGCCCGGCCGGGCGAGGAGAGTTTCCTGGACAGGCTTCGGCAGATCGCTCCCGACTGCTGCCCGGTGGTCGCCTACGGGGCGCTGCTACCCGCTCCCGCACTGCGGATTCCGTCGCACGGGTGGGTGAATCTGCACTTCTCCCTGCTGCCGGCCTGGCGCGGTGCCGCACCGGTCCAGCACGCCGTCATGGCAGGGGACGAGATCACCGGCGCCTCCACCTTCCTGATCGAGGAAGGTCTCGACTCCGGGCCCGTCTTCGGTACCGTCACCGAGGAGATCCGCCCCCGGGACACCAGCGGTGACCTGCTCACGCGGCTGGCGTTCGCGGGCGCCGGGCTGCTCGCCGCGACGATGGACGGCATCGAGGACGGCACGCTCAAGGCCGTTCCCCAGCCCGGTGAGGGCATCACGTCCGCGCCCAAGCTGACGGCGGCCGACGCCCGCGTCGACTGGCGGGCCCCCGCCCTGCGGGTGGACCGGGTGGTGCGTGGTTGCTCGCCGGCGCCGGGGGCCTGGACCCAGGTGCGCGGTGAGCGGCTGAAGCTGCGGGAGGTCGCCCCCTCCCCGCAGCACACCGGCCTGGCACCGGGTGAACTCTCCGTCGGCAAGCACAGCGTGTACGTGGGCACCGGCTCGCACGCGGTGGAGCTGATCTGGGTCCAGCCCCAGGGGAAGAAGCCGATGCGGGCTGCGGACTGGGCCCGTGGCGCCCGCGTGACCTCCGGTGAGAGGCTGGAGCCGGGGGAGTGACCCTCGGCCGTACGCTGTTCCCCGGATCGCCGTCCGCAGACCGTCCCCGCACTGTCCGTATCCCCCGTACCACCGGAGTCGTCCCCTCGTGAGCAACCGGCCGCGCCGACCCGCCAGGCCCTACCGCCGACCACGCCCGGACCCGGTGCGCGAGCTCGCCTTCGAGGTCCTGCGGGCGGTGGACGAGCGCGACGCCTACGCCAACCTCGTCCTGCCACCGTTGCTGGACAAAGCGCGCGCGAGCGGGGGATTCGACACCAGGGACGCCGCGCTGGCCACCGAACTCGTCTACGGCACGCTGCGCCGGCAGGGCACCTACGACGCCGTCCTGGCCGCTTGCACGGACCGTCCGCTGCGCGAGGTCGACCCGCCGGTCCTGGACGTCCTCTCGCTCGGGGTGCACCAGCTGCTGGGCACTCGCATCCCCGACCACGCCGCGGTGAGTGCCACCGTCGAGCTGGCCCGCCGGGTCCTGGGGGACGGGCGGGCGAAGTTCGTCAACGCCGTGCTCCGCCGGGTCACCGCCCACAGCCTGGACGGCTGGCTGGAGCGGGTCGCCCCGCCCTACGAGGAGGACCCGGAGGAACACCTCGGAATCGTGCACGGCCACCCGCGGTGGGTGGTCTCCGCTCTGTGGGACGCCCTGGGCAGCGGCCGGACCGAGCTGGAGGAGATGCTGGCGGCCAACAACGAGCGCCCCGAGGTGACCCTGGTGGCCCGCCCCGGACGGTCCACCACGGACGAACTGCTGGCCGCAGCCGAGGACTCCCGCCCCGGACACTGGTCGCCCTACGCCGTACGGATGGCAGAGGGCGGTGATCCCGGAGCGCTGGAGGCGGTGCGCGAGGGGCGTGCCGGAGTGCAGGACGAAGGCAGTCAGCTGGTGGCCGCGGCCCTGGCGGACGCGCCGCTTGAGGGCCCCGACAGCCGCTGGCTGGACGGCTGCGCGGGGCCGGGCGGCAAGGCGGCTCTGCTGGCAGCCCTCGCGGCGCGGCGCGGCGCGGCGCTGGTCGCCGCCGAGAAACGCCCGCACCGTGCCCGCCTGGTCGTCCGTGCCCTGGAGGGGAACCCGGGCCCTTTCCAGGTCCTCACCGCCGACGGGACCCGCCCCGCGTGGCGGCCTGCGGCCTTCGACCGGGTGCTGGTCGATGTGCCCTGCACCGGGCTCGGTGCCCTGCGTCGCCGCCCCGAGGCCCGCTGGCGCCGGCGTCCCGGCGATCTGGCGGGCTTCGCGCCGCTCCAGCGGGCTCTGCTGACCCATGCCCTGCGCTCCGCGAGGCCCGGCGGTGTGGTCGGCTACGCCACCTGCTCTCCGCACCCGGCCGAGACCAGGGCAGTCGTCGACGATGTGCTGGCCGCGTCCGGGACCGGCGCCACAGCGGAATGGATCGACGCCCGCCCGCTGCTGCCGGGGGTCCCGGAACTGGGGGAGGGCCCCGACATCCAGCTCTGGCCGCACAGGCACGGAACCGACGCGATGTATCTCGCTCTGCTGCGCCGCACCGCATGACGGCCCGCCGCGATGGTGCCGCAGGCCGTCCTGAATACTGTGGGCCATGGCCCAGATCAACCCCAGCATGCTGTCCGCAGACTTCTCCCGGCTCGCGGAGGAGGCCCGCGCCGTCGAAGGAGCCGACTGGCTCCACATCGACGTCATGGACAACCATTTCGTGCCCAACCTCACCCTCGGTCTGCCGGTCGTCGAGTCGCTGAGCAGGGCGACGGAAACGCCGCTGGACTGTCATCTGATGATCGAGGACCCGGACCGGTGGGCGCCTGCCTACGTCGAGGCCGGAGCGGGTTCGGTCACCTTCCACGTGGAAGCCGCCGCCGCGCCCGTCCGGCTGGCGCGCGACATCAGGGCCAAGGGGGCCAAGGCGTCGATGGCTCTGCGCCCGGCCACACCCGTCGAGCCGTACGAGGACCTGCTTCCCGAGCTCGACATGCTGCTGATCATGACGGTGGAGCCCGGCTTCGGGGGCCAGGCCTTCCTCGACATCATGCTGCCCAAGATCCGCCGGGCCCGGCGGATCATCGACCGGCACGGTCTGCAGCTCGCACTCCAGGTCGACGGAGGTGTCTCCGCGGCCACCATCGAACGCTGCGCCGAGGCCGGTGCCGATGTCTTCGTGGCGGGCTCCGCCGTGTACGGAGCCGATGACCCGGCGGCGGCCGTGCGGTCGCTGCGCGCACAGGCGGAGAAGGCCGCGGCCGCGAAGGGTGCGGTCTGAGCTGTTCCGCGTGACGCCAAGCCGGTTGCACCGTGCACGGGCCGTCTCGGCCGCGCCACAGATCTGCGAGGATGAACACGCGCGGTACCACCAGCGGGAGACGAACCGGAGGACAGTGAGGTGAGCGGGGTGTCGACCGGAAGGTCAGCCACACGTATGGGACCCGCCGAGCTGATGCAGGCGGCAGCCATGGCACGCCGTTTCTACCTGGAAGGAAAGTCCAAGATCCAGATTGCGGACGAGTTCGGGGTGAGCCGGTTCAAGGTCGCCCGGGTACTGGAGTCCGCGGTCGAGCACGAGCTGGTGCGCATCGAGATCCGGGTGCCCGCGGAGCTGGACGCCGACCGCTCGGACGCTCTGCGCGCGCGTTACGGACTGCGGCATGTGGTCGTGGTGGAATCGCCCTCCGAGTCGCAGGACGACACCTCCGATCCGGAGAACCTGGGCGAAGTCGCGGCGGACCTGCTCGGCGAGCTGGTCACCGAGGGGGATGTCCTCGGTCTGGCCTGGGGCCGTTCCACCATCCACATGGCGGCGGCCCTGCGTGAACTGCCACCGTGCACCGTCGTCCAGCTCACCGGGGTCTACGACGCGGGAACGGCGGAGCGGGGCTCTGTCGAGGCGGTGCGCCGGGCCGCCGCCGTCTCCGGAGGGGCGGCCCACCCCATCTACGCCCCCATGCTGCTGCCCGACCCGGCCACCGCGGCCGCGCTGCGCGGCCAGACGGGCATCGCCGGGGCCTTCGAGTACTTCGACCGGGTGACGATCGCTGCGGTGTCCATCGGCTCGTGGGAACCGGGCATCTCCACCGTCCACGACATGCTCAGTCCCGAGGAACGGGCGCACTACGCGTCCCTGGGGGTGGCCGCGGAGATGTCCGCGCACCTCTTCGACGCCGATGGCCGCCGCATCGGCCGGGATCTGGGGGAGCGGTGCATCACGGTCGAGGCCGACCGGCTCCGCAGGGTCCCCGAGGTCGTCGCCATCGCAGGCGGTCGTCGCAAGGCCGACGCGATCGCCGCGGTCCTGCGTTCGGGCCTGGTCACCAGCCTTGTCACCGACACCGCCGCGGCCGCGCATCTGCTGACCGCCGCTCCCGGCCCGCGCCCCGCGCTGGAGCGGGTCGATCCCGACAACGCCTGAGACCGGCCGCCGCCGACCGGCCCAGTGCCTCCGTGAACCGTCCCGACCGCAGGTGAGAGAGCCGGCATGAGATTCCTTCACGACGCCCAGCCTCCGTACGACCTCACGTACGACGATGTCTTCATGGTTCCCCGCCGTTCTTCGGTGGGCTCCAGGCTGGCGGTGGACCTGTCCTCCCCGGACGGCACCGGTACCACCATCCCGCTGGTGGTGGCGAACATGACCGCCGTGGCGGGCCGCCGGATGGCAGAGACCGTCGCCCGTCGCGGCGGCATGGCGGTCATCCCCCAGGACATCCCGCTGGACGTGGTCACCGAGGTGATCGGCTGGGTCAAACGGCGTCACCTCGTGCTGGACACCCCGATCACCCTGGCCCCCTCGCAGACCGTGGCCGACGCCCTGTCACTGCTGCCCAAGCGAGCCCACGGCGCGGGCGTCGTCGTCTCCCAGGGGCGCCCCGTCGGCATCGTCACCGAGGCCGACCTGGCCGGAGTGGACCGCTTCACCCAGCTCGGCGAGGTGATGTCCCGCGAACTGCTCCTGCTCGACGCGGACATCGATCCCCGGGACGCCTTCAACCGACTGGACGCGGCTCACCGGCGGATCGCCCCGGCCATCGGCAGCGACGGCCGGCTCGTCGGCATCCTCAACCGCAAGGGCGCCCTGCGGGCCACCCTCTACACCCCGGCCACCGATGACACGGGCCGGCTGCGGATCGCCGCGGCGGTCGGTGTCAACGGTGACGTCGCCGGCCGGGCGGAGGGACTGCTGGCGGCGGGGGTCGACACCCTCGTGGTGGACACCGCCCACGGCCACCAGGAATCGATGCTCGCCGCGCTGTCCGCTGTCCGGAAGCTGGACCCGCGCGTCCCCGTGGTGGCGGGCAACGTGGTCGCGGCCGACGGGATCCGTGACCTCATCGAGGCCGGCGCCGACATCGTGAAGGTGGGAGTGGGGCCCGGAGCCATGTGCACGACCCGCATGATGACCGGAGTGGGCCGTCCGCAGTTCTCCGCCGTCCTGGAGTGCGCCGCAGAGGCAAGGCGGCACGGCAAGCACGTGTGGGCCGACGGCGGGGTGCGCCACCCCCGTGACGTGGCGATGGCCCTGGCCGCAGGCGCGTCCAACGTCATGATCGGCTCCTGGTTCGCCGGTACCCACGAGTCGCCCGGAGATCTCCAGCAGTCGGCGGACGGCAGGCTGTACAAGGAGAGCTTCGGCATGGCATCGGCCCGAGCCGTGCGGTACCGCACCAGCGAGGAATCCGCCTACGACCGGGCCCGCAAGGCACTGTTCGAGGAGGGTATCTCCACCTCGCGGATGTTCCTGGACCCGGACCGGCCCGGGGTGGAGGATCTGATCGACTCGATCGTCGCCGGTGTCCGCTCGGCGTGCACCTACGCGGGCGCCGCCGACCTGTCCGAGTTCACCGAGAAGGCGGTCGTGGGCGTGCAGAGCGCCTCCGGCTATGCGGAAGGCAAACCTTTGCACGCCAGCTGGCAGTGACGGGTCCCGGGCGGCGCGGGGCCCGGGCGGTGCCCGTCGGCGCCGCGGGAGCGGTCGGCATGGTCTACTGCGACGGTGCGACTGAACGATCTGGACGAACGCATCGTGCACGCCCTCGCCGAGGACGCCCGCCGCTCCTACGCCGACATCGGAAACCTGGTGGGTCTGTCCGCGCCCGCGGTCAAGCGCCGGGTGGACAGGCTGAGAGCCGAGGGGGCCATCACCGGCTTCACCGTCCGGGTGGACCCGGCGGCGCTCGGATGGCGCACGGAGGGTTTCGTCGAGATGTACTGCCGCTCCAACACCTCCCCCGATGACATCCGCCGCGGGCTGTCCCGCTATCCCGAGGTCGCGTCCGCCTCGACGGTCACCGGCGATGCGGATGCCGTGATCCAGGTCTTCGCCGCGGACATGCGGCACTTCGAGCAGGTTCTGGAGCGCATCGCCGGAGAGCCGTTCGTCGAGCGCACCCGTTCCGTACTGGTGCTCTCGCCGCTGCTGCGCCGCTACTCGGGCGGCCCGCCGGTATGACAGGAACGGGCCGTGCAACGGATCGCCGGTCGCGGCCACAAGGACGCAACGAACAGCCGATGGATGCGCAATGAGCACATCTTGCCGCCCCTCACCCCCGACCGTACCGTCGAGGCGTACCCCCGAAAGGCACGCATCACCGGTTCGCGAGGTCCCATGAAGCCGCTGCGCATCGCGCTGCACCAAGGCCCCCCAGGCGTGCCCGCCTCACGCGAGGAAAGCCTCGCTTCCCTGGAGCGTGCCGCCGCCCGGGCGGCCGCTTCGGGGGCCCGGCTGCTGGTCACCGCCGAACTCCGGCTCACCGGCTACGCCGTCGGCGACGACCCGCCCGGACGGTCCGCCGGCGAGGACGGCCCCGCGGCCCGGGAGGTATCGGCCATCGCCGCCCGCCATCGGATCGCCCTCGCTTTCGGCCGGCCCGAGCGCGAAGGCGCGGCCGTGTACAACGCCGTCCGGCTGACCGGACCGGACGGGGCGGTTCTGGCCGACTACCGCAAGACGCATCTCTACGGTGACTTCGAGGCCGGGCGTTTCGTCCCCGGCGACCGGCTGGTGGTCCAGGCCGAGCTGGACGGCCTGCGGATCGGCCTGCTGATCTGCTACGACGTGGAGTTCCCGGAGGCGGTGCGGGCGCACGCACTGGCGGGCACCGACCTCCTGCTGGTCCCCACGGCCCTGATGCGCCCCTACGAGTTCGTCGCCCGCACTCTGGTCCCGGCCCGTGCCTGGGAGAACCAGCTCTACATCGCCTACGCCAATCGCTGCGGCCCGGAAGGGGAATGGGACTTCGCCGGCCTCAGCTGTCTGGCGGCGCCGGACGGCACCGTGCCGGCCCGGGCGGGGGCGCATGAGGAACTGCTCGTCGCGGACGTCGATCCCGCCGTGCTGAGCGCCTCCCGTGCCCGCAACCCGTATCTGAGCGACCGCAGGCCCGAGCTGTACGGCCCGCTGGTACGGCCCGCCGCCTGAGCCGCCGCAGGCCCTCCTGCCGACGCTCCGGCCACCGCACCACCACCTTCCAGGAGAACCGCGCCATGACGTCCACCCTGCCCACCGCCGTGCCCGACGAGCAGCACACCGGGGCCGGGACACAGCCCCCGGTCACCATGTTCGGACCGGACTTCCCCTATGCCTACGACAGTTACCTCGCGCACCCCGCGGGGCTCGGGCAGATCCCGGCGACGGAGCACGGCACCGAGGTTGCCGTCATCGGGGGTGGCCTGTCCGGAATCATCACCGCGTACGAGCTGATGAAGATGGGCCTGAAGCCGGTCGTCCACGAGGCGGACCGGATCGGCGGACGCCTGCGGACCGACACCTTCGAGGGCTGCGACCCTCAGCTGACTGCCGAGATGGGCGCGATGCGCTTTCCCCCGTCCTCGACAGCGCTCCAGCACTACATCGACCTGGTGGGCCTGGAGACCCGGCCGTTCCCCAATCCGCTGGCACCCTGTACCCCGTCCACCGTCGTCGACCTCAAGGGGCAGTCGCACTACGCGCGGACCATGGACGACCTGCCCGAGGTCTACCGCGAGGTCATGGACGCCTGGAACACCTGTCTGGAGGAGGGCGCGGACTTCTCCGCCATGCAGCGTGCCATCCGGGAGCGTGACGTGGCCCGGATCAGGGACATCTGGTCCCGGCTCGTGGAAAAGCTGGACAACCAGACCTTCTACGGATTCCTGTGTGACTCCCCGTCGTTCCGCTCCTTCCGGCACCGTGAGATCTTCGGTCAGGTCGGCTTCGGTACCGGAGGGTGGGACACCGACTTCCCCAACTCCATCCTGGAGATCCTGAGAGTCGTCTACACCGGCGCCGACGACGACCATCGCGGCATTGTGGGCGGCAGCCGGCAGCTGCCCGAACGGCTGTGGGAGCGGTCGCCGGACAAGATGGTGCACTGGCCTCAGGGAACCTCGCTCCGGTCCCTGCACGACGGCGCCCCCCGGCCGGCGGTGACCCGTCTGCACCGGACAGCGGGGGAACGCATCACCGTCACCGACGCCGGGGGTTCCATCCGCACCTACCGGGCGGCCGTCTTCACCGCGCAGTCATGGCTGCTGCTCAGCAAGATCGACTGCGCCGACGCCCTGCTGCCCATCGATCACTGGACGGCGGTGGAGCGCACCCACTACATGGAGTCCTCGAAGCTGTTCGTCCCCGTCGACCGGCCCTTCTGGCTGGACAAGGACGAGCGGACCGGACGTGACGTGATGAGCATGACGCTGACCGACCGGATGACCCGCGGCACCTACCTCCTGGACGACGGCCCCGACCGCCCCGCGGTCATCTGCCTGTCCTACACCTGGTGCGACGACAGCCTGAAGTGGCTCCCTCTCACCCCCGGGGAACGCATGGAGGTGATGCTCAAGTCGCTGGGCGAGATCTATCCCGGCGTCGACATCCGCAAGCACGTGATCGGGGACCCGATCACGGTGTCCTGGGAGAACGAGCCCTGGTTCATGGGCGCTTTCAAGGCGAACCTGCCCGGTCACTACCGCTACCAGCGCAGGCTGTTCACCCACTTCATGCAGGACCGGCTGCCGGCCGGCCGCCGCGGGCTGTTCCTGGCCGGGGACGACATCTCCTGGACGGCCGGATGGGCCGAGGGGGCGGTGCAGACCGCGCTCAACGCCGTGTGGGGCGTCATGCGGCACCTCGGCGGCGCCACCGACCCGGGCAACCCCGGCCCGGGGGATCTCTTCGACGAGATCGCGCCCGTCGAACTGCCCGAGGACTGAACCACGTGCCGTGGGGCCGGCCGGCGCCCGGCCGGGGGGTCAGCGGGTGGCGGCCTGAAGGGCCCGCTGGGCCCGCGCCGTGGCGTCCCCGGCGGGGGTCTCCCCGAAGTCTCCCCGAAGTGTCTTCAGCGCGTAGCGCTCGGTGTCGATCTCCCCGCGGGTCCGCACGCCGAGCGTCGGAAGAGACTGATCGGCGGGCGCCAGCCCTGCACGGCGTGCTGGACGAGGAAGGCGGTCACCACGCCGGGCAGTAGCAGCCAGCGGCGGTGGTGCACACCGGCCAGCACGGTGCCCGTGAGGGCCAGTGCCGCCGCATTGGCCCCCAGGATCCGCTCGATGTCGGATTCCTGCTCCAGCTCGGCGATGCGCTCGGTGACCGCGCCGTCGTCCCCGGAATCCATGAGCTCGGCGCTGTGCCGGACCCGCGCGGCCAGCTGGGCGTCGAGGCCGGCCTGCACCGCGGTCGCGGTGTGCTCCCGGACCCGGTCGGCCCGCTCGGTGAGGTGCAGATCGATCATCTCGGTCTCGGTCACGGCTTGCTCCTTCGTCCCGTCCTTGTCCGCGTGCGAGTACCCGGTCGCCGGCCCGGCACGCCGCACTCGGCATGGCACCACCCGGGGCGGCAGTGTTCTCCCGGACGGTGCGGGAGCCGCGTGCTGCCTCCTGGCCCCGTCGGCCCGGTTGATGTGATCATGGGATTGGTTGCCCGGCCCTTCCTCCCTGCCGGCCGGCGGGGAACGACTGGAGGCGCACATGACGGACCCACTGCCCCCCGACCGCAATCCCCTGCGGCTTCCCCTGGCGGAGCTGCGCCGCCGGACCAGCGTGAAGTGGCGCACCTATCCCGAGGACGTGCTGCCGATGTGGGTGGCGGAGATGGACGTCCTGCCGGCCCCGCCGGTCCGGCGGGCTCTTCACGAGGCCGTCGATCTCGGTGACACCGGTTACCCGGCCGGCACCGGGTACGCCCGGGCACTTGACGCCTTCACGCGGGAGCGCTGGGCCTGGGAAGTGGTGCCGGAGCACACCGCCGTGGTTCCCGACGTCATGCTGGGCATGGTGGAAGTGCTGAAGCTGGTCACCGGTCCCGGTGACGCGGTCGTGATCAGCCCTCCGCTCTACCCGCCCATCCGCCAGTTCGTCGGTCACCTGGGACGCCGGGTACTGCACGCCCCGCTGGATTCGGCCGGCAGGCTGGACCCCGAGGCGATCGAGGAGGCCTTCCGGGACGCCGTCGCCGGTGACCGGCCTGCCGCCTACGTGCTGTGCAGTCCGCACAATCCCACCGGTACCGTGCACACGGCCGAGGAACTGGCCACCGTCGCCCGGCTGGCTTCCCGGTACGGTGTCAGGGTCGTGTCCGACGAGATCCACGCCCCGCTGGTGCTGCCCGGCGCGGTCCACCTGCCCTATCTCTCGCTGCCGGGCACCGAGGACGCCTTCGTGCTCATCTCGGCGTCCAAGGCCTGGAACCTCGCCGGGCTGAAGGCCGCCCTCGTGGTGGCCGGCCCCACGGCCGTCGCCGACCTGGCCCGGATGCCCGAGGAAGTGAGCCACGGCCCCAGCCACCTCGGGGTCATCGCCCACACCGCGGCCTTCCTCGACGGCGGCCCCTGGCTGGACGACCTGCGTGCCGCACTCTCGCAGAACCGCACTCTGCTCTCCTCCCTGCTGGCCACGCACCTGCCGGAGGTCCGCATGCGGCAGGTGGAGGGCGGCTATCTCGCCTGGCTGGACTGCCGCGATCTCGGACTCGGGGACAATCCGGCCAAGACTTTCCTCCACCGGGGACGGGTCGCCCTCAACCCGGGACACACGTTCGGACCGGGCGGTGCGGGGCGTGTCCGGTTCAACTTCGCCGCGTCACCGGACCTGGTCACCGAGGCCGTGCGCCGCATGGCCGCCGCCGTGTGAACCCGCGGCCACGGCCTTGCCCGGCCGGGGGGAGGCTCCGAGCACCCCGGCCGCGAACACCAGCACGGCCGCTGCCGCCGTCACCACCGCGAAGGATGCCCGCAGTGAGGCCACCTCACCGATCAGGCCGATGAGGGTGGGGGCGAGAAGCCCGGTGGTGTACGTGATGGTGGCGACTCCCGCGATCGCCTGGCTGGGGGCCGGCCCGCTGCGCCCCGCGGCCGCGAAGGCCAAGGGCACGACGACCGCGATGCCCACTCCCAGGAGCGCGAAACCGGTGACGCCCACCGCCGGGCCGGGCGCCACGACGACCAGCAGACCGCCGAGGGCGGCAAGCAGTCCGCTGCCCCGGACCGTCCGCACCGGCCCCAGCCGCCGGATCACCGCGTCCCCCGCCAGCCGCGCCGCCGCCATGGTGCAGGCGAAGGCCGTGTAGCTGGCGGCGGCCAGGGTCTCCGAGGCTCCGGTGACGTCCTTCAGGTACACCCCGGACCAGTCCATGCTGGCGCCCTCCGCCAGGATCGCGCACAGCCCCACAGCGCCGATCAGCAGCGCGGAGCGCGGCGGCAGGGTGAACCGCGGCGGAGCCGCCTGGCCGGGTTCCGGGCGGATGTCGAGCAGCCCCCGGCACACCAGGGGAGTGAGAGCGGTCAGCAGGGCCGCGGCGACGGGGAGGTGCAGCCGGGCGTCGACCTGCAGGTGCACGGCTGCCACCCCGGCCGCGGAACCCGCCAGCGCGCCCACGGACCACAGCCCGTGCAGTGAGGACATGACCGACCGTCCGTGCCGGCGTTCGACCTCCACGCCCTGGGCGTTCATGGCGACATCCGACATCCCGGCGGTCGCTCCGAACACGGCGAAGAACACCCACAGTGCCACCGGGCCCGGGGCGAGTGCGGGCAGTGCCAGCGCGGCGCACCACAGGGCCAGCAGGCCCCGCACGGCGGCGAGGGCCCCATAACGGTGGATGATCCGGCTCGCCAGCGGCATCGCCAGCGCAGCTCCGATCGCGGGAAAGGCCAGCGCGATGCCGAGCTGCCCGGTGCTCAGCGACAGATGATCCTGGAGCCACGGGATGCGCGTGGCGAAGCTCCCGGTGACCGAGCCGTGCACGGCGAAGACCGCCCCGACGGCGCGGCGCGCCCGCCGGGTGCGGGCGGCTTCTCCTGAGGCCCGGCCGGTGGCGGGGACGGTCTGCGGCATGGGACGGGCCCTTCCTCGTCGTTTCCGATTGAGGCGTAAACTATCAGGCAGGCTTCCTGATAGTAATCCCGCCGGGCGCACCCGCTCGGGTGTCTGGGAGGATTCCCGGTCATGACCACCGCGCGTACCGCCACCCTGCGCACCACCCGCGCCATCAACGACCGGCTGGCGCTGGACCTCCTTGCCGAACACGGGCCGCTGACCGCGGCCCGCCTGCGGGAGCTGACCGGTCTGTCGCGGCCCAGCGTCTCCGACCTCCTGCGCCGGCTGGGCCGCGACGGACTGGTGACCGTCGTCGGAGAGGCGGGGGAGAACCGCCGCGGCCCGAACGCGCGGGTGTACGGGCTGGTCGCCGACCGTGCCCACGTGGCCGCGTTCGACGTGCGCACCGACAGCGTCGCCTTCGTCCTCGCGGACCTCACCGGACGGACCGTGGGCAGCGCCGGCCTCCCCGTTCCCGGACGCGGCGGCCGACGAGTCGTCACCGCGGTCACCGACCGCCTGGCGCGCGTGATGAAAGAGGCGGCCGTGCCCTCCCTGCACACCACCGTGATGGGGGCGCCGGGATTCGCCGACCCGGCCACCGGGGCACTGCGCCGTGTCGGTCTCCTGCCCGCCTGGCACGGGGAGCTGCTCACCGCGCTGCGCACCCGGCTGGGTGCCCCCGTGATCCTGGAGAACGAGGTGAACCTCGCCGGCCTCGCCGAGCACCGGCTCGGTGCCGTCCGGGACCGGGACACCTTCGTCCTGCTCTGGCTCGGGCACGGGGTCGGTGCCGCAGTGGTTCTCGGCGGAACACTGCGGCGCGGTGCGTCCGGCGGGGCGGGGGAGATCGGCTTCCTTCCGGTGCCCGGCACCGGAGGCCTGCCCTCCGCCGAAGGCTGCGACCAGGGCTTCCACGCCATGGCCGGCAGCGCGGCGGTCTGTGCCCTGGCCCGGGAGAAGGGACTGGCCGCCGACGCGGCCGATGACGCGGCGGCGGCCGAGCGCGTGGTCCGCGAGGCCGCGGAACGAGGTGAGGGGGCGCACGCAGAATTCCTGGAGGTCCTGGCCGGCCGCGTCGCGGTCGCGGCCGCCTCGGTCGTCTGCGTCCTGGATCCGGGGTGTGTGGTCCTGGGCGGAGAAGTCGGCAGGGCCGGCGGTGCACCCCTGGCCGCGCAGGTCGGCAGGCGCCTGGCAGACCTCTCACCGCTGCCCACGGAGGTCCGGGCCGCCACGGTCGACGGCAGCCCCGTCTTGGGCGGAGCCCTGACCACGGCACTGGACACCGCCCGGCAGGATGTCTTCAGCCCGGGCCCGGACACGGTGTGAGTGAATCCACAGGGCCGGTCCGGTAGGAACCCGGAGAGCTCCGTGGCAGACTGTGAGGGCAAGCATGACGTAGCGCACTCCGGGGTCGGTGAAAGTCCGAACCGGCGGTAACAGTCCGCGACCCGGCCGCAGCCAGCGGCCGGTTGACCAGGTGAAATTCCTGGACCGACGGTGAAAGTCCGGATGGGAGGCAGTGCGCGGCGGACCACAGCCGGCCCAACGATGGCCCGGCGCCCCTTCGCGGGCGCCTGCCCCCGCCAGTCCGGAGGCGAGACCTTTCGCCGGCCCGCTCACGTGCCACCTGCCCCGGAGTCCGTGCCCGACGAGGCAGGAGGACCCGGTGGCCCCCGCACCCGCAGCGCCCGCCGCGCGCGAGAGCGACGCGATGCGCCGCGCCATCGCCCTCTCCGCCCGCGGCCTCGGCGCCACCAGCCCCAATCCCGTTGTCGGCTGTGTCGTCCTGGACGCGGCCGGCCGCCCCGTCGGCGAGGGATGGCACAGGAGGGCGGGTGGACCGCACGCCGAGATCCATGCCCTGGCCGAGGCGGGCGACGAGGCCCGCGGCGGTACGGCGATCGTCACCCTCGAACCCTGCGACCACACCGGACGGACCGGCCCGTGCACCCGGGCCCTGGTCGACGCGGGCATTGCCCGCGTCGTCTACGCCGTGCCGGACCCGCACCCGGCCGCGCGGGGCGGCGCCGAGACCCTCGCTGCGGCTGGGATCGACGTGGAGGGCGGACTGCTGCACGCCGAGGCGGCCGAGGTGAACACTGCCTGGCTCACCTCCGTCAGGCTCGGACGCCCCCACGTGACCTGGAAGTACGCCGCGGGACTGGACGGCCGGGTGGCCGCCGCCGATGGCACCAGCCGCTGGATCACCTCCCCCGAATCCCGCGCAGACGTGCACCGGCTACGGGCCGAGGCCGACGCGGTGCTGGTGGGATCCGGCACCGCCCGCGCCGACGACCCGCACCTGGCGGTGCGAGGCGTACCCGGTGCCCCACAGCCGATGCGGGTCGTGGCCGACACCGGCGCGGACGCCGTGCACCCCGGAGCCCGGATCCTCGACAACGCCGCCCCCACTCTCATCGCCGTCGCCGAGGACACCCCGGTCCGGAAGACCGCCCGCCTTCCGGAACACGCCGAGGTCGTCCGGCTGCCCCGGGCGCAGGCCGGCGGCCGCGGACTGCACCTGCCGGCCCTGCTCGCAGCGCTCCACGAACGGGGGGTGCGCGCGCTGCTGCTGGAAGGCGGGCCGACGCTCGCGGGTTCCTTCGCCGCGGCCGGCCTCGTCGACCGCGTCACCGGCTATCTCGCCCCCGCTCTGCTGGGCGAGGGACCCCAGGTCCTTGCCGGTGCGGGATTCACCACCCTCGCGCACGCCCTTCGCCTGTCGCTGACCGACGTCACCCGGATCGGGCCCGACCTGCGCATCACCGCTGTCCCCCTCCCTGCCACCGAGGAGTCCTGACACATGTTCACCGGAATCATCGAAGAGCTGGGCGAGGTCACCGCCGTGGAGGATCTCGGCGACTCCCGCCGTCTCCGGCTGCGCGGGCCCCTGGTCACGCAGGACGCCCGGCACGGCGACTCGATCGCGGTGAACGGCGTGTGCCTGACCGTCGTCGAGAGTGCCGACGGAGAGTTCACCGCCGATGTGATGGCCGAGACCCTGCACCGCTCCGCGCTTGCCGCGCTCCTCCCCGGCTCCCGCGTCAACCTCGAGCGTCCCATGGCCCTCGGCGGACGCCTGGGCGGACACCTCGTCCAGGGGCATGTCGACGGCACCGGCACCATCCTGTCGCGGACGCCCGGTGAACACTGGGAGGTCGTCGCCGTCTCCCTGCCGCCGGCACTGTCCCGCTACGTGGTGGAGAAGGGGTCCGTCACGGTCGACGGGGTGAGTCTCACCGTCGTCGACGCCGCCGCGGATCACTTCACCGTCAGCCTGATCCCCACCACGCTGGCCCTGACCACACTCGGCCGCAAACAGCCGGGGGATCCGGTCAACCTGGAGGTGGACGTGGTGGCCAAGTATGTCGAGCGGATGCTCGCCCACCGGGCCGTGCCCGCCGGCCAGGAGCCGGAGGCCGCACGATGAGCTTCCTCGGACAGCTCAACGAGACCGCGTTCACCGCCTTCGGCCAGCAGGTCATCTGGTCGGACATGGTGGGCAACCTGCTGGGCCTTGCCGCCCTCGCGCTGGGCTGGCGCCGCTCGCTGTGGACCTGGCCGGTCCAGCTCGCCTCCGGGACGGTTCTGGTGGCGGCCTACGCCTCCGCGCAGCTGGGCGGGGGAGTGGGCAAGCAACTGCTGGTCATCACCGTCGCCCTGTGGGGCTGGCGGCAGTGGCACAGCGGCCGGCAGGACACTGCCGACGGCCAGATCGCCGTACGGTTCGCCACCTGGCGCGAACGAGGCCTCCTGCTGGCCGGCGCCGTGCTGGGCACGCTGGCCGTCGGATCCCTCTTCACCCTCTACCCGCAGCTGTCCTGGAACCCCTGGCCGGACGCCTACATCTTCGTCGGCACCCTGGTGGCCATGGTCGCCCAGGCCCGGGGACTGGTGGAGTTCTGGTTCGCCTGGCTGCTGGTCGACCTGGTCGGCGTCCCGCTGGCCTTCAGCAGTGGCCTGGCCTTCTCCGGTCTGGTCTACATCATCTACTTCGTCCTCGTCCTGTGGGGTCTGCGCGCCTGGTGGCTGCGCACCCGCGCCACCGCGGACCGTCGCGCCCCCGAAGGAGCAGCAGCATGACCACGGCGCAGCACCCTCCCGTTCTCACCCCCGCCCCCGGCGGCCCGCCGCCGGAGTACACCCTCGACCCGGTCGAGCGCGCCGTCGCCGACATCGCCGCCGGACGCCCGGTGGTCGTGGTCGACGACGCGGACCGGGAGAACGAGGGGGACCTGATCGCCGCCGCCGAACTCATCACCCCCGAGACCGTCGCCTTCATGATGAGCGAGTGCCGGGGCCTGATCTGCGTGCCGATGGAGGCAGCCGACCTGGACCGCCTGAGCCTGCCGCAGATGGTCCAGGACAACACCGATGCCATGGGCACTGCCTTCACCGTCTCCGTCGACGCCACCGCCCGCCACGGCGTCGGCACCGGAATCTCCGCCGCCGACCGTGCCACCACCATCCGGCTGCTGGCCGATCCCGCCTCCGCCGCCTCCGACTTCGGCCGCCCCGGCCATGTCTTCCCGCTGCGCGCCCGCGCCGGTGGTGTCCTGACCAGGAACGGCCACACCGAGGCGGGCGTCGACCTGGCCCGGCTGGCCGGCCTGCGGCCCGCGGCCGCCATCGTCGAGATCGCGGGCGAGGACGGCACCATGCTGCGCCTGCCGGAACTCGTTCCGTTCGCCCGCAAGCACGGCCTGGCGATCATCTCGATCGAGGACCTCATCGCCTACCGCAGCACCGCCGCGCCGTCGGCACGGCCCGCCGTGCGCCGCGAGGCGGCCACCGCACTGCCCACAGTCCACGGCGACTTCCGTGCCTACGGTTACCGTTCCACGGCGGACGGCGTGGAGCACATCGCGCTGGTGACCGGAGACATCGGTGACGGCCGGGACGTCCTGGTGCGCGTGCACTCCGAATGCCTGACCGGGGATGTCTTCGGCTCACGGCGCTGCGACTGCGGGAACCAGCTGGAGACCTCGCTGCGGCGCATCAGCGAAGCCGGCCGCGGAGTGGTGGTCTACCTGCGCGGTCATGAGGGGCGCGGCATCGGACTGCTGTCCAAGCTGCGCGCCTACGAACTCCAGGAACGCGGCCGGGACACCCTGGACGCCAACCTCGAGCTCGGGCTGCCCGCCGACGCCCGCGACTACGCGGCGGCCGCACAGATTCTGTCCGATCTCGAGGTGAGGTCCGTGCGGCTGATGACGAACAACCCCGACAAGACCGCAGCCCTGTCCGCTCACGGCCTGCTCGTCACCGGTCGTGAGCCGATGCCGGTGCGGGCCGGAGAGCACAACCTGCGGTACCTGCGCACCAAGCGGGACCGGATGGGCCACGACCTTCCGTGGCTGGACGCCGGGCAGGCCCGTGCGGGCGCCGTCCGGTGACAGTGAACGATCCGTACCAGCGAACCCTGAGGAGCAGCACGTGAGTGGCAAGGGCGCCCCCGAAATGGCGGTCGGTGACTGCGGTGACCTGCGCGTCGCCGTGATCGCCGCCCAGTGGCACGAGACGGTCATGGAGGGGCTGATCAAGGGGGCGCTGCGGGCCCTCCACGAGCTCGGCATCGACGAGCCCACCCTGCTGCGGGTGCCCGGCAGCTTCGAACTGCCGGTCGTTGCCAAGGTGCTGGCAGACCGGGGTTACGACGCCGTGGTCGCACTCGGAGTGGTGATCCGCGGCGGCACACCGCATTTCGACTACGTCTGCCAGGGCGTCACCCAGGGGCTCACCCAGGTCGGCGTCGACACCGGAGTGCCCATCGGCTTCGGCGTACTGACCTGCGACACCGAGGAGCAGGCCCTGGACCGGGCAGGCCTGCCCGGATCCCACGAGGACAAGGGGCACGAAGCGGTCACCGCGGCCGTGGCCACCGCCGCGACACTGCGCACCGTGTCGGAGCCCTGGCGCAGGCCCACCCGCTCCGGCGGCGTAGGCTGAGACCACCATGGCCAACAAGACATTCGAGGAGCTCTTCGACGAGCTCCGGCACAAGGCCGCCGAGGGCGACCCGAGTACCTCCCGCACGGCAGAGCTCGTGGCGTCCGGCGTTCATACCATCGGCAAGAAGGTCGTCGAGGAGGCGGCCGAGGTGTGGATGGCGGCCGAGCACGAGGGCGCCGACCGCACCGCCGAGGAGATCTCGCAGCTCCTGTACCACCTTCAGGTGATGATGGTCGCCCGCGGTATCTCGCTCGACGACGTATACGCTCACCTCTGAGCGCCTCCGCAAGGATTCCCACGCCGCCGGCCCGGCCGTGCCCGTCCGGCCGACCGGGCCCCCGCACGCCCCCGGACCATCCCGACCTCCCGACACGAAGGAAGCCGTCCATGCTGCGCATCGCCGTCCCCAACAAGGGTTCACTGTCCGAGCCTGCGTCGGCGATGCTCCATGAGGCGGGCTACCGGCAGCGCAAGGACAGCCGCGAACTGGTCCTCGTGGACTCCGGCAATCAGGTGGAGTTCTTCTTCCTGAGGCCCCGGGACATCGCCGTGTACGTCGGCTCGGGGAAGCTGGACATCGGCATCACCGGCCGGGACCTCCTCCAGGACTCCGGAGCCGATGCCGAGGAGATCCTCCAGCTGGGCTTCGCCGCGTCCACCCTGCGGTACGCCACCCGGCCCGGCACCGTGCGGGATGTCTCCCAGTTCGGCGGCCTGACCGTGGCCACCTCCTTCTCCGGAGTGGTCACCCGCCACCTGGCCGAACACGGCGTGAACGCCTCCGTCGTCCACCTGGACGGGGCCGTCGAGACCGCGATCCAGCTCGGCGTCGCCGAGGTCATCGCGGATGTCGTGGAGACCGGCACCACGCTCCGCAACGCCGGGCTGGAGATCATCGGTGAACCGGTGCTCAGCTCCGAGGCGGTCGTCATCCGCCGGACCGGGCGCCCCACCGAGGACGAGCCCAAGGTCCAGCAGTTCCTGCGCCGCATGCAGGGCGTCCTGGTCGCCCGCCGCTACGTGATGATGGACTACGACATCCGCGCCGAACTGGTCGAGAAGGCGGTCGCGCTGACTCCCGGCCTGGAGTCGCCCACCGTCTCCCCGCTGCACGACCAGGGCTGGGTCGCGGTCCGTTCCATGGTCCCCACCCAGGATGCCCAGCGGATCATGGACGACCTGTACGACCTCGGTGCCCGGGCCATCCTGACCACGGGCATCCACGCCTGCCGCCTGTGACCCGCCCGAGTGAGACGGAACCCGTTGTGCCCGCCACCGAAGCACCCCTGCCCGCCCTTCCCCGCACTTTCCGCCCGTTGCGCACCCGGGTGGTGCTGCACACCTCCGGAGCCGTGGTCTTCGGGGTCCTGACGCTGATCGCCTTCCTCCTCCCGGCCGGCGGGGCGATGAGCTGGGGACCGGGCGACCGGGCGGCCATCAGCGCCAGCGGACTCCTGGCATGGGCGGTGCTTGCCCTGCTCAGCCGGCCGAAGGCAGTGGCCGACCCCGGAGGGGTCACGGTGGTCAACCTGACCACCCGCCGCCGGCTGGCCTGGGCCGAGATCATCCGCGTCAACCTGAGGCCCGGCGACCCCTGGGCGTCCCTCGACCTGGCCGACGGCACCACGCTCGCCGTCATGGGCATCCAGCCCGGCATCGCACGGGGTCAGGCGATGGCCGACGCCCGCGCCCTGCGGGACCTGGTCGACCACCACGGCGCCGGGGCCTCCGGCAGCTGACCGCCGCCCCCGGGCTACCCCGGCGGGGGGATTCCCTGGTCCCCCGCCCGGCCCATCCCCCGTCCGGCCATCACCTCTCCGTACGCCTGCATCAGGTCGGGCAGCCGCAGCGTGGCCAGTTCCTGCCGGGTGGGCGTCTGCGCCCCCTGGGAGAGCCGCACGTCCCGGAACGCACAGCTCGTCTCGTACAGCGTGCGCAGGAACCGGCCGTTGCCCAGCTCGTCGATCCAGCCCTCCGCCACCACGTGCTCGCTGATGCTGTGCAACTCCTCCAGCGCCTCGCCGTCCCAGCTGTCCCCCTGGTCCTCCGCGAGCAGCCGTCCGATGGCCGCCAGCTCCTCAGGCCGGTAACTGGGGAAGTCGACCCGGGCCGAGAACCGGGACGCCAGCCCGGGACTCGACGCCAGCAGCCGGTCCATCCCCTCCGGATACCCCGCCAGGATCACCACCAGGTGGTCCCGGCTGTCTTCCGCCCGCTTCAGCAGCACCTGCAGCGCCTCGTCACCGTAGGCGTCGCCCTTGCTGTAACCGGAGTGCACCAGACTGTACGCCTCGTCGATGAACAGCACCCCGCCCAGCGCCGAGTCGATCAGACGGTTCGCCTTGACCGCCGTCTGCCCCAGGAACTCGCCCACCAGATCGGCCCGCTGCGCCTCCACCAACCGGTCGTGACTGAGCACGCCCAGCGCCTGGAAGACCCGGCCCAGGATCCGCGCCACCGTCGTCTTGCCGGTGCCCGGCGGCCCGGAGAACACGAAGTGCCGCTTGGGCGGCTGCACCGGAAGCCCTTGGCCGGACCGCAGGCGGCCCATCCGGAGCTGGGCCGACAATGCCCTGACCTGTTCCTTCACCGGCTCCAGGCCGACCATCCGGTCCAGCTCCGCCAGCGTGCGGGCCAGCAGCGCGCTGTCGGGCGTCCGCACCGCTTCCGCCCCCGTCAGGGGCACCGCGCCGAACGGCGCCGACCCGTACGGTCCGGTGGCGGACGCCGGTGCGGCCCGCCCGTCCCGGCCCCCGGTGCCCGGCGGGCTCCCGCCGGGCACCGGCAGCGCCGCCTCCGCCGCCGCGGAGAGTACCGGGGGAGCGGCCTCGCCGTCCTCCGCCGTCAGTGCGTCCAGCCGCGCGGCGGTGTCCATGAAGCCGGCGTCGGCCTGGTGCACGGCCCGGTACAGCGCGAGCGCAGCGGCTCCCCGTCCGCGCCCCTCCCGCGCCCGTGCCAGCCAGTAGCGCAGTTCCTTGCGCTGCGGCTGCTCGCTGCGGCACCGCATCAAGGCCGCCGCAAGCAGCGGCTCCGCCTGCTCGAACATCTCCATCCGGACCCGGGCCATCCCGGCGAACAGTCCCGCCTCCACGCCCAGCTGGGGGTCGTCCAGCAAGGTGGAGGTCAGCCGGAACAGACCCTCCCAGTCCTTGGCCAGATAGGCACGGCAGGCGTGCAGGAACCGGGCGAAGGGATCCTCCGCGGGAGCCGGGCACCGGTCCAGTGCCCGGTCCAGTTCCGCCAGCCGCCGGCCGTCCAGCAGATGCGAGGCGTAGGCCAGGTGCAGGTCCCGGCCGGTCTCCAGGACCGGCTGCACCCACCAGCCCAGCCAGTACCAGGAACTCAGCGGACGGCCGTGCCGGGCCCGCTGCTCCCCGAACCGCTCACGGTTCTCGTACATCCGCAGTAAGGCTGTCCCCGCGTCCGAGCGCAGTGCGTGCAGCCCCAGCCAGGCGTCCGCCATTCCCGGGTCCGCGCGCACCGCCTCGCGGAACTCCTCCTCCGCTTCCGTGCAAGCGGCCGCGGCATAGGCGTCCACCCCCCGGAGCCAGGCGAGTTCGGCCGCGGTGCGCTGTTGGTCGAGGCCCTGTGCGCCAGAAGTCATGCTGCACCCCCACAACGGGTTCCTGCGCCTGCCTGCCCCGCCCACAGGACTGTTACACGCACTCGCGGTAGCCCGCACCTGTCGGCCTCAACAGGATATCCGCCTCCGGGCGCGAAGGATCACCGGCGAAGTGCCGCCGTTCGGCCTCCTGCCAGCGGCGCCAGAAAGCGGACAGCTCGGGCCCGTCCCTGCGCCGCCCCCGCTCCCACGCCTCCTCCCGGGGCACGTCCACCCAGATCAACAGGGCGAGATACCGGCGTACCGCGCGCCGCCCGGCCCCGACCCCTTCCACGAGCACCACCGGCGCGGGCTCCAGCACCTCGGTGGTGCCGAACATCCCCCGGTGCCAGTCGTACACCTCGTACACCGCCCGCTCGCCCCTTCCCAGCGGCCGCAGAACCTGCTCGCTCAGCCGCCCGGTCCAGCCGAAGAGCGCGTCGTGGCTCGCGAGATCGTCGAGGTGTACGACCGGTGCGTTGCCGAGCTCAGCGGCCAGCACCCGGGCCAGGGTGCTCTTGCCCGACCCGGCATGCCCGTCGACCCCCACCAGCCGCACCGGCCCGCACGAGGGCCGCAGGGAACGCAGCCGCGACGGCAGCCCGCCGGGCAGGCGGTACCGGTGATCGGCGGCTGGGCTCACCCGCTCACCCTACGGACCACTGCGCCGACCGGCGGAAGCCGGTGCTTCCTGCCGCGCGCCGCCCGCGCATTGCCGGGACTCCGCCCGGGAATGGTCATAGTGGACGTGCTCCTCCGTGCCGCGCCGACCCCGGGAGACCACCGCCGTGCCCCTGCCGCCCGCCCCGCGCCGCACCGTCCTGGCCACCGCTCTCGCGGCCCTCGCCACCGCGTTCGGGCCGGCCGCCTCGGGCACCGTCCGGCCTCCGGGACCGGGTGACCCGTCCTCCGAGGGGCGGGCGGCCACCACCGTCGGGCATCACGCCTGGGCCTCGGCAGCCGACTGGCGCGCGGGCACCGGCAACGGCACCGCGCCCGGACGCCGGTCCGGCCTCGTCATGGAGCGTGCAGCCGGAAGGGTGCCCTACCACGATCCCCACAGCGGGCGGACCGGCAACTGGGAGTACGCCACCTGGTTGTCGCCGCTGCACCGCTCCGCCGTCCCGGCGGGGGAGCTCATCGCCTACTGGAACGCGACGACCCCGGCCGGTACCTGGCTGCGGACCGAAGTGCAGGGCACCTACACCGACGGCACCCTCACCCCCTGGTACACCATGGGCATCTGGGCCTCCGGGGACGGGGACGTCCTGCGCACCTCCGTCGACGGCCAGCAGGACGGCACCAGCAGCGTCCGGACCGACACCGTCGCAGTCGGGGAGGACACCCCGCTGCGCCTGGCCGCCTTCCGAATGAGACTGACGCTGTACCGGGCACCGGGCAGCAGGGCCACTCCCGTGGTGAGGCGGCTGGGCGTGACGACATCCGACCTGCCGGCCCGCTTCGAGGTCCCCGCGACGGCGCCAGGCGAGGCGGCCGACCGTGAACTGACGGTCCCCGCCTACTCGCAGAACGTCCACACCGGCCGCTACCCGCAGTACGACAATGGTGGCGAAGCCTGGTGCAGCCCGGCGTCCTCCCAGATGGTCGTCGAGTACTGGGGGCACCGTCCCACCGCCGCCGACCTCGCCTGGGTCGACCCCTCCTACGACGACCCGCAGGTCTGCCACGCGGCCCGGGCCACCTATGACCACCAGTACGAGGGATGCGGCAACTGGCCGTTCAACGCCGCCTACGCTGCCTCCCACCCGGGCCTGCAGGCTGTCGTGACCAGGCTGGACAGCCTCACAGCAGCCGAACGTCTCGTCGCTGCCGGCATTCCGGTCATCACCTCGCAGTCCTTCCACGAGAAGGAGCTGACCGGAGCCGGTTACGGGACCGCCGGACACCTGATGACCGTCACCGGATTCACCGCCTTGGGTGACGTGATCGTCAACGACCCGGCCGGCCGGAACAACCGCGACGTACGCCGGATCTACAACCGCCGCGAGTTCGAGAACGTCTGGCTCCGCACCCGACGCAAGGATGCCGAGGGCCGCACCAGGAGCGCGTCGGGTGGAGTGTGCTACCTGTACTGGCCCTCCAGAGCCACCCCGGCCCAGCTGGCCGCCCTGTCCGCCGCGGGAGTCCGCTGACCCCGGCCGCCCGGATGCACCGGACCGTGCCCTCGGTCATCCTGATCCGGGAGGGCGGGTGCGCCGGTGACGGCGCACGGACCATCAGGCATACTCCAATCCGCCGGAACCGCTGATCACCGGCCGTNGGCCGTGGCCCGGCGAATTCACCGGCAGCGTCGCCGTACCCGGGGCGTCGGCTGCCGCAGCGCCTGACAGGGAGGAACTGCGATGACCCCCGCCGACGGCCCCCGGCCCGTGGAGCGACGCCTGCCCACCGAGGAAGCCCGTGATCTCATGGCTCTGGTCCGCGAGATCGCCGAGCGCGAGATCCGGCCGTCGGCGGCCGAGGAGGAGGAAGCGGGCACCTTCCCCCGTGCCACCTTCGAGCGGCTCTCCGCGGCCGGGCTGCTCTCCCTGCCCTACCCCGAGGAGCACGGGGGCGGAGCCCAGCCCTACGAGGTGTACCTGCAGGTCCTCGAAGAGCTCGCGGCCGCACGGCTGACCGTGGGGCTCGGCGTCAGCGTCCACACCCTCGCCTGCCACGCCCTGGCGGCCTTCGGAAGCAAGGAGCAGCGGGCCGAGTACCTGCCCGCCATGCTCGGCGGCGGAACCCTCGGCGCGTACTGCCTGTCCGAACCCACCTCCGGCTCGGATGCCGCCGGCCTGCGCACCCGCGCGGTACAAGATGGGGACACCTGGGTGCTGGAGGGCACCAAGGCGTGGATCACCCATGGAGGCATCGCCGACTTCTGCACGGTCCTGGCCCGGACCGGCCCGGACGGCTCGCGCGGCATCACCGCCTTCCTGGTTCCCGGTGACGCCTCCGGTCTCACCGCCGCGCCGCCCGAGCGCAAGATGGGCATGGCCGGGTCGCCCACCGCGCAGCTGCATTTCGACGGTGTGCGGGTGGACGACGCACGCCGCATCGGAGAGGAAGGGCAAGGGTTCGGCATCGCCCTGGCCGCTCTGGACTCCGGCCGGCTGGGCATCGCCGCCTGCGCCGTCGGGGTGGCTCAGGCCGCCCTGGACGAAGCACTGGCATTCACCGCGGGCCGCCGGCAGTTCGGCCGGCGCATCGCGGATTTCCAGGGACTGCGGTTCATGCTGGCCGACATGGCCACCCAGATCGAGGCCGGACGCGCGCTCTACCTGGCCGCGGCCCGGCTGCGTGACGCCGGGCAGGACTTCACCCGGCAGGCTGCGATGGCGAAGCTCTTCTGCACCGATGCGGCGATGCGCGTGACGACCGATGCGGTCCAGCTCCTCGGCGGGTACGGCTACACCACGGACTTCCCCGCCGAGCGCTACATGCGTGAGGCGAAGGTTCTCCAGATCGTCGAGGGAACCAACCAGATCCAGCGCATGGTCATCGCCCGGTATCTCGCCGGGCCACCGGCCGGCCGGATGTCCTGACAGTCCCGGGGCTGGTACGGTCAGGCCGCCTGCCGCAGCCGGATCGGCCGTGCCCCGGCCCCGCCCACGTGGGAGAACGGCTGCAGCCGCCAGTCCAGGGTCTCCGGCAGCGCCACCAGGGGGATCGTCTCCAGGGACTCCTGTGTCACGTGCGGGACCAGCCCGCCGTCGGCGGCGACGGTGCGGCCGGAGCCGGGACAGACGGTCAGCCCGAACGGATCCCAGCGGGTCGGGCACAGCGCATGCTGCGGCAGGGCGTCGTCCGCCGTCGCGAGAGCGATCGACTGGGCGCACTCCGGGCACGTCACCCGGACCTCCCCGGCGAACAGGATGTCCGGCTCCTCCTCCGGAAAAGCGGAGCCGACGTGGAAATCTTCGGTCTGGTTCTGCTTCATGGTGCGCATGGCATCCCCCTAGGACGGCGCGATGGCCTTGGCCACAGCAAGCATTTCCCTCCGGAACCGTTCAGTAATCGCAGCGCACCACCGCGCACGGGCGCACGCCTGTGGCATTCGTCACAGCGGGCGGGCACGTTCCCGCCGCACCGCGCCCCCGCGGGTGCCGGCCGGCCCCGCCACACCCGGCCGGGACGGCTCGGCGCGCCACCGGTGGCGACCGCGCGGTAAGTTGCTGCCCGTGGAGGAACTGGATCGGCGCATTGTGGAGTTGCTCGTCAGGGACGGGCGGATGAGCTACACCGACCTGGGCAAGGCCACCGGCCTGTCCACCTCGGCCGTGCACCAGCGGGTGCGCCGCCTGGAACAGCGCGGCGTCATCCGGGGCTATGCCGCGGTCGTGGACCCCGAGCACGTCGGGCTTCCGCTGACGGCCTTCATCTCTGTCAAGCCCTTCGATCCCAGCGCCCCCGACGACATCGCCGACCGCCTCGCCGACGTGCCGGAGATCGAGGCCTGTCACAGCGTGGCCGGTGACGAGAACTACATTCTGAAGGTCCGGGTGGCCACCCCCCTCGAACTGGAGCACCTGCTCGCCCGCATCAGGACCCTCGCCGGCGTGTCCACCCGGACCACCGTCGTGCTCTCCACCCCCTACGAGGCCCGGCCCCCGAGCATCTGACCCCCGGTCGCCGCTCCGCTCCGCGTGAGCGGGAGACTGGACACCATGACCGACAGCACCCCAGGCCACGGCACCGGCCGCACCGTCCTGCTGCGCCGCGGTGAGATCCACAGCCCGGCCGACCCGTTCGCCACGGCCATGGTCACCGAAGGGGGCCGCATCGCCTGGATCGGCTCCGAGGGCGCGGCCGACTCCCTCGCCGCGAACGCGGACGAGACCGTCGACCTGGACGGCGCGCTCGTCACCCCCGCCTTCACCGACGCACACGTGCACACCACGGCCACCGGGCTGGCCCTCACCGGGCTCGACCTCACCGGGGCCGGCTCCCTTGCGGAGGCCCTGGCCCTGGTCGAGGCCCACGCGAAGGCTGCCCCGGCAGGACTGACGCTCCTGGGACACGGCTGGGACAGCAGCCGCTGGCCCGAACAGCGCCCGCCCGCCCGCGCCGAACTCGACCGGGCGGCCGGCCACCGGCCGCTCTACCTCTCCCGCGTCGATGTGCACTCCGCACTGGCCACCACCGCGCTGCTCGAACTCGTTCCCGGCGTCACCGCACGAACCGGCTACCATCCGGACGCACCGCTCACCGACGATGCCCACCACGCGGTGCGCAAGGCCGCCTACGCAACCGTCAGTCCTGCCCAGCGGACCGGTGCCCAGCGGGCGGCCCTGCGGCACGCAGCAGCCCTGGGCATCGGTTCCGTTCACGAATGCGCGGGCCCGGACATCTCGGGTGAGGATGATTTCGCCTCCCTTCTGAGGCTGGCGGCCGAGGAGAACCTGCCGCGGGTCTTCGGCTACTGGGCCGAGCACTGCACCACAGTCCGTGACACCGGGCGAATCCGTGAACTGGGCGCCATCGGGGCGGCCGGGGATCTCTTCGCCGACGGCTCGCTCGGCTCCCACACCGCTCACCTGCACACTCCCTACGCGGATACCGGCCACACCGGAACCGCCCATCTGGACGCCGGGGACATCGCCGCACACGTCACGGCCTGCACCGAAGCCGGCCTGCAGGCCGGCTTCCACGCCATCGGCGACGCCGCGATCACGGCTGTGACCGAAGGCGTCCGTGCCGCCGCCGACAAACTGGGCCTGCACCGGGTGCGAGCGCTCCGGCACCGCGTCGAACACGCCGAAATGCTCACCGACGGCACCATCGCCGCCTTCGCGGACCTCGCGCTGACCGCCTCCGTGCAGCCCGCCTTCGACGCCGCCTGGGGAGGCACCGAGGGCATGTACGCCCGGCGGCTGGGCAAAGACCGGGCCCGCACCCTCAATCCCTACGCCGCGCTGCTGCGTGCCGGCGTCCCGATCGCCTTCGGCTCCGACGCTCCGGTGACCCCCCTCGACCCCTGGGGGACGCTGCGCGCCGCCGCCTTCCACCGCACCGCCGAACACCGCATCTCCGTCCGGGCGGCCTTCACCGCCCACACCCGGGGTGGCTGGCGTGCCCTGGGACGCGACGACGCGGGAGTCCTGGCCCCGGGCGCACCGGCCGACTACGCCGTCTGGAAGGCCGGGGACCTGCTGGTGCAGACACCGGACACCCGGATCGCCCGCTGGTCCACCGACCCGCGCTCCGCCACCCCCGGCCTGCCCGACCTCACTCCCGGCACCGGCCTGCCCCAGTGCCTGCGCACCGTCGTGGCCGGGCGTACGGTCCACGACCGGCTGAACGAGTGATCATGTGCGGCCCCGGTACCTCCGAAAGAGGAACGGGTCCGCCGCGGGCAGAACCGCCAGGTCGCCACTGACCAGCACTTCTCACGCGAAACCGCAGGTGGGGGCGATGTTGAACGGGGAGGTCACCGACCGGTAGGTTCGGCACCGTCCACCACAGGACGTCCGGCCGGTGCGCTCTTCCGCACAGTCGTCGAACGCTGCTGGGCCAGAAGGCGGGGCCGGAAGGCGTCCCGCCGCTGGGAGCCAGGTCCAGCGCCCGCGGCACGGGGGCGGAGATTCCCGCCCGGCCGGCAGGTGCGACCCGGTCGGGGCCCGGAGGCTCAGTAGACAACGGCTTTCGGTCGACCCGCAGCCAGCGGGTTCCAGGTCGGCCCGAAGGGCACCGGGCCCCGATCCGCCTCCGCCGTACCTCCTGTCCCGGGGTACCGTCACACCAGAACGTCCCCCGCCAGGAAGGCCCTGACCGTGTCATCGGGTCCCGAGACGACCACCGCCGGCCGTGACAGTGTCGTGCGCCCCGCCTTTGCCCGCCCGGACGGCGCGGACTCGCGGGCGACGGCCGACCGCGTGCCGTCCCGCCGGGCCGCGCGGCTGGCCGTCGCCGCCGGTACCCACTGGCCCACGACGGTTCTGGCCGCCCTGGCCGGGCTCGCCCTCGCCGCCGCGTTCCCGCCCTACGCCATCGCCCCGCTGTCCGTCCTCGCGGTGGCCGCCCTCTCGCTGCTGACCCGCGGTCGTTCCGCCCGGTACGGTGCCTGGCTCGGCTTCGCCCTCGGCCTGCCCTTCTTCGTCGTCCTGCTGAAGTGGCTGCATGTCATCGGCTGGGATGCCGTGATCGGTCTGTCGGTGCTGCAGGCCCTGTTCTTCGTTCCGCTGGGCGCCGGCCTGGCGGCCACCTCGCGCCTGCCGCTGTGGCCTCTGTGGGGCGCCTGTCTGTGGGTTGCCCAGGAGTGGGCCCGGGACCGCATCCCATTCGGAGGCTTCCCCTGGGGTCGGCTCGCGTTCGCCAATACCAGCACCGCCTACACCCCGCTGGCCGCCCTCGCCGGCGCGCCGCTCGTCACCTTCGCCGTTGCGCTGACCGGCACCCTGCTGGCCGCTGCCACCCTCGCGCTGCACCGTCTGTACCGGACGGAACGCTCCCGCCGTTCCCTGGCGGCCGCCCGCCCGGCCGCGGCTGCCGCGGTACTGGCCGCCGCCATCACTCTTGCGGGGTATGCGGTCCCGGTACCCACCGCGGCCGACGACACCGTGGCCGTCGCCGTCGTCCAGGGCAACGTCCAGCAGCCGGGCATGGACTTCCTCGGCCGCCCCATGCTCATCCTCAACAACCACGTCGAGGCCACCCTGGAGCTGGCCGACGACGTCCGGGAGGGGCGGGCCGAACAGCCCGACGTCGTCCTGTGGCCCGAGAACGCCTCCGATCTCGATCCCTACCGTCACCGGGAGGCGCGCGCCGCCATCGACCGGGCGGCCCGGGCCATCGGCGCTCCCATCCTCGTCGGAGCCCTGGTCGATCACCCCACCGAGGAGGGGTACGTGGAGAACCAGGGCATCGTCTGGGACCCCGAGAGCGGCCCGGGGGAGTCCTACACCAAGCAGCACCCCGTCCCCTTCGGGGAGTACGTGCCCTTCCGGGAACAGCTCAGCAAGGTCATCACCCGCCTGGAGAGAGTCCCCCGGGACTTCTACCCCGGGGACGCCCCCGGCGTGCTGGACGTCGGCCCTGCCCGGCTGGGCGATGTCATCTGCTTCGAGGTGGCCTACGACGGGATCGTCCGCGATACCGTCCGCTCCGGAGCCCGGGCCCTGGTCATCCAGACCAACAACGCCACCTACGGCCACACCGGCCAGCCCGAACAGCAGCTTGCGATGTCCGAGCTGCGGGCCGTGGAGCACGGCCGGGCCGTGGTCACCGTGGCCACCAGTGGCATCAGTGCCGTTGTGGCGCCCGACGGGACCGTCGTGCAGCGCACCGAGGAGTTCACCCAGGACGTCCTCACCGCCCGGCTCCCACTGCGTGACGGCCGCACTCTGGCGGCCACCGTGGGGGCTGTGCCGGAATGGGCCCTGGCCATCGCCGGACTGCTGGCCTTCGGGACGGCCCACCGGATCACCCGCCGCGGCTCCTCGCGGAGCCTGCCGGGCAGGAAGGAAGGCAACGCCGTGAAGGAGCCGCCGCGTGCCTGAGAGCGGCCATCGGCCACTGGGCCGGATCCTGGTGATCATCCCGACCTACAACGAGGCCGGCAATCTTCCATCCCTGCTGGAACGCCTGCGCACCGCCGTCCCCCAGGCCCATGTCCTCGTCGCGGACGACAACAGCCCCGACGGAACGGGGAAGATCGCCGACGAGATCGCCGCCGCCGATGACCTGATCACCGTCCTGCACCGGCCCGGCAAGGAAGGGCTGGGCGCGGCGTACCTCGCCGGGTTCGAGTGGGGCCTGGCCCGCGGATACGGCGTGCTGGTCGAGATGGACGGTGACGGCTCCCACCAGCCCGAGGAACTTCCCCGCCTGCTCACGGCCCTGCGCGATGCCGATGCCGTCCTCGGTTCCCGGTGGGTGCCGGGCGGGCGCATCGTCAACTGGCCGCGCTACCGCGAACTCCTCTCCCGCGGCGGCAGCACATATTCCCGGCTGCTGCTGGGGCTGCCCGTCCGCGACGTCACCTCGGGGTTCCGGGCGTTCCGCAGCCACGTTCTGGACGACGGACTGCTCGCCGACGTCGCCTCTCAGGGCTACTGTTTCCAGGTCGATCTGGCACACCGTGCCGTGCGGGCAGGGCACCGGGTGGTCGAGGTCCCCATCACCTTCGTCGAGCGGTCCCACGGTGACAGCAAGATGAGCCGGGACATCGTGTTCGAGGCGCTGTGGCGTGTCACTGCCTGGGGTTTGGCGGCCCGCTTCGGCCGGCTGGCCGGCCGCAGGCACACTTGAGTCATGACGACCGGTAACCCGAAACCGCCTCACTCGCGACGTGCCATGGGCTTCGGCATCGCCCCCACAGTGGTGGCAGCAGGCCGGGCCCGTGCCCTGCTGCCCCTGCTGCCGCTGGTTCTGGCTGCCTTCGCCCTGCTCGAGCTCTGGCTGCTGCTGGCCCTGGGACGCGCCGCCGGTGGATTGACCGTCTTCCTCGTCCTGGTGGCCGGCCTGGTGTCCGGGGTGCTGGCCGTCAAGCGGGGCGGGCGCGCTGCCTGGCGCCGGCTGGGCGACGCCGTGCGCTCCGCCCAGGAGGGCCGGAAGGAACCCATGGAGCGCCGGCGTGGTGGCGGCCATGCGCTGACGATCCTCGGCGGTCTCCTGCTCATTCTCCCTGGGCTGGTCTCCGACGCCGTGGGGCTGCTGCTTCTTTTCCCGCCCACCGCGGCGCTGCTGCGCCGCGGTGGGCGGCGTTTCCTCATCGCCCGCAGCGGGCCGCTGGGAGCCGCTTACGAGGAGGCCCGCGCGGCGCACGAACAGATCCGCATCAGGCGCCCGGACGGCAAGGTGGTGCCCGGCGAGGTCGTCGACGAGGAGCGCCCCGGGGGCCGGGGACCGGAGGCAGGGGAGGACGAGGACCCCCGGCCACCCCGGCGCGACAGCTGAGGCAGCCGGCCGTACACAGCGTGAGGCCCGGGCCACCTGGCGGTGGCCCGGGCCTCACGGCCTGACGGATCAGGCCGACTTACGGCTGTCGCGCGGATGCACGGCAATGTTCATGGCGCCCGAACGCAGGACGGCCAGCCGCTCGGCCAGCACTTCCTCGAGCTCCTCGCGGGTGCGCCGCTCCATGAGCATGTCCCAGTGCGTACGCGCGGGCTTGCCCTTCTTCTCCTCCGGCCCCTCGCCGTCCACCAGCAAGGCTTGAGAGCCGCAGACCTTGCACTCCCACTCCGGCGGGACCTCGGCCTCCACCGAGAAGGGCATCTCGAACCGGTGCCCCCTCTGGCATGCGTACTCCACCGCCTGGCGCGGGGCCAGGTCGATGCCGCGGTCCGTCTCGTAGCTGGTCACCACGAGTCGCGTGCCACGTAGAGCTCGCTCACTCATGAATCGTGCCTCCCGGGCTGGTCGCCCACAGGACAGGTGTCGCTGTCGTCATCATCTGGTCAACGTCCGGTCGGCGGTGAAGATTCCCGATGTGGGACATGTGTCGCCCGTCGTGCCGCCCACTGTTGTACCCACCGTCGCCCGGTTTGTCACCTCTGGCAGGAGATGTCACCCTGGGTCCGCACAGCTGGGCGTGCGGTGAACAATTCATCCGGTGGTATCGGACACATACTCTACCGGTCAGCTGCCCCGCAGTCGAAATCCGGCCAGGGGGGCGAAGGGTGAGTACGCGGCCCGGGTCCGTCGTTCTCCGCCCCCGACGCCGGCCCTTCCCCCGCCCGGTGGCTGCCGCCCCGAAGTGGAAGAGAGGCGGGTCCGGACGAGAAGAGCCGCAGGAAGGTCTGTGCCAGCGGGCCGATGGCCACCGCGTACAGCACCGTTCCCGCGCCCACGGTCCCTCCCAGCAGGAAGCCGGCCGCCAGCACCGTGACCTCGATACCCGTGCGCACCAGCCGGACCGAACGGCCCGTCACCCGGTGCAAGCCGGTCATCAGGCCGTCGCGCGGCCCGGGACCGAACCGGGCCCCGATGTAGAGCCCGGTGGCCACGGAGTTGAGCACCACCGCGCCGGCCAGCAGCAGAACCCGTGCCATGAGCCCGTCCGGAGCCGGAAGCACCGCCAGTGCGGCATCCACCGCCAGGCCGACCACGATCACGTTGGACACTGTGCCCAGCCCCGGGCGTTCCCTCAGCGGCACCCATAGGGCAAGCACCCCGGCCCCCACGGCGATCACCATCGTTCCCATGGACAGTCCGGTGCGCTCCGCGAGCCCTTCGTGCAGCACATCCCACGGAGCCAGTCCGAGTCCGGCCCGGACCATCGCGGCGAGGCTCACGCCGTACAGAACCAGCCCGGCGTACAACCGGAGCAGCCGGTGTACAAGACCGTCACGGGGCAGGGACATGGAGCTCTCCTCCGGCGAACTGGACTGACCTGTGACACCCTGTGGCATGCTGGCGGCAAGGAACCATGGCCAATCGGAGAAGGGTGGACCGCGAGATGTCCCAGTGGACGTCGACCGTGGGGGCCAGGCAGCTGGCCCACCTCCTTCAGTCCCAGCGAGTCCAGCCCCCGTCCGGGCCCTCCGCCGCCCGAAGCCGCCGCACTCCCGCCTACCGGTCGCTGGCCGAAGGGGTCCGGCTGCTGGTTCTGGAGGGCCGGCTGCCGGTCGCCGCCCGCCTGCCCGCCGAGCGGGAACTCGCCGCCGCCCTCTCGGTCAGCCGCACCACTGTGGCGGCAGCCTTCGAGGCGCTCCGGGCCGACGGCTTCCTCCAGTCCCGCCGGGGGTCGGGAAGCTGGACCGCCGTGCCGGCCGGCCGCCCCCTGCCCACCCGGGGACTGACGCCGCTTCCTCCCGAGACGGCAGGCACCGTCATCGACCTCGGCCACGCCGCGCTGCCCGCACCGGAGCCCCTGCTCACCCGCTCCTTCCGGGAAGCCCTCAACGCTCTGCCGTCCTCCGCCCACACCCACGGAGACTTTCCCGCCGGCCTGCCCGCCCTGCGGCAGGTCCTCGCCGACCGGTACACCGCCCGCGGCGTTCCCACCATGCCCGAGCAGATCATGGTCACCACCGGCGCCATGGGGGCGGCCGCGGCCATCTGCCGCATGTTCACCCCGCGCGGGGAACGGGTCGCCGTCGAGCACCCCTCCTACGCCAACGTTCTTCAGCTCATGCGCGACGCCGGGGCCCGCCTGGTACCCGTCGCCATGGCCGAAGGCCTCAGCGGCTGGGACCTCGCCGCCTGGCGCCGGGTGCTGCGGGACGCGGCACCGCGCATGGCCTACGTCGTCGCCGACTTCCACAACCCGACCGGCGCACTGGCCGGCGAAAACCAGCGCCGGCAACTCGTCTCCGCGGCCCGCTCGGCGGGAACCGTGCTCGTGGTCGACGAGACCATGGCCGATCTCGCCCTGGACGTCCCGCCGGACCTGCCGCTGCCCGGGCCGGTCTGCGCCCATGACGCCGCCGGCTCCACGGTGGTCACCCTCGGCTCGGTCAGCAAGACCTTCTGGGCAGGCATGCGCATCGGCTGGGTGAGAGCCGCTCCCGAGATCATCCGGCGCCTGGTCGCCGCCCGTGCCTACGCCGACCTCGGCAGCCCCGTGCTGGAACAGCTCGCCGTCACCTGGCTGATGACCGGCGGGGGATGGGAGGAGGCCGTCGCCCTGCGCCGCGAACAGGTCCGCGACCAGCGAGACCGCCTTGTCGCGGCCTTGCGCACCCACCTGCCCGACTGGGAGTTCGAGGTCCCGCACGGCGGCCTGACCCTGTGGGCACGCACCGGCGGGCTCTCCGGATCCCGTGTGGCGGACGCCGCGGAGCAACTCGGGGTGCGCGTGCCCTCGGGGCCCCGGTTCGGAGTGGACGGCGCCTTCGAGGGCTACATCCGTCTGCCCTTCACCGTCAGCGCTCCCGTCGCCGAGGAAGCCGTCACCAGGCTCGCGACCGCCGCCCGGCTCGTCGCCGAAGGAACCGGCACGGCCTCCCTGGACACCCCGAGCAGCTATATCGCCTGAACACTGCCTGCCCCCTCTCCGTCCGGCTCGCCCTCCGGACCTCCGCAGACAGCCGACGGTGGCAGCAGCTCCAGCACCGCCCTGCGCTGCGGATCCCCGGCGGCCCGGTCGTCCGGATCCGGAGCCGCCGGAGTCTGGATCCGCAGCGCTCGCCCACCGCCGACCCGGGCCCAGCCGCGCCCCGCCGGCCACTCCGCTGCGGGGGTGCCTCCTGCCGGCACCCCCAGAATCTCCTGAACCCGGGACGGCGGCGCCGGTCCCAGCACCACACGTGCCCGGGCGCACGTGAGCACGGCGGCCCCCAGGCTCTCCAGCTCGCCGATGTGCTCCGCCAGCACCACCGTCACCCCCGCGGCACGGCCGTAGCGCAGCGGCACCTCCAGCAGTTCCCGCGGAGCGGCCGCGCCCTCCAGCTCCGCCAGGTGGCCCAGCAGCCCCGGCCGGTCCACCACGATCCACAATGCGCGTCCTTCCCGTACCCGCTCCCGGCCGCCGGCCGCACCGGCGTCCAGCAGCCGCCGTTCGGTCTCCCGGGCGGCCCACTCCAGAGCCGCCACCGCGGCACCGGGTGCCGACTCGACCGCTACCACCCCCCGCCGGCCGGCGAAGCACGCGTACTCGCCTGTTCCGCTCCCGTCGATCAGCAGCACCTGGCCCGCCCGAAGGGCCTGCAGCGCCACGCAGCGCAGCAACGAGGTGGCACCCGAGCCGGGCAGCCCGGCCACCAGCAGATGCGGGAACTGGGAGCGGACCCCCGTTCGCCACACGACCGCTGCCGCGTCCACTGCCGAGCCGTCCCCGGTGTCCACCGGCAGGGTGCGGTCCACAGCCCCGGCGTCGGTGAATCCCAGTACCACCTCGCCCGGAGCGGTCACGAACCGCTGCACGCACCAGCCCGTCGGCAACTCCTCGGCGACGGTCACGCACACCTCGTTGCGCTCCTCCTCCCAGCGGAACCGGACCTCGCGTTCTCTGCCGAGCTTGGCCGCCAGCACCTGCTCGACCCGTTCGCGCTGCCCGGAGTCCCCGTCGGCGAAGTAGGCCGGGTAGCGCAGCCGCAGAGCGGTCAGTCGTCCCTCCGCCCCGAACCGGAACTCCGCGATGCACTTCTGACAGTCCTCCCCGTGGGCATGGAGCCGGTCCTCGACAGGCCAGTCGGGCGGGGCGGAGAACACCGCGGCGAGAGCGTCGTGGATGACCCGCAGCCGCTCGCACTCCCGCGCATCGGGTCCCTGCGCGGTCCCTTCCGTCTCCCCGGAATCCGCGCGGCCGGCCCACCATGCCGCAGCGGTGAGTCCCGCCGCGGCGATCAGCACGCCGTAGGGCACCACCCAGGCGGCCACCGCCGCCGCTGCAGCCGCCCCGAGCACTGGCCCCCGCCGGCCCGTGGACTGCGGCCACCACTGCCGGGCGGCCGACATCAGCCGCACCAGGCCTCGCAGCACCACCCGGGCGAGCGGCACTACAGCGAGATCCCGCCCAGCAACTGAGCCAGGCTTGCCCCGCCGGCCTGGATACCCGGAGCGATCGCGGTACCGGCCAGGTAGAACCCGAAGAGGGTGCAGACGGCGGCATGGGACAGCTTCATGCCGTCCTTGCGGAACAGCAGGAACATGATGACCCCGAGCAGCACGACCCCGGAGATGGACAAGACCATGAGGCACTCCTGACACGGCGAATCGGCATGCACGGTAAGTACATCAAAAATGACAAAAAGTATCTATCGTCCGATAGATGTGAACGGGTGATATCGCGTGTGGTTCCCGGCCGGGGAACAGCCGAGCGGCAGCGCGATTCGGGCCCTGATGCGGACATCGATAGGCTGGCCCCCGGTCAAGGGCAAGGAGGAGCAAGGACGATGGCAGAGAGCACGGAGCCGTTGTCGCCGCGGGCCAGGCTGGCCGTGACGGCGGGCAGAGCAGCGGCCGCTGTGTCGCGGGCGGCGGGCCGGGGGAGCGGGTCGGTGATCGGCGGACGGGTGGCCCTCAAGCTCGACCCGGAACTGCTCCGCAGGCTCGCGGGACACCTGGACGTCGTCCTGGTGTCCGCGACCAACGGCAAGACCACGACCACCCGCCTCATCGCCGAGGCATTGCGGGCCGGCGGCGAGGTGGTCTCCAACGCTCTCGGCGCCAACATGCCCGCCGGCATCACCTCCGCCCTGTCCGGCGGCTCTTCCGCCCGGTACGGCGTGATCGAGGTGGACGAGAAGTATCTCGCGGCGGTTGCCCGGGACGTCTCGCCCAAGGCCATCGCTCTGCTGAACCTCTCCCGCGACCAGCTCGACCGCGCCGCCGAGACCCGGATGCTGGCCGAGCGCTGGCGCGAAGGTCTTCAGGGCAGCAAGGCCACCGTCATCGCCAACGCCGACGACCCCCTGGTGGTCTGGGCCGCCTCCTCCTCCACCAGCGTGGTCTGGGTGGCCGCCGGGCAGGAGTGGAAGGACGACGCCTGGTCCTGCCCCGCATGCGGCGGCGTCCTCCAGCGGCCGGACGACACCTGGGCGTGCAGCGAGTGCGGCTTCAGCCGCCCCGAGCCCACCTGGGTCCTCGCGGGCGACAGCGTTCTGGACCCGTACGGGTCGGCCTGGCCCATCCGGCTGCAGCTGCCGGGCCGGGCCAACAAGGCGAATGCCACCACCGCCGCCGCCGTCGCGGCCACCTTCGGTATCTCCCCCCAGGTCGCCCTGGAACGCATGCAGTCCGTCGCCGCGGTCGCCGGCCGCTACGACGTCGTCACCTACCAGGGCCGTGACCTCAGACTGCTGCTCGCGAAGAACCCCGCAGGGTGGCTGGAGACCTTCTCCCTCATCGACCCGCCGCCCACCCCGGTGATCCTCTCGGTCAATGCGCGCAGCGCCGACGGAACCGACACCTCCTGGCTGTGGGACGTGGACTATGCCCGCCTGGCCGGCCACCCGATCTGTGTGGTCGGGGACCGCCGCCTCGACCTCGCGGTGCGCCTGGAAGTCGCCGGCCTGGAGTTCCACGTCTGCGACAGCCTCGCGGAGGCGGTCCGCCTGTGCCCGCCCGGCCGCATCGAGACCATCGCCAATTACACCGCCTTCCAGGACCTGCGCCGCACCGTCGGCAACTGACACGTAAGGACAGAGCATGAGTGAATCCAGCCTGCGTGTGGTGTGGCTCTACCCCGACCTGCTGAGCACCTACGGCGACCAGGGCAACGTGCTGGTGGTGGAGCGCCGTGCCCGCCAGCGAGGGCTCAAGGTCGAGCGGATCGATGTCCGGTCCGACCAGACGATCCCCACCTCCGGCGACATCTACCTGCTGGGCGGCGGAGAGGACCGCCCGCAGCGCCTGGCCGCCGAACGCCTGCGCCGGGACGGCGGACTGGAGCGGGCGACCGGTAATGCCGCGATCATCTTCTCGGTCTGTGCCGGCTACCAGATCCTGGGCCGCGAGTTCATCAACGATCTCGGGGAACGGGAGCCCGGCCTGGGGCTGCTCGATGTCGTGAGCACGCGCGGCGGCGCCGAGCGCTGCGTCGGCGACGTTCTCGCGGACGCCGACCCGGGCCTGGGACTCCCGCAGCTCACCGGCTTCGAGAACCACCAGGGGGTCACCCAGCTGGGACAGGGTGTGCGGCCCCTGGCCCGGATCCGCATGGGCCAGGGCAACGGTACGGGGGACGGCACCGAGGGCGCCTGGCGCGACACCGTCTTCGGCACCTATCTGCACGGGCCCGTCCTGGCCAGGAACCCGCAGATCGCCGACCTGTTGCTGAAACTGGCCCTGGACGTGAACGCCCTCCCCCCGGTGGACGACCGCTGGTACGAGGCCCTGCGAGCCGAGCGCATCGCCGCGGCCACCGCGCCCTGATGCCGCCTTCCGGGGCCCCTGCCCGAGGGCCCCGGACAAAGGCGGCTTATCGTTTCCGGTGAGCGGTACGGATCAGGAGCGTATGCCATGGACCACGGAGAACACGGTACGGCGGATCTGCCGCCCTTCACACTGGGGCGGGGGCTGGAACTGGGCGGTGACCCGCTCTTCGTGATCGGTTGCCTGCTCCTGATCGCCGGCTACCTCTGGGGCGTCGCCCGCCTTCGCCGCCGCGGCGACACCTGGCAGCCGGGTCGGACCGTGTCCTTCGTGCTCGGTGTCCTCACCGTCGCCGCCGTCACCGGTACCGCACTGAACGACTACGGCATGGTCCAGTTCAGTGTGCACATGGTCCAGCACATGGTCATCAGCATGCTCTCCCCGATCCTGCTGCTGCTGGGCGCACCGGTGACGCTGCTGCTGCGGGCTCTGCCGTCGGCCGGCCGGGGGCACCGTGGCCCCCGGGAGATCCTGGTGTCCCTGCTGCACAGCCGGTACATCCGGACGGTCACCAGCCCGCTGTTCACCATCCCCATGTTCATCGCCAGTCTCTACGGGCTGTACTTCACCCCCCTTTTCGACTTCCTCATGGAGAGCAGGGCCGGTCACACCGCGATGATGGTGCACTTCCTCGCCGTGGGACTTGTCTTCTTCTGGCCGATCATGGGAGTCGATCCCGGCCCTCACCGGCCCGGACACCTCATGCGCATGCTGGAACTGTTCGCCACCATGCCGTTTCACGCCTTCTTCGGCATCGCGCTGATGATGGCCTCCGAGCCGCTGATCGCCACCTATGCCCACCCCCCCGCTTCCCTGGGCATCGATGCCCTCGCCGACCAGAACGCGGCGGGGGGCGTGGCGTGGGCATTCAGCGAGATCCCGACGGTGATCGTGCTGCTCGCCCTGGTGATTCAGTGGTACTCCTCCGAGCAGCGCCGGGCGCGGCGCCTGGACCGTGCGGCGGACCGGGACGGCTCGCGGGAACTCGCGGACTACAACGCCTATCTGACCTCCCTGCACAGCCGCTCCCGCGTCCCCTGAGCGGCAGAGGAGCCGGCGCACGGCTCTCCGGCTCCGACCGTAGCGGAGGCAGCGCGGTGCGTGATTGCATGGGCCGGGAATCCGGACAGACGCAGGAGTGAGGCCCAGTGACTGAGGACAAGGCCGTTGACCGCGGGCGGGCATCGAAGATCGACACCACCGTGCCGCATTCGGCCCGGATCTGGAACTACTGGCTCGGCGGCAAGGACAACTACGAGGTCGACCGCCTGGCGGGAGACCAGTACCGCCAGGCCTTCCCGGGCATCGTCGACGGAGCCAGGACTGCCCGGCACTTCCTGACCCGGACCATCCGCTACCTGGCGGCGGAAGAAGGCATCCGGCAGTTCCTCGATGTGGGGACCGGCCTGCCGACGGTCGACAACACTCATGAGGTGGCCCAGCGGGTGGCTCCCGAATCCCGGATCGTCTACGTCGACAACGATCCCCTCGTTCTCATGCACGCCCACGCCCTGCTGACCAGCACCCCGGGGGGAGCAACCGAGTACATCGAGGCGGACCTCCATGATCCCGAGGAGATCGTGGTCACCGCGGCCCGCACCCTCGACCTGTCCCGGCCGGTCGGCCTGATCCTCAGCGGCATCCTCGGTCACGTCGCCGACTACGGGACGGCACGGTCCATCGTGCGGCGGCTGCTGGCCGGCCTTCCGCCCGGCAGTTGTCTGTCTCTCCACGACGCCACGGACACCGACCCCGAATGGGTCGCCGCACAGGAGCAGTACAACCGCAGTGGCGCTGTTCCCTACCACCTGCGCACCCCCGAGCAGATCGCCGGCTTCTTCGAGGGACTGGAACTGGTGGAACCTGGTGTGGTCCCGGTCGCCCAGTGGCGTCCCGAGGTCGTGCTCACCGACCCCTCGCCCGCGGCGAACGCCGGAGTCGGCGGAGTCGGCCGCAAGCGGTGACGGCGTTCCCGGCCCGCACTGCGAGCCCGGGCCGGGAACCCGGAGCCGGAAGGGCTGTTCTCACTCCCGTGAGTGCGAGGGGGTGAGCGGCGCGTACGGGGCCGTGGTGTCCAGCGGGACCGACCCGGACCTGACCAGGCCCAGCTGGACGGCCTGGCGCGGGAGAACGGCGTTCAGCAGCCAGTCGTTGGTGACCCGCGCCCGGTTCCCCGGCAGCGTACTCAGGTGAAGGCCACGTGTGACCAGGTTGGCCACCGGGCCGGACAGCGGTATGTGCAGGGGATTGGCGGCAGCGTGGACACCGCCCAGGTCGATGGCGAAACCGAGGTCATGGTGCCGATAGGCCCGCGGCTTGCCGTGGCCGAGAGCGGCCGCGATGTTGTGTGCCGCCGTCTTCCCCTGCCTGCTGGCATGCTGTGCCGTCATGGGAGTGATCTGCCCCGGCCGCGTGAGATCGGGGACCGCCGCCGCGTCACCGCATGCCAGCACCTCGGGGTGGCCGGGCACCGCGAGGTAGGGATTGACGATCAGCCGGCCGTTGTCCGTCGGCAGTCCCAGATCGTGGACGAGGGGATCGGGCCGCACCCCGACACACCACACCAGCGTGTGCGTATCCACCGTCTCCCCGCTGTCCAGGACAACCGCCCGGGAAGTGGCCTCCTTCACCGCGGTACGGGTGCGGATCTCCACGCCGCGCTGCCGCAGCACACGGTCGCTGGTCCGTGACAGTCGCCGGTCGAGCTCCGGCAGAATCCGCGGAGCGATGTCCACCAGCAGCCAGCGCGGGTCCTCATCATGGTGATCGGTGTGCTGGCGCGCCAGGGAATCGGTGAAGAGCTTGCCGTGAGCGGCCACCTCGGTGCCCGTGTACCCGGCCCCCACCACGACGAAGGTGCGCCGTGCCCTGCGCCGGGCCGGGTCCGGCTCCGTGGAGGCCAGCGCCATCTGCCGCGAGATGTGATCACGAAGATAGAGAGCCTCGGGCATCCCCCGGAAACCTCTGGCGTGCTCGGCGATGCCCGGGATGGGGAGCAGCTTGTTGACGCTCCCGACGCTCAGCACCAGCCGGTCGTACTCCAGCGAGCCCTGCCGGTCCTCCGGGTCGGTGTAGCTGATCCGGCGCTTCTCGAGATCGACCCCGTGCACCTCCCCGAGGACCAGCCGCACCCGGGGCAGCGTTCCGGCCAGCGAGACGGTGACCCGGCGCGGCTCCAGCACACCGGTCGCCACCTCCGGCAGCAGCGGCAGATAAAGGAAATAGTCGTTCGGATTCACCAGGACGATCTCGACATCGTCATGTCGCAGTTTCCTCGACAGCGCGCGGGCGGCGTGATACCCGGCGAAGCCGGCGCCGACGATGACGATCCGATGCGGTCGGTCGCTCACGGTCATACCCCTTCCTCGCGAGAGGCTCGGGTACCCGAGGGCTGAGACGGCTACACGGAACACGCCCGCCCGCTGAGCCCGGACCGCTACCGCCGATGCGGGGGCACAGCCCCGGAGACATCACTGTCCTGCGGTCGTCGTGGCCGCAGTGGTGGCGGCCACCATCACTGCGGTCATCGCCGCCTGAACGGACTCCACCGCCTTGCGCACAGCAGGGGCTGCCCACGCCTGCCGCGAGACAGCCTCCATGCGGTCTGCGACCGCCCTTCGCCGGGCACGCCCGGTGAGCTGCCCGAAGACAAGCTTCTGCAGGCCGGCACCGTGCAGCACGGCGACCAACGCGCAGTCCACGCTCCTTCCCTCTCCCGTCGTCTCCCCGGAGCGAGGATCGAGGGACAGCAGCACTTCCCCGGCCGGGGTCAGATCTTCCATGAGCGGTCACGTGCCACTGCGTGGTCCGGTAAACTGGTTCACCGGACCATGCTGCTCCCTACGGAGCCGTGCCGCTCTCGGCCTCCCGCCACCACGGCGGGTCGGATGGGGAGCCGGGCGGCCTTCCGAACGCACCGCCCGGGCGATACGCGGAGCGAACAGCGAAGTGAGAGGCGACGCCAGGGACAGTGCCGAACGGAACGCGGCACCGACCAGGGGATCCGCGGCCGCACGCCGCTGGACGCGTGCCAGGTACCAGTTCACCGGCCGGTCGACTGCACGGGATGCCGCCGCGTTGCCCGTCGCACCGGGCATCGTTTTGTCCGATCCCGCGGAGATGTCCCAGGCCTGCTGCGAGGAGCGGAACACAGCCCGCTGCACGTGTCTGGTGCCCGGCGTCCGGCGAGAGCCCAGAGCCTCGCGCAGAGCCACCGCGTTGAGAGCGGCGACGGCCATTCCCTGCCCGTAGACGGGGTTGAACGCGCACAGGGCGTCGCCTGTGGCCAAAAACCCCTCGGGCCCCGAACGGTCGTAGCGGCGGCGGATGTTGGCTGTGTTGCGGAAACCGTGCACCGCCGACACGGGTTCTGCCTTCACCAGCCACCGGTGGACCAGAGGATCCGGCAGTCGCCTGGCGAAGTCGGTGAATCCGTCGTGATCGGTGGGAGGCTCGCCGCCGCGCAGACCGGAGAGCGTCACCAGCGTCCGGCCGTCCTCCACGGGGAGCACGACGGCGCCGTGGACCTGGCCGGGGTTGGGGACGATGTAGTATCCGAGGCTGTCGGTGGAATCGTCGGCCTCGGCGCGGTACACGCAACTGGCATAGGCCAGACCCGTGTCCAGCGTCTCCTCGCGAGGCGGCTCCGCCCCGATCGCGGCCAGCCAGCCGGGAGCCTTCGAACTGCGGCCCGAGGCATCCACCACCAAGTCCGCGATCAGGGAACGCAGGCCTTGCGAGGCACCGGAGCCTCGCTCACGCACCACCACCCCGCCGACGCGGGCGGCATCCCCCTCCAGTCCCACGACCTCGGTCCCCTGAGCCGTCTCGACCCGCGGATCGGCCAGCACCCGGCGACGGATCAGCCATTCCGTCAACGGCCTGGAGCCAGTGAGCAGATGAGCCGTGGCCGGGGTCCTCCGGTACCACGCCCCGGCCTGCCACTGCACCAGGTCCCGCGGAACACCGACCCAGGGGGCCCCGGCTTCACGCAACTCACCGACGAGTCCGGGCAACAGCGATTCCAGGGCCTGCTGACCACCCGTCACCAGAACATGGGTGTGACGGCTCTGCGGGACTCCGGGGCGTGGATCCGCGCTCTCCGGCAGCCTGTCGCGCTCGACCACGGTGACGCGGGCGTAGTGGTCGGCGAGAACCCGGGCCGCCAGCAGGCCGGCCATGCTGCCGCCGATGACCACAGCGCGTCGTGGAGAAGCGCCGCTCGAGGGTTCCGCGCCACGCCCACCCAAGGCCTCCGCCGTCCGTTCCGGCACTTCCCCCATGCTCATTCCTCCTGCTCTGCGCGGCAGTTGACGTTCGCCGGCGCTCCAGTATGCAAGTCGGGCCCACCAGCGGAACGGGCAGCCTTCCGGTTCCCGGCTCTCGCCCGGGGGTTCGTCGGCCACTACGGGGCAGTCGGCGCGACCGGCGCCCGGGTGGGAGCGCTTCCATGGCGTGGTGTGACCATGCCATACTCCCCGCGGGAACTTCCTCCGAAGGGCGGATACCTCGTGCGGCTCTTTCGCATCGCACCGTTTCTCAAGCTGCTCGGCGTGAGCACGGTGGTGCTCGTACTGCTCGCCGCCTCCTCCGTGACGGGAGCCCGCTGGGGCGTCGGCCCTTCCGGGCCGGAGGAGCAGACGGCCGCCGGCCGTCCGTCACCCGACCGGCCCTGGGTGCACACCTGGACGGCCATGCCGCAGCTGACCGAGCCCCACAACATGCCGCCCCCGCCGTTCACCGGCGAGGACGCGGTGCTGACGGACGCCACTCTCCGCCAGACCGTCCGCGTCACGGTCGGCGGGGAAAGCCTGCGGCTGCGCTTCTCCAACGCTTTCGGGGACACCGCACTGCCTCTGACCGCTGTGTCCGTGGCGCTGCCCCGCGACGGGCGGGCCGGGGCCGGCGCCATCGAGCCCGGCAGCGTCCGTGAGGTGACGTTCAGCGGGCGCCGGTCCGTGACCGTCCCGGCAGGAGCGCAGATCGTCTCCGACCCCATTCCGTTCCCGCTCCGGTCCGGTTCCAACCTGACGGTCACCACCTACCTGGCCGAAGGGCAGGCGTCCCTGGCTCTCACTTCTCACCCCGGCTCGCGTACCACCTCCCACCTTCTGAACGGAGACCACACCTCCGCCGTGGACCTGCCCGGGGCGACGCCGGTGGACCGCTGGTACCTGCTCAGCGGGGTCGAGGTGCGGGCCCGTCCGGCGACGGCGGCCCTCGCCGTCATCGGTGACTCGCTGACCGACGGTCGGGGCTCGACCACCAACGGCAACGACCGCTGGCCCGACCAGCTCTGGGACAGGCTCCAGACCGGGAAGTCCACACGCGACATCGCGGTCCTCAACCAGGCGGCGGGCGGCAACCGGGTACTCAACGATGGCCTGGGCCCCAATGCCCTGGCGCGCCTGGACCGGGACGTCTTCGCCCACAGCGGCGTCAGCTGGCTCCTGGTTTTCCACGGCGTCAACGACATCGGGACGGCGCCCGCCACGGCCGCCGCGCAGCAGGAGGTGGCTGGACAGCTGATCACCGCCTACGAGCAGATCGTCGTCAGGGCCCACGCTCAAGGGCTGCCCGTCTACGGCGCGACGCTGCTGCCCTTCGGAGGCAATGAGGGCTACGACGATCCCGAGGGGCACCGTGAGTCCGCTCGCCAGGCGGTCAACGACTGGATCCGGACAAGGGGCGCGTTCGACGCGGTCATCGACTTCGACCGGGCGGTGCGGGACCCCGCCCAGCCCGAGAGGCTGCACCCCGCCCTTCACGACGGTGACTGGCTGCATCTGAATCCCGAGGGCTACCGCATCCTGGCCGAGGCGGTCCCCGGACACCTCTTGCGGCAGCCCGCCCACCGCCCGCGCTGAACATCTATCCGCTGGGGGGGCGGACGGCGCGGCCAGGGGTAAGGCCGACGCCACCCGGTGAGAACCTGACCCCTCTCCCGTACGGGTTGATGGAAGTAGGGGTCGTACGTCGCCGCAGGGGTGTGTAGGTTTCTTTCGTGGGGGCGCTTCCGTGAGGAAGCCCTCGGTAATGGTGTGCGCTGGCGCTGGAGTGGTGAGCTGTGTTGATGACTGGCAAAGTACTGCGTTTCGATGAGGTCCGTGGTTACGGATTCATCGCCCCGTCGGAGCCGGGCGAAGACGTCTTCATGCATGCGAACGACCTGATCGACGAGAAGTACTTGTACGGCGAGGGAAGCGACGTCGAGTTCTTCATGGAGATGGGGGAGAAGGGACCGAAGGCGTCCCGGATCCGGCTGATCCACCAGCCGTCCCCGAACCGGATCGTCCGTACCCCTGTGTCGCCGGACGAGAGCGACTCGGCAGTCGTCGGAGGCGCCGAGAGCGTTGCCCGGTTCCGGGCCGAGCTGACGGAATCGCTGATCGAATCGGTGGATTCACTGACCGCCGCACAGATCAAGCAGATCCGTGGCTGCGTGGTCGAACTGGCCCGGAAGAATGGCTGGGTGACCGCTTGATACGAGCCCGAGTCGGGTGCGCGGGCGGTACCGGCCCCGGTTGAACTGGCTTTGGGCCTCGTACGGTGAGGGCGCGCGGGTCAAGCGGCCGACCCTCTGTGCGGTCGGCCGCTTGACCAGGCTGGGTGCCCGGATGGGATACTGGTAAGCAAGCGCTTGATCGCAGGAGGGTGTCGTGGCTGTGGAACCTGCACGAGAAGAACTCCAACGGTTCGTGGAGGAAGACCCGGACGGTCCGGTGGTCATGCTCAACCTGCTGCGTTTCGCCGAAAGAGGCCAGGAGTCCTACCGCCGGTACTCCCGGGCAGTGGCCGAGACGTTCCTTCCCCGTTACGGAGGGCAGGTGCTCTACGCCGGGAAGGGGGAAGCGGCGCTGGTCGCTGAAGAGGGCCAGAGCTGGGACGCGGTGCTCCTGGTCCGCTACCCCAGCCGTGCGGCATTCCTCCGCATGGTCTCCGACCCTGAGTACAGGCAGGTCGCCCAGTGGCGCACCCTTGCTCTCCAGGAAGCCGTCCTTCAGCCCACCGTCCCCTGGGGACGGTCTGTCTGAGCCGCACTGCCCGGACGGTCACGCCGAGGCGGGCGCCATTCCCCCTGGAGCTTCCGGCGCCACAGGTCATGGATCGCGGCGTTGTCGGGGAGAGCGGGACTGTCCGGTGTGCTCCAGGTGCGGCCGGCCGCCCCGGGAGAGCCGACGGGTCTCCAGCCAGGATGGCCGTCGGTCGCGAAGCCGGCCCAGGCTTCCCCCATGCGCCGGGACAGCCGATGGTCCGCGGCAGTGGGCGAACGGCCAATGAGAAACGCGACGTTTTCATCCGTGAGAGTGCCGAAGGCGAAGGGGATGTCCGCGCAGTGCCACGCATGCACCACTGCTGGAGGGGCGGTGCGCCGGCGCGCGAAGCAGGACTCGAACGCCCGCCCGCCCGACCGTGCGTGAGCCTCTGCGAGCCGCCAGGCGTACTGACTGAACAGCAGATCGCCGAAGACGGCCAGGTAGAGGTCGAGGACGGGAGCTCCGGGCATCAGCCCTCGGTAGCCCTCGATCAGCTCATCGGGGAGTTGGAATGCTTCCGTGAAGTCTGCCAACTGTTCGCCGGTGGTGACTGCCGGGATGCTGTCGGTGGCGTGCAGCAGCCAACCCTCCTCCGCGGTGTGGCAGACCAGCAGGTCCACTCCGCCGGTTGCTGCGCGGGCTGCGAGGGATACAGGGTCACCGGGCAGAACATCGCCGTCAATGACGGGATTGTAGTACCGAGCTCCTGAACCCGGGCACCCTCGGTAGTCGCGGACGACCTGCTCCGAGGCCACGATCAGTGCCTCAGGGGTTGCGGAAGCAAGACCCGCCGACGTGGCCGGGACACCGGCCGCCGCGGCAACCCTGTGGGTGGTCTCGACAGCGAGCTCCGCCGGAAAACAAGGCCCGACCGGGCTGTGGGCAATGACGCGGCGGAACAGTCCGCGGGCCCGCTCCATCACCATCAGGCAGGCGGCCGAGGTGGCTCCGGCGGACTGCCCGGCCACCGTGACGTTGGTCGGATCACCGCCGAAGGCGGCGATGTTGTCGCGTACCCACTCCAAGGCGGCGAGCTGGTCGAGCAGCCCTCGGTTCTCCGGGCAGCGCGGACCGGCTTCGGACGGCATGTGCCCGAAACCCTCGAAGCCGAGTCGGTAGTTCATGGACACCAGGACCACTCCGGCGCGAGCGAGTGCCGTGCCGTCGAAGTCGGGCTGCGCGGAGGAACCGAAGGTATAGGCACCGCCATGGATCCAGACCACGACCGGCAGTGGCCCTCCGGGCGCAGCCGGGGTCCAGATGTTCAGCGTGAGAATGTCCTCCCTGCCGGGCGACCACGCCGGCATCCCCGGGAGCTCGGCGGACTGCGGGGCCACCGGGCCGAAGGACCGGCAATCGCGCACCCCTTCCCACCTCCGGACCGGACACGGCTCCCGGAAACGGTTGGCTCCGAAAGGCGGGGCGGCATAGGGAATGCCGAGAAACGCCAGAACCCCGCGGACTGAGCCGCGTCCCCGGACCCGCCCGTTCTCCGTTCTGCGGACCTCCACAGCCTCCCCCGGCATGTTGCGTGTGACCCGGCCGCCGGCACAGGCCGCCTGCTCTCAGTCTGACAGTGCATCACACCGCTGGTGGCGCAACCAGAAGTCCTGCCCCGGCTGACGCACGACGGCGCGCTCCCGGTGCCCGGCCAGGAAGGAGTCCAGGCGCAGCTCCGGCGAACTGCCCCTGTGAAATATGTGGCTGAGAATGGCCAGCATGGTCGGGAAGAGCCGGAGCCGGGTCGGCGCACGCCGGCCCCGGCTCCGGCCGCGGACGCCTCCTCATCTGTGACCCGCCGACCGCCGCGTCAGGCCCCGAAGACCGCGGCGTTCTCCCGCATCCACTGGGCGAAGGTCCGGCCGGGCTGCCCCGTGACCTCTGTCACCGTCGGCAGCACGGTGCGGCCCGCCTCCGGCGGATTCGTCCGTATCGCCAGGAAGAACTCCACGTCGTCGTCGCTGTAGCCCTGCTCACGCCAGCGGGCGATCACTTCCTCCCGGCTCAGCTCGATGTACCGCACCTCACGGCCCAGAACCTCGGAGATGACCGCTACCTTCTGCGGCGCTGTCAGCGCCTCGGGGCCGGTCAACCAGTACTCCTTGCCGGTATGACCGTCCGTGGTCAGCACCGCCGCGGCGACGGAGGCGATGTCCGCCTCGTGCACCATGGAACTGGGCACGTCCGGGAAACCCTCGCGGACGACACCCTCCTTCTGCACGGACTGCGCCCACTCCAGGGCGTTGGACATGAACTCCACCGGTGCGAGGTACGTGTACTCCAGACCGCTCGCTTCGACAGCCTCGTCCAGCCCGGTCTTCTCCATGTCGCCCTTGAGGATCGTCACTTTGCGCACCCCGGCCTCCACCGCGATCTGCGCGATCTCGGCCCCGTTGGCCAGCGGTGCGTAGTCGTCACCGAAACTGATCAGGTGCGCCGCCGTCACGCCCGCGAACGCCTCGGGAAGGCTCGATGTCACGGCCAGGTTCCCGGCCACCACCTCCGCACCGTCCGGGAGGTTCGCCCTGCTGGGGTCACGGGTCAGGCCCCGGACCCGATGCCCGGCCGCCAGCAGTTGCTCCACCAGCGGGCGGCCCACATGTCCGGACGCACCGGAAACAAGAATTGTCATGAGGAATCTCCTTCGGTCCTGCCGCCCAAGCTAGGCCCCCTCGCGGACAGCGGGTCGGCGCCGAACACCAAGTACGTGGGCGACATCACGTATCTGCCCGTCGGTGACGGCGAGTTCCTGTATTCGGCGACGGTCGTGGACTGCTTCTCGCGCCGCCTGGCCGGGTGGTCGATCGCCGACCACATGCGCACGGAACTGGTCGCCGACGCGCTGAAGGCCGCCGCGGCCACCCGCGGCGGCATGGCCGGCGCCGTCTTCCACACCGACCACGGTGCGCAGTACACCAGTCGTGAATTCGCCGATCTGTGCGGCGAGTTGGGCGTGACGCAGTCCATGGGAGCGGTCGAGCGCGGACGACGCCGCCGCCGAGTCGTTCAACGCCAGCCTGAAACGGGAGACCCTGCAAGGCGCCCGTCGCTACGACGGCGCCCGCGCCTGCCGACTGGCGGTCTTCCGCTGGGTCACCAGATACAACACCGCACGGCGACACTCGGCCGCCGCACAGATGTCCCCCATCGGCTACGAACACGCACCAGCTACCATCACACTTGCCGCATAACCGCACGAACAGGTGTCCACTTTCATGGGGGAAGGCCCCCATCCGTCGTCCCCAAAGGGGGGACAGCGGTTTCCGGAAGGGCTGTTCGCGGTCTTGGACGACCGCGGAAACGCGTGGCTCGCGGACGGCCGGGGCCTGGCCTGCCCGGCCGCCACCCTCGTGGACCGGGCTGCCTGGGCATTGTCCGCAGGGCTGGGCCAGCCGTGGCTGCACAAGGCGGGCCGGGACAGCGACCCGCTGGTGCTGCTCACCCCGGAGGCCACGGCCCGGTTCGGTCTGCCCGGACACCTGGCCGACCGGCGCGGGCTCCGGTTTGCCGAGGACCATCCCGTGGTGCGGGAGTTGCTGGTGCAGGGCTGTCGTCGTGCTCGCGGGCACTTGCCAGTCGCATGTTCTCAAACGTGACGGGTGGCACAGGGGCGTGTGGCGCATACTTTCGGTCAATCGCCAGCCTGGCGGGTCTGGGCAGCTCCGAGGCGAGCCCACTGAGTCGACGCCGGCAAGCGTGCTCTGTGGGGGGCCTTGCGTATGCGCCTCGGTCCCGGGGTCTGCATCACTCCTTTTCGCGTTGCACCTACGGTGAATCTTGTGATCATTTCGTCCTGAATCGGATGGGATGGAGGTCTGAGCCTGGATCCACCGTGTGATCGCCGTCTGTGACCGGGGGCCGGAACGGGGAAGTGCCTTGTGACCTGCGATGATGGGAGTTCTTCAGGCTTCCAGCACGCACGATCAGCAAGGCACTTCGTAAGTGAAATCCTCCCACACGGCGACGGCGACGTTTGCGGCGGCCGATGACTCGAATCTGATCGCGTACGGCGGCCTGGCTGCCGGGGTACGGCTGGCCGAGAGGTGCGGCCTGCCCCGCCTGGTCCGCGACAAGCTCAGCCTCGCCGGGGCTGCGAACGGTGCCGGTACGGCAGCGGACGCGAAGGTGATGTCGCTGGTGGCGGGCATGCTCGCCGGGGCGGGCAGCATCGACGATGTGGATGTACTGCGGCACGGAGCGATGCCCCGCGCCTTCTCCGGGATACGCGCCCCTCCACCCTGGGCACGTTCCTGCGCGCCTTCACCTGGGGCCACGTGCGTCAACTGGAGTCCGTCACCAGGACATTCACGGCGAACCTGGTCCAGCACTGCGGTCTGCTGACCGGCGCGCAGGCGGTGGTGTTCCTGGACATCGACTCGAAAGTGAAACAGGTCCACGGCTACCAAGCAGGGCGCCGCCTTCGGCTACACGAGGCAGCGCGGCCTGCACTTCCAGATCGTGACCGCCTCCACACCGATCGCCGCGCCGGTCATCGTGGCCTCGCGGCTGCGCAAGGGCTCGGCCGGCTCCGCCAAGGGCGCCGCCCATCTGATCGCCGAGGCGGTCAACACGGTCCGGGCCATGGGCGTGAGGGGCCAGATCATCGTGCGCGGGGACTCCGCGTTCTGCTCCCACAAGATGGTTGCCGCCTGCCTCCGCCTGGGGGTGCGCTTCTCCTTTACGATCGCCCAGCGCAAGAAGGTCCGCACCGCGCTCGCCGCCATCGACGAGAACGCATGGACGGCGATCAAGGACACGGACGCGGTCTTCGACGAGGACGAGCAGCGATGGGTATCCGACGCCGAGGTCGCCGAGACCGGATACACCGCCTTCACCGGCAAGCCGAAGAAGTACCACGCCACAGCCCGGCTCCTGGTCCGCCGCGTCAACGGCTCGGTCAGCCTCATGTCCTCGACGGACAACGCGAGTTGTTCACCGCTCATCGCTTCCACGCCGTGTTCACCGACACCGCGCTCGGCCTCGTCGAAGCCGAGGCCACCCACCGCCGCCACGCCATCATCGAGCAGGTCTTCGCTGATCTGGAGGACTCCGCCCTCGCACATCTGCCGTCGGGAAAGTTCACCGCGAACGCCGCCTGGCTCACCCTCGCCACCCTCTCCCACAACCTCACCCGCGCGCTCGGCACCCTGGCCTCCACCTTCCACACCAGGGCCCGCACCGGCACCGTCCGCCGCCACCTGATCGCCGTCCCCGCCCGCCTTGCCACCAGCGCGCGCACCCTGACCTGGCACTTCCCCGACCGATGACCCTGGTGGCAGGCGCTGGAGCACCTGTGGACGGCCGTCGGCCACCGCCTGCGCACCTGACCAGCCGGACCGACTGCCCACCCACGACCCGAAAGACCTCGGAGACCCCGCCACCGGAACGGCCATCCGGCACCCACCCCTGCCCGAAACCGGAAAACCAGCCAAGAACCGATCAGCAAACCCACTCAGATTCACGCGGTGGATCCAGGCTGAGATCAACTGCTGTCGTTGCATGTGTCAAGGAAGCAACTTAGAGTCACGTGCGCTGTTTCGAACACGCTGTGTGTCAGCTTGAACACATGAAGGAGAATCACTTGATGAGACGTTCCATAGGCCTTCTGGGAGCGGCTGCGCTCAGCCTGCCTCTTCTGGCGATTGCCGCGGCACTTCTGCGGATGTCTCCGCCCAGGCACTGGAGTGCACGACCAGCGCGGGCAGTACGGGAGGGTGGGCGGAGTGCACCGGCTCCGGCCAGTGGCGTGCCAAGGCTGACTGCGTGGGCGAGTCGGACAAGTACAGCTCGTGGGTCACCCAGAGCAGCGGCACCACCCGTGTCTATGTCCCCGACTGCACGTGGAGTATCCGGCAGGTCGTTGTCGAACTGCGCTGACAGGGCGCGTTACACGTAGTGTGCGGTGCGGGGCGCAGTGGAGTTGTGCCCCGCACCGGCACGACATCAAGGGTCTCATGTGAACGTCATTGAGTTGAACGGTCTTCATCAGGGTTACCGGGGCAAGCCGGTGCTGCGCGGTGTCAGCCTGTCCCTGGAGAAGGGTGTGTACGGTCTGCTGGGGCCGAACGGGGCAGGGAAGAGCACTCTGTTGCGGGTGCTGGCGACAGCCGCCGCTCCCCAGGAGGGCACCCTGCGGCTGTTCGGCGGCGAGGTGCGGACCAGGGGCGAGGTGCGGGCGGCGCGGCGGCGTATCGGCTGGCTGCCGCAGAGTTTCGGCTGTCCTCCCGCTTTCACCGTTGAGGACTTCGTGCGTCACTGCGCGTGGCTCAGGGAGATCCCGGCCGGCCGGATCCCCGAGGAAACACGCACGGCTCTGGCCCGGGTGGATCTGCTGGACCAGGCCCGGACACCGATGAGGAAGCTGTCGGGCGGCATGGTGCGCCGGGCCGGTATCGCCCAGGCCACGCTGGGGTCTCCCGCTGTGGTCCTGCTGGACGAGCCCACCACCGGGCTCGATCCACGCCAGCGGATGCAGTTCCGGTCCATGCTGCGGGAGCTGGGCGGGAGTGCCTGTGTGGTGCTGTCCACCCACATCGTGGAGGACCTCGCCCACAGCGCGCCTCGCCTGGGTGTGCTGCACGGGGGCCGTGTGGTCTTCGACGGCACTCCGCGGGAACTGGCGGATCTGGCCCATGAACAGGCGCCGGGAGACACCCCGCTGGAACAGGGCTATTCCGTGGTCCTGGGACAGGACACCGGCCTTTCCACCTCGTCGGGAGCGCACGGATGACCGGGTTCCTCATCGAATGGCGCCGCAGCCCCCTGCGCTGGTGGGCTCTCCCTCTGATCGGCCTGGCCTGCCTTCTCACCCTCTCCACAGGCGGTTTCCCGCCCGATTCCTGGCCACGCGCCTCAGCAGCCGCCACAGCGGCGGGTCTGCCCTTCGTGATCGCGGCCCTCGCCCTGTGCGCGGACAGAGCCGCACGCGCTCACCGCAACGCGGATACCTCCCCGGTCTCCGCCCGCCCGCCCCACCACGCCGCCCTGACACGCCTGGCAGCAGACCTGGGCTGGCTCCTGCCCGCCTACGCCGTCCCCGTCCTCATCCTCTGGACAGCCACCTGGAGAGGCGGAGCCCCCGGCAGCCCGTGGCTGGAGTATCCGGTCTTCGGCATGACCGGGATCATCTTCGCCGCCGGCCTGGGACACCTGGCCGGAACCCTCGCCCCCAGCCGCTTCACCGGCCTCATCGCCGCAACAGGAGCCCTGGTCCTCTTCCTCTTCGTCTTCACCCAAGATTCCCCCCTCACGGCAAGCGTCCCGTACCAGGCCATCTCCTTCCGCCTCGCCGAAACCCACCTGATGTGGCGCGCGGCCGCCGCGGCCTGCGCCGTGATCCTGGCCATCGCAGCACCCCACCTGGCCGCACGCCTCACCGCCCGACGCGACGGAGTGCCGCGCCTGCCACGCCCGGCTCGCACACCCCTGCTGGCGGCCGGCGCGCTGGCGGGCGTTCTGCTGGCCATGCCGAACAACCCCGACGCCCCACTCGTCGGACCCCGTACCTCACCCGCTGAGCCAGTGTGCGCGCAGGCCAGCGGCAGCGAGGTCTGTGTGTGGCCCGAGCACGCCCACCGCCTGAAGGACGCGGTCTCCGCCGTGACCGCCGTGCACACCCGGGGACTGGACATCCTCCCGCCCGCCGACCGCTACACCGAAGACGGCCTCTCCGGCACCGGCTTCCTCCTCGACCACGGGAAAGGAGACCTGCTGGCCACCTTGGTGACGCAGCAGATGGACGAGGTGACCGTGTGGTGCACACCGGAACCGGACCCCGACCGCATGCTCCACCACCAGGCACTCAGCCTGTGGCTGGAGACCCGCGTCAGACAACTCGACGCCCCACCCTCCTACGGCCACTACGGCGACACCTCCCACGTCGACGAGGTCACACGAGTCCTCGCACTACCAGAACAGGAACAACTCAACGAAGCACAGCAATGGGCCCACTCCGTGAGCCAGCCATGCTGACACCCCCCATACTCCCGAACACGGAACCAGCCGAACAAACGCGCCGAAAACTCCATTGGAGCTTCTGCCGCTCCCACCGACTGCCCCTGGTCACCACACTCCTCACCCTGAGCGCCACCCTGCTGCTCCCGCGCGCCGACGACCCCCTGCTGTTCCCCGACCTCGCCGGTGGCCCACCCCTGCCGGTGCCCCTGGCCGCCTGCGTGCCGCTGCTCATGGCCTGCTTCGCGGTCGGCGCAACCATGGACACCATGGAGGGCTTCTCCGCCCACGCCGCCCGCCCCAGGTATCTGATGGCCGCACTCGCCGGCGCCATCGGCGCCGCAACGGCCGCCGTCCTCACCACCACCGCGCTCGCCGCGGCAGGACAACCAGCCGACATTCCCCTGGCCCTGCGCGCCCTGACGGGGTTTCTCGGTCTGGCCTGCTTGGGCGCCGCCGTGGTCGGAGTCCGCGCCTGCTGGACCGTCCCGTTCCTGTGGGCACTGCCGGTGTTCCTCCTCGGCCAGGACCCGCCCCTGCCCGCCTGGGCCCGATGGCCGGTAGCCGAGAACGGTGACCCCACCGCCTGGACAACCGCCGCCCTACTGGCAGTCACCGGCACAGCCGCGTTCCTTCTCCGGCTCTCCCACCGCCGCCGCTGACTGCCCGCGACGGCTATGCCCGCGCGCAGGCCACCCGGGCTCTGACCCCCAGTCAACACCGGGCAGGGCCCGGGCCGCGGCCTGGACGACGGCCACATCGCCCGAGCGGGAGTCCCGCAGGGCTTGAGAGTGGCAGCGTGGCCGTGCGGGGACCGTGACGCCTGGCCAGCTGATGGCTGATGTAGGGCTTGCTCGGAGATCCGCAGGGTGGGCCCGCGATCGTACGACGCGGCCGCACCGCGCTTGTTCAATTGGGCGCTGCACCACTGCCAGGCCCGGGGCCGAGCAGCGGGCCGAGCGTGCCGCCCAGAGCGAGCTGGAGGGTGGGATGGAGAGGCGGCTGGCCGCAGGCGTGATCCGAGGACCGCTGTGCGGCTGCGTTCGTGCTCAGACTGTCGCTGTTCTCGACCCTTCACACCGCACGATTGCGCTCCCTCACGCTGGACAACCACTCCGCAGCCCGCTGCCCGCACACCCCGCCGGGCCCGGGAGGGCGCCGGCTGGTGTGGGCGGGGCACCGTGCCCAACGCCGCTCTCGCCCTTGCGGTCACGGTCAAAGGGGGCGGCTGCGGGGCGGGAGAACAGATGCTCGACCTACACGCCAGGGGTCCGGCGGGTTGGTGCGTCGAGAGCTTCCCCGGGGCTTCGCCGCCCGTCCGGACCCTCCCCAGGCCAGTTCTGCGGCCTTCTCTGGCAGAACATCCCTGGATGGCGCGGAAGGCGGCTGCCTGGACAGAATCGTTCAGCACACGATCCAGGCACGCAGTCCCCCCGGGGCTACGGCGTGGGCATGCTGTCAATCCGTCCCGACCGCCCCGGCATCTCCCTCGCCCCCCAGCCAACGAGCCAGCGCCGCTCGCGTGGCCTCAGTGCCGGGGTGCTCCGCACCGAGCACGCGTTCGCGGTCGGCCAGGACCTGCTCCAGCAGCGCGATGGCTTCCGTGGTGCGCCCGGCGTCGGCGTAGGAGGTGGCGAGGTTTCCGCGTGCGAGCAGGGTGTCGGGGTGGTGGGGGCCGAGGTGGTTGTGGGCGGTCTGCTGCAGCTGTGTCCAGTACTCGGTGGCCGGGGTGGTCAGTCCGGCGTCGAGGAGGCTGATGCCGGTGCGGTAGAGGACCAGGTGTCCTTGAGGGTTCCAGAGGTGGGCTGGGTGTGGGTGTGGAGGGTGTCGGTGTTGGCGCGGAGGGTGGTGGCGAGGTCGCGGTGGGGCTGGTCGGGGTCGGGCCACAGGGCCAGGAGGGCGTCGGCGGCTGTGGTGGCCAGGGCGGGTTGCTGGTGGGCGGGGGTGGTTTCGCGGACCGCGCGGGCGGTGAGTGCGTGGATACGGACAGCCCGGGGGCCGTTGGTGCGGTCGCGGGTGAGGAGTCCGTAGCGGTGCAGGGCTGCCAGTGCCGCGTGTGCTTCCCGTGCGGTGATCTTCTTGCGCCTTCGGCGTTTCCACCAGGCGGTGTGGTGGGCTGCGGTCAGGTAGGCCAGGACAGGCGGGGTGTCCCACAGGCCGAGGGGGTGGCCGTCGGGGTCCAGGAGCGCGGCGAGGCGCAGGGCGGGTTCGACGAGGCCGGGCGGGCCGGTGGCGGTGGCCGCCTGGAGGTTGAGGAGGAGGGCCGCGGTGACAGGCTGGCCGTAGTCTTCGGCGTCCGCCCACGCAGGCAGAGCATCGGAGAGCAGGCCGTTGGTGAGGTGGTCGAGGTACTCGCCGCAGGTGGCGTCTTCTTCGATCATGTAGGCGGCAGCGAACCCGAGCGCGAGGGGCAGCCGCCCGAGCTGTTCGATGATCTGCCCTGCCGCCCCGTGGTGGTGGAGGCGTGCGCGGCCGGCGGCGGTGAGCCGGTCTTTGAGGTAGGTGTGGGCTTCCTGGGGGGTGTAGACGTCGACGGGGACCAGGGTGCGGCCGGCGGCGGTCAGCCGTGCGTCAGTGTGCAGCCGGGTGGTGGCCAGCACCCACCCGGCTCGTCCTTGGGGCCACCACTTCTGTACCGCGGCGGGGTCGGTGATGTTGTCCAGGACGACCAGCCAGCTCCGGCTGGTGGTGGCCAGCCAGGCCATGAACTGCTCGGCATCGGCCACCGGATCGTCCCCACCGGCCCCTGGTGCGTGGACGGCGGTGGCTGCGCGGGCGTAGGTGGTGATGAGTGCTTGTTCTTCGGCTGCGTGTACCCATACGACCAGTTCGGTGCCGCTGTTGATGGCGTCGTTGGCGTAGGCGGCGGCGAGCTGGGACTTGCCGTATCCGCCGCCTCCGGCCAGGACCTGGGTGAGGACCACACCTCCCCTACCGGCCCGGGCGGTGTCGATGGTCTCCCGGACCCTGGTGCGGTTCTGGAACGCGGCCGCGAGCGGCGGGATGGCCCCGATCCGCACCGGCCACTCCACCGACTCCCGAGCCGCAGGGAGGTGGAGGTGCGTGGCGCCGTAGTCGATACGGCCAATCGTCCCGGCGGCGGGGGAGTGGTTCCCGCGGGTCTCGATGTCCGCCTTCTGGCGGGGGGCTGTTCGAGGGCTGGGTGAGCTGGGGTGTGTGTTCTCCGGGGCGCGGTTCAGCTCTGGTCCGGCCCCGGCCGCGAAGGGCCCGGCGCCTCCCCCTCCCCTTTGCCCTCCTCTCTCCCTTCCTCTTTGCGTTCCTCGCGTCCGGTCTTGCCGTCCTGCCCCTCGCCGGGACTGCTGTCGGAGACAGCGGCCGGGGCGGGGGGAAGGTTGCCGAAGGTGAGGTCGCCGGTGTTGCCGCCGATGACGGGGGACTGGTCACCGGAGGTGGTCATGGTGATGCCACCACCCGCCGTGGTCCCACCGCCGGAAGATGAAGTCATGCTGCCGATGTCGGCGGTCTTCACCGCGCCCAGTGCTTCGGCGAGGTCCCGGGCGAAGGCAGGGTCGTTCTTCACCGCGCGGGTGAGGGCGTAGACGAGCGCGCCGTGAGTCTCTTGCGACAGCGCCGGATCCCCGGCCGCACCGGCGCCGGGCGCGGTGTCAGCCGCAGCAGCTTCGGCTTCTTCCTCAAGGCCCGCGAGCGCATCATGGTCCTCCCCGAGCCGCCGCCGCACAACGGCAGCAAGCCGGCCGACGACAGCCTCCAGAGACGTGTCGACCGCACCGGTGACCGCACCAGCCGCGGCCCGCGCCCGGCCAATGGCCCACATGTACAGGTAACCCGGCACGCTCGCGACATCAACGTCCATGCCCCACCCCTCCTGTTGTCACCCGCCAACGGCGCCCCCGCGCACAAGGGCCGCCCCTGACAGGGAAGGAAACCTCCCGTGTCCTGAACACTAGTCAGCACCGCGCCGGTTCCAGGCCCCTACGCAGAACTCCCTCGCACTGCTTCCTGCCCCGACCTCCGACACCGCGGCCGCCGCGGCCTTGTTCGGTGCCGCCGTGGTGGTCCGCTGGGGCGGTACACACCAGGGTTGTGCTTCATGGCGCCGTGCCCGGGGAGGGCCCCCTCACTTCCGGCTCGACGCGGTCCAGGTGCTGGTTGTCTCCTCGTGGCGCTGCCCGGCCGGCTGGCTCGCATCCCCCGGGAATCGCTCGTGTGTTCCCTTGGTCCTGGCGCGATTCCAGAATTCCGCCATGAAACGTCTAACCAATGTCCATCCTTCGGTTAGAATGGTGCCATGGCTGAGGATCCTGTGGCGGCGTTGCTGGCGGAGGCCAAGCTCGCGGCGAAGTTCGCGGACCCGGGGGAGCGGCGCCGGCTGCGGACGGCGGCCGGCCTGTCGTTGGAGCAGGTCGGTAAGGCGGTCGGGGTGGGGCGGCAGACCGTGTCGAACTGGGAGAGCGGCTCGCTGTCGAACTCTCCGGCGCGGGGGGCGTATCTGCGGCTGCTGGAAGGCCTGGCGGAGATCTACCCCACCCCCGAAGCCGCCCCGGCCGCCTCAGCCGCCCGGCCGTCGGCCCCCGAGGCCGCCCCCGCCCCGGCCACCCCGCAGACCGCCCCCGCCCCGGGTCCGGGTCCGGCTGTTTCTGCTGCCAGTCCCCCCGAGAGCCCGAAGGCCCAAGCCGCCCGTGCCGCGCATACCCGGCACCAGAACCGGCGCCGCACCACCACGGCGGAACAGACTCGTTCCGAACTGAGCGAGAAGATCACCGCCGCCGTCAGCACCGAGCTGGAGCGTGCCGGTGGGGACGCGGACGCCGCGACCGGGGCTTTGATCAAACGCGCGATCCCGGACGTGATGGCCCTGTTCGCTGCGACCCGGCGTACGGCCCGCTACGAGCACACCTCCTACCCGCGCATGCCGGATATCTTCACCAAGCCCAGCAAGCGGGAAGCCGATCTGATCTGGGAGGCCCGCCCGTCCTGGCGCCACCCGCACCTGCGCCGGACCCCGGACGGCGACCTCACCGTCACCGTGCTGGACGTCAACGCCGCCTACCTGTCCGCGTTCAAGACCTGGCTGCCGATCGGCCGCCTCGAACACCAGCAGGGCGGAGAGCACGACCGGAAGCGGGCCGGGGTCTACCTCATCGACCCCCCTGCCTGGCGGCACCCCACCGGCCCCAGCCCGCTGGGGGACCGGGAGGAGAGCGGCCCGCTGTGGATCACCGAACCCACCATGCGCCTCCTGCTGCGTATCGCGGGGCCGAAGTACGGGCTGATCGACGCCCCGCCGCGCATCCACGAGTCCTGGACGTCGGGGGCGACGGAGACGCTGCTGGACTCCCTGCGCCAGCTCCTGGCCGATGCCCGCACGAACGCCATCGCGGCCGGGGACGACGTCACGCTGACCTACGTCAAGCAGATGTACGCCAAGTTCGTCTCCACCCTCGGAGAGAGCCCACACAACCGGGAGATCGTCCGCCCGGACTGGGTCCACCTCATCCGCTCCCAGGCCTTCGCGAACCTGTGGTGGCGCGCTTACAAGGCCGCCACCGCAGGCCTCACGGTGATCACGGTCGCGGGCACCGACGAGCTGCACGTCGCCGGCCACTGGCGGCAGGTGTTCACCGAGGGCACCGGCCTGGCCGACATGAAGGTCAAGACCCACCCCCACACCGGTGAACCCGTCACCTACACCGCCACCCTCACCGGACAGGACGCCTGATGGCCGACAACTACCGCTGGGCCCAGCTCGGACAGCTCGGCGCCGCTGGTGTCCACGGCGCGCAAGCTCTCGGCGCCGGCATCGAACGGATGGTGACCGGCATCGCCTCACCACCCCACACCCGCCGCGGCTGGACCGCCCGCCTGAACTACCTCACCAGATCCCCCGCTGGCCGCGATGCCCTCACAGCCGCCGGTATCAGTCGACGCGCCCTCGCCGCCTGGACCGCAGGGAAACGCTCCCCTTCCCCGAAGAACCGCGCGGCGCTGGACCGCGCCTACTGGGACCTGCGCCGCCGCAACGTCGCCAACCACCTCAAACGCCGCCTCGCGAACAACGGCCGCGGCACCCGCATCGAAATCGACCCCGTCGACCAGCGCAACGTCCAACAGCCCCACCGCCGCGACCTGCCCGTACGCCACACCAACGTCCGCCCCCGCATCTGGAACGCCGCTGTTGACGCTTGGCTGGCCGGCGACCGTCAGGCGATGGAAGGCATCTGGGACGAGATCATCATGGACCTCGGCTCCGGCTACGACGCCTACACCAACGTCTCCTCGACGGGATGGGCAGCGTAAGATCGCCGCCGCACCGCACCCTGCACAAGGAATCCCCGTTCTCAAGCATCGCGACGCCTGGAGTTGAAGGTGGCCCCCTGTGAGGGGTGACTTGTTGCCACGGCGCCCACCAGTTGCTGCCGCAGGTCGCCGACGAAGGCCATGAGCGCCACGCCCGCCAGTGAACCGACCGTGGACGAAAGCAACTGTCCCCAGCGAAGCCGCATCCGGCGCCTGCCTGCGCCCACCCCCGGCCCAGTGGTCCCCCCGGGGCAGACCACGCGGTCGGCCTCGTGCCCGGCACGGTGCTGCCGGCCGGAACACTCACATCGGTTTGTCGTCCTCGGACGCACCCATAGCCCCGGGGCGTCAGCGGTACCAGGGGGCAAGGCGCAGCAGCAACAGCAGGGTGCGGCGGGCGGCGTCACGCTGTTCGGCCCGGCCTGCGAACGACGCGCCGAACGCGAGGGCGGCCACCACCGCCAAGATCAGCAGTACAGCCGCCCCGAACACGAGCAGGGCGAGGCGCCCGCCGGCGGACAGCCCGACCACGGCCGGTCCGGCGACGGCGACCACCGCCCCCGTGCGGCACCGGCGGCGCGCCCGGGTTGTTTCTGACATCACACTCTCTCTTCTCGTCCCTCGGGGCGGGGCCGCCCTTGTGGTCGACCAGTAAGCCAGGTCGGCGCCGGGAGTTATCCGGGCAGGTCGCGGGGTTCTAAAGTGGCGAGATGCCCAGAGGCGAACCGAGCAGCGCGGACCGGGAGTTGATCACGCTGCTGGCCGAGCGGGAGCTGGTGGTATCGGCGGCGCAGCTGGAACGGTGGCGTCGCGCCGGCCTGCTGCCGCGCCACCGGCGGCGGTGGCTGGGACGCGGCCAGGGGTCGGCTGCCGTGCTGGAGGCGATGACGGTGGAGATCGCGGCGTCCCTGGCGCGTCATGCCCGCCAGGGACGTGACCTGCGGTGGACGGTACTGGGCTGGTACACCGAAGCGGGTCGCCCGCCCCTGCCGGGGCACGCCGCGGTGCCCGCACCCCCGTGGACGGCGGTCCGCGAGGCGCTGTTGTGGGCCATGGCGGCGAGCCCGGCGCATCGGCTGCTGGTTCAGGCACGGGCCGCGCGCGGCGAGGCCGCTCAGGACGCCGTCTACACGGCAGCGGACCGCCTCCTGGCGCACGCGCCCGGGGACGGCCCGCATCCCAATCGGGTACGCCAGATGCTGCTGGCCGGCGGGGAAGAGCCGTGCTGGCGCGGGCCCGGCAGGCGCCCGGTGGCCCAGCTGGCCGTCGCAGCCGGGATGGGGGCCGATGAGCTGGCCGCCTCCCTCCTCACCGGATCCCTCGCCGCCACAGGGATGCTGGCCCCCGGCGGCGGCCAGGCACTGTCTGAGAGGCTGGAGCAGGCCGAAAAGGACGGCACTCTCCTGCCCTGGCTGGCCCAGCTCGTCGACGGCTACGACCCGCTCGCCGCCCTGGCAGCCGCCACCGAGCAGGAGATGGCCCGGGCCCGTGAAGCGGCACTGACGCTCGCCGGGTTCGGCGGCCTGTACGTGATGCACGGCCTGCTGATGCCCGACACCCCCGCCCTGGCGGCGTTGCGGGACGCGATCGACCAGGCCGGTGGCGGCCCGCTGCTGCGCAACGCCCTGGCAGCGATGACCCACCCGCAGTACGTCGCTACGATGCTGTCTTCCTGCCTGACCCCGGCTGTGGCCGCGTTCGGGGACTACCTGGGCCAGGCCCTGGCCGGCCATCCCCAGGGCCTGTTCTACCGCCCCGAGCAACCCCACGACCGCGACCAGTACATGAACGAGTGGATCGCCGCGATGCGCGCGGCGACATACCACGGCGCATGACCTGGCCCAGGCGCCGCCGCGGGTGGCGCGCCTGGCCGACAGCCTGAGCCTCGGGGGATGCGGAGAGCCGGCCGGGGCAGTCTGGCCGAGTGGTGTCTACAGCAGAGTGACGGGGCACCTGCCCTGGCGCTGCCCCGCGAGACTCAGTTGTTCGGGGAGACCGTTTGAAGCCGTAGGAATCCTGAAGGCAGTTCAACCCTCTTGATACTTCTCAGCCTGTAGTAGGTGGGGCCGCGGTGAGGACCGCGGCACACAAACAGGGGACGGAGTCTGTCGGTGGGCGTCGAAGTGTGGATGATCGTGTTTCCGGCAGTGATCGGTCTGGCCGGGTTGTTCCTTCGCTCCCGCGCCGGGAGCTCAAACCTGTGGGATGTGCTCCATGAGCTGGCCCGAGGGCGCGCCAGGGTCGGACTCGAGCGAGAGCAACGGGTCACGCTCGAGGTGATGCTCGAACGCCTGCCGAAGGCAGGGCTGAGGATGGAAGATGCGCAGCAGGGCCGTCGGACGGTCATCGCTGCCGATCGCTCCGTGGATGACTGTAGATGAACGGGTGGCCGGGAAGCAGGGGGGATGCGTGAAGCCGACCTCAGTGGAGTTCGCCCGCTTCTTGACCGAGTGGGAGCCGCAGGTGCGGCGTTATCTTCTGTGGCTGGAGGGGGACCCGGGGATCATAGACGATGCTGCGCAGGAGACGATGATCTCCGCCCACCAGTATTGGGGGCGGGTATCGCGGTACGAGAACAAGCGGGCTTGGCTTTTCCGTGTGGCTGGTCAGCGGTTAAGCCGGGCGCGAGAAGCGCGGCGGCGGAATGGCTTGAGTACAGATCCCCATGAGTTGCCGGATAAACTTGATGACCGAGATGCTCTGGTATGCCGGGTCGTCCGGATCGATATCTTGGATGCTGTCCGTAAGCTACCGCAGCAGCAAGCCACGGCGATTGCGCTTCAGCTCCAGTTTGACTACCTGCTCAGCGATATTGCAGAGATCATGGGCGTTTCCACGGGAAGTGTGAAGACGCACTTGCACCACGCCCGGAAGACTTTGGAAACGCTCCTAGCTGATACGGACGGGGGTATCTGATGGGCATCGAAGACCAGCTGCGCAGTGCCGTTCAGGCCGTGGATGAACTGTGGGCGGACCCGATTGACACCGCAGAGAGGCTGGCCCGTCTCCAGGACCGGATGGCTGCTGAGCAGACCTCTACAGTCGGGTCTCGACCACGCACGGAGGTCGACGAGATGCCGCAGCGACTCCTTGACCGTTGGCGGGTAGAGTCGACTACCCGGTCCGGCCTGCTGTTGTGGCTGCGGGAGTATGCAGCGTTTATTCTCAAGTTTCCGGAAACAGAAATCGATCCTCGAGTGCCACTCGTCCAGTACGGGATGGATTCACTCATCGCGGTCGAATTCGCGAACGGTCTCAAGGAGGTCTGCCTGGAAACCAGCCCCGCGCTGCTGTACGATAACCCCACTCTGGAAAGTCTGGGTGCCCGCCTTTTCGCCATGCTCCCGGATACCTCTATGGCCGTCTCTAGCCAGGGGAGGGAAGAGCGCCGAGCCGATGGGGCGTACTTTCTCACCGTGGCCGAGGTCGCGTCAATTATGAAGGTCTCAAAGATGGCCGTGTACCGACTCATTCACGACGGTCATTTGCCTGCGCTCCGAGTCAAGCGCTCGTTTCAGGTGCCAGTAGACGCCGTTCACGAGTACCTGCGTGAAACTGAGGCCCAGTTGTCCGTCGCATCGGTCTCTTCTGAGTCGGAAGAGCTGTAGGCAGGCTGCGCCCCACCCACGGCGTTGAGCCCAGTGAGGTTATTTCAGTGCAATGATCTTCGCGGAGTGGGATGAAGTGTCGGATGGCGGTATGGATCGGACGCAGAGGCCCCCGTGGCTGGCAGACGTAAAGCCCCTGGCAGGACGGTTCTCACCACAAGGTCGTCCGCAGCGCCAGAGGCTTCTCGTTGGTCACCTATGCTGCCATGCTAGCCTCGATGTTTCGTGAGGTCCCGTCAGCTTGCTGGC